>NZ_CP094516.1:314875-629750 GCF_029909975.1 Bradyrhizobium sp. ISRA430
GACCGGCGTTGTCAACCCGGCCATCCCGCCGGAGGGGCGCGCGCTGCTTGATCGGATCGCCGCAACGGAAAGCGCCGGCCGCTACAATGTCCGGTACGGCGGCGCGGCCGACAAGACGTTCGAGGGATTCGCCGACCATCCCCGTATCGCCGAGCCGATCACCTCGGGGCCAGATGTCGGCAAGACGTCGTCTGCGGCCGGTCGCTACCAGTTCATCGCGCCGACATGGGACGCGCAGGCGAAGAAGCTCGGGCTCAAGGACTTCTCGCCGGCGAACCAGGACGCGGCGGCGTGGGACCTCGCCCAGACCGAATACAAGGCGCGCACCGGCAAAGACCTGCTGGCCGTCCTGAAGTCTGGTGACCAGGCGGCGATCTCCGACGTGCCGCGCCAGCTTTCCGGCCAGTGGTCATCGCTCCCGGGCGGCCGTCAGCCGGCCGGCGAGCGAGTGCTGGCGCCGGCGGCGAACGGCGGCCCCGGCTTCACTGCGGCGGACCTGCAGCGCAACCCATTCCTCGGCTCGGCCTATGTGCGGACGCTGGCGGCCGACGAAAGCCTTCGGGTGCAGGCGGCGACGCAGGCCGCGGCGGGGATCGAGCAGGCCATCAACAACGGCCTGCTGCCGCGCGTCGAGGACGTGGCGATGGTTCGGCAGACCGCGGCCCAGTACCCGGAAAAGTTCGGGCCCGTCGCCGAGAAGATGGATGGCAAGATCCTCGGCGGCGCGCTGTCGCAGATGGAGAGGCCGGAGCGCGAACGCGTACTGGCGGCCTACCGCGACGCCACGAATGGGCAGGACCAGCACCACATGAACGTAGCCGCGGCTGCGCTGTCGCAGTACCAGCAGTCCGAGAAGAACCTTCAGGATAAGCCCTATCAGGAGGCCGCTACGCGGGGCTGGATCAAGCCGGTGTCGCCGATCGTGCCCGACCAGCCGCAGACCATCCCCGGGGCGCTCCAGGAGCGGCTGGCGGCCTCTGAGCGCATCGCCTCGATGGACCACACCCCGGCGCCGCCGGTGATCGCTAAGGATGAGATGCCGGCCTTTCAGGCGGCCATGGACGGCCCCTCCGGCGCCGGTGTGCTGTCGGCCGTGGCGACGACCCTCCGCCCCGACGATCTGAACCGGCTGCTCGACCAGAAAGGATTCGTCGACTCTGTCACCGGCATGATGTCGAGCAAGGACCCGGTGAAGATGTCCACGGCCATGTCGGTTGTGGATAAGCTGTGGCGGGATAATGCGGCCGAGGCTGAGGCGAAGCTTGGCAAGCCAGCGATCACCAAGTTGCAGGCGTGGCAGGGCCTGCGCGGCTCGTTCAACGCGGCCGAACTCGCCGAGCGGCTGAACGCTAGCGACGACCCTTCGACACTCAAGGCGCGCGAGGCGGCCCGGGATGCGGCCGAGAAGGAGACTGCGAACCTCGCGCCCTCCGACATGGCCTACAAACTGGGCTCCGGCCTGCCGCTGATCGGCCGGATCACCGGTGCGACGCCGTCGGCGCCGTTCGACAGCATCAAGGGCGGCGAGCTCGTGGCCGACTTCCGGAGCACCTATTCGGCGTTGCGCGCCTATGGCGTCGATGCAGACAAGGCATCCGACCTCGCCGTGCAGCGGTTGTCGTCGACCTGGGGCGTGTCGCAGGCCGGCGCCAATCAGGTCATGAAGAACCCGCCGGAGCGCTCCTATCCGGCTATCGGAGGCTCGCACGACTGGCTCGGCGAAGATCTGCGCGCGTGGGTGGCGGGGAAGGCTGGTCCGGAGTTCTCCGAGGCCGGGCGCTCGCTCGAGATGGGCAGCTTTGCTGGGTCCGACCGCCGCTGGTCGATCGAGGGCCTGATCTCCGACGGCCAGACCGCGGCCGAGATTGGGCAGGGGCGCCCTGCGTCCTATCAGGTGGCGATCCGGCGCGCCGACGGCACGACCGAAATTCTGGCCGCGCGTGTGGCCTTCGACCCCTCGAACCACGTCGCGAAGTACGGCTCGACGCTGGAGAAGCAGCGCCAGGCCGTCGACTATCTGCGCACCGGCCAGTTTGAAAACGCGATGCCCATGCCATGACCGCTCTCGACGTCGCCAACGATGCCAGTTTCGGCCTGCGGACCGAGCAGGGCGTCGCACCGCAGAACCCGCCGTCTCCCGAGGATGGCGGGGAAGCGCTTTTCCGTGCTGCGTTCCGGCAGACGAACAGCTTCGTCTCGGCCATGCAGTACATGCGCAACTCCGGCTCCTACCAGCCGGTGCCAGGCTACAATCCGCTGGATGAGATCAAGGGCTGGGGCGATCCGCGCTACTTCCTGGAGCACGGGCATTCCTTCGTCGGCTCGCAGTCACAGGCCGAGACGCAGGCCATCAAGAGCCAGATCGATACCGAGGAGGGCGACCGCCGGCTGCTCTCTTCCAACGGCAAGATCGGCTTCATCGCCTCGACCATGGCCGGCATGCTGGACCCCACCATGCTGCTGCCGGGCGGTGTCGGGATCGACGCGGCGCGCGGCGGACTGACCTTCACCAAGGCCGTGACCGACATGGGAAAGGCCGGATTGATGGCGACGGCCTCGCAGGAGGCGATCATGCAGGCCACGCAGCAGACCCGGCCGCTGTCCGAGTCCGCACTCAACGTCGCCAGCGGCACGCTTCTGACAGCACTCTTGGGCGGTGGCGCGGCGTCCCTGCTGGCTCCCGAGGAGCGCGCGGTGCTGGAGCGGGCGCTGTCGGTCGACCGGGCCGAGATGAACGCGCACGCAGGCAATCCGCCGGTGGAGATGCCGGTGGGGCAAATGGGTGGGGATTCTGCCCCAGAAACTGGCACGGGCTTTGCCGTTGCCGCCGGCGCCGCCGCCTCCGACACCCGCAAGCTGGAGTTGGTCGACTTCGGCTTGAACCAGATCCCCGGCGTTCGGCGGGTAGTCGAGAAGACCTCGCCCATGCAGCGGGTGTTCGGGTCCGATAGCGTGTCGGCCCGGCGCGCAGGCGCCGACCTCGCCGAGACGTCGCTGCTGTTCAAGGAGAACGTCGAGGAGGGCAAATCGACGGTCTTCGGCGGCGGCCCGGCGCTCGACCGTGAGGCGGGACTGAAGATCAAACAGGGTCAGGTCGCCGTCGGAGACGAACTAGATCGGCTTTTCACCGAGTATCGCTATGGCGATCAGCTGCCATCCGCTATCACGCGCACCTTCCGCAAGGGCATCGAAAACCTGACCGGCGCACCGGAGGGCAAGCTGTCCTTCGACCAGTTCAAGGAGGCCGTTTCCGACGCCATGCGGAACGGTGACCAGCACGACATCCCGCAGGTGACCGCGGCCGCGCAGCAAATCCGGAAGGTGTTCGATACCTGGAAGGAGCGGGCGATCAAGATCGGCCTCCTGCCCGAGGATGTGGATGTGAAGACCGCCGACAGCTACGTCCAGCGGCTCTACAACAAGCAGGCGATCGCGGCGCAGCGGCCGGAATTCGTCAACCGGGTGACCGACTGGCTGGCCGGGCAGCAGCAAGCCAAGGCCGACGCGCAGGGCAAGATCGGCGCGTATCACGGCGCGATGCAGGTCGCCGTTGACCAGATCGAGAAGCTGCAAGGCCGGATCGCCAAGCTGGAGACCGACGCCGACGTGATTGCGGCGCGCCAGGAGGAAACCACCCGGATCAACAAGGCGGCCAACCAGCGCTCGCGTAAGCTGCGGGAAGGGGCTGACCAGGAGAACCTGCCGCTCCAGAACGCCCGCGGCGGTGCAGTCTTCGAGACGCTCGCCCGCAACCGGGGCAACCTGCTGGCCGACCGCGCTTCGGCGAAGCTGGCCGAGATCGAGGGGCTCGAGCAGAAGCTGGCGTCCGAGGTCGCTAACCGGGACGCCATGCGGGCCAAGATCGAGGAGGAGATCGGCCGCTGGGAGGGCAAGTCGACCGCAGAGGCCAAGGCGGCGCTCAAGGCTCGCGCGGAGGCCGAGAAGGCCCGCCAGGCCAAGATCGAGGCAGGCGAGTCCAAGAGCACCGGCGAGCGCCTGTCGAGCGCCGACAAGGCCGTGGACCGGGCTGTGAAGCGCATCCTGGAGAGCGACCGCGACATGCCGCGGGACGAGCTCCGCGCGCGCGCCCAGGAGATCACCGATCGCATCCTCGGCTCGCCTGATGGCCGGCTGCCCTACGATCTCGGCATGGAGCACGGGACCGGCGGGTTTAGCGGCGGCGAACCGCCCCGCGGCGCGCTGGCGGCCCGGGAGTTCAACATCCCCGACGCCACGATCCGGGACTTCCTGGAGAACGACATCGAACACATCGTCGCCGCGCACCTCCGGACCATGGTGCCGGACGTACTGCTGACCGAGAAGTTCGGCGACGTCCGGATGACCGAGGCGTTCCGGAAGATCAACGACGAATACGCGGCGCTGGTCGATGGGGCAAAGTCCGAGAAGGAGCGGACCCGGATCGAGAAGGAACGGCAGGGCGTGATCGACGACCTCTCGGCGATCCGCGACCGCATCCGTGGGGTCTACGGCATCTCGCCGGACCTGCCAATGCGCAACGTCGCGCGCGCGGCGAACGTCCTGAAGCAGTACAATGTGCTGACCTCGATGGGCTCGGCCGCGCTCTCGTCGCTGCCCGACATGGCCGGGACGGTGCTGCGGCACGGCCTGACGACCACCTTCCGCGACGCATGGGGCCCGTTCTTCAACATGATGACCAGGCAGTCAGACGTGTGGAAGGAGGCCGGCCGGCAGTATCGGGCCATGGGGATCGCGGTGGAATCGGTGCTCGCATCCCGGCACCATGCCATCACCGACGTTCTGGACACCTACCATCCGCAGTCCCGCGTCGAGCGCACCATGCAGTGGGCGACCGGCAAATTCCAGTTCGCCAACATGCTGGCGCCGTGGACGGACTTCGCCAAGATCAACGCCTCGCTGGTCGCCGGCTCCGAGATCCTGCGCGCGGTCAAGGCGTCGGCCGAGGGCACCGCCAGCGCGCGTCAGATCCGCAATCTCGGCGAATCCGGCATCGAGCCGCACATGGCCGCGCGGATCGCCAAGGCATTCGAGGACGGCGGCGAAATCCGCGACGGCGTGCACCTGCCGAACACCGCCGACTGGACCGACAAGGAAGCCCGGCGCGTCTTTGAGGGCGCGGTCGCACGCGATGCTGACATTTCCGTGGTAACGCCGGGTCAGGAGAAGCCGCTGTGGATGTCTCACCCGATCCTGTCGGTGATCGGCCAGTTCAAGAGCTTCACTGCGGCCGCCACGGAGCGCGTGCTGATCTCGAACCTTCAGCGCCGTGACGCCCAGGTGCTGCAAGGCATGATCTTCTCCATGGGCCTCGGAATGCTCTCCTACAAGCTATCGAGCCTGACCGGGGGCCAGCCGACCAGCGACAAGCCGCAGGACTGGATCAAGGAGGCGATCAGCAAGGGCAACCTTCTCGGATGGTTCGAGGAAGGGAATGCACTGGCGTCCAAGGCGACGCGCGGCGGTGTCGACATCTACCGCCTGATCGGCGCCGACAAGCCCACGTCGCGCTATGTCTCGCGATCGGCGCTTGACCAGCTTCTCGGCCCCACCGCCGGCAAGATCGGCGGCATTCTATCGGCAACCTCGGCAGTATCAAAGCCGTCGGAGTGGAACGAGGGCGACACCAAGGCGATCCGCCGTCTGATTGCGGGGCAGAACTTGTTCTGGCTAAGAGGCGCGCTCAATCAGGTCGAGGCTGGCGCGAACAACGCCTTCGGAATCCCGATGAAGATCAAGCCGGAGGGGCATTGACCCTACCAGATGCGGCCGTTTTCTTCCCATTTTTCAAATTCGGCGTCGCTCAAAATTGGATTTGGTGTCCGATCACCACGCTTTTTATCGAGCCGCATTCTGACCGCCGTCTCCATCCATGGTTGCAGTTCGTTTGCCTTCACGACCGCAAATGCGAACTCGTTGCACTGCTTCGGTAGTAGCCGCGCGAACAGCCTGGATGCCGGCTCAATAGCTAGTGCGAACGCTCGCATCAAGCGGTTGCCAGCCTGAGTGAAGCGCTGAACCGGAATGCGCAGATCATAGAAGAAACTGACCGTTGGAGCGTGAGCAGGATCGAAGCTCGCGACTGCTTTTCGTACCTCATCCTCGGTCCATCGATAGATGAAATTCGGAACCGGCCCATTGGCGACGCCGCCGCCGAGACCGTTGTTCATCCTGATGGCGTGGGTCTCGTAATCCTCGGTCAGGCCGAACCGGACCGCGGTGCGGATCATCAGGCTGTCTCTTGCTTCAAAGGCCACCGCGCATTTTCGCGCGACGCGATACATCTCGAGCAGTGCCCGATGCGGCGAATAGCAGTGGTGCAAACCGGCATGCACCACGACAAGGTCAAAGCTGTCGTTCTGGTAGGTCAGATTTTCAGCGTCCTGGAAGTTGCTTGACATGGTGTCATCTAGATTTGTCACGGTCACTTGGCCGAAGCCGACCATTGCCATCACCTTCTCGTCGAGCGGGCCTCCGCAGACGACGAGGACGCTATCCGATTTCGAAACCACGCCTTTGTCGACGAGCCGCTCCAGCACATCGACATAAAACCCCGTCACCACGTCACGCATTTCCATGCCCCGTCTTCCAAAGGGCGGTCCTATAACACTGCAACCCCACGGTGAGCAAGCCTCGGTGCGTTGCGGCAACCTGTGGGTCCCGCACCCTCCGCGGCATGAACATCATCAGCCGCACCATCCTCGCTTTCGCTCTTGCCGCCGGGATTGCCCCGGCCTTCGCGCAAGCCCCGTCGCCCGTTCCTGCGCTGCCCGACACCGAGCGCAGGACCAGCTACACCATCTCGAACACGACCTGCGCATGCGCGGTCGGGTTTGCGCTGTATGGGGATAGCACCGACTACGGCAATTGGGTTGAGGTCTGGTTGAACGGGGCACTCGTCTCGTCGGCCAATTATACAATCACAAGCCCGTCCGGACCGCTGGCGACGCTGCCGCGCCCCATCACCGACGCCGTTCTGACCTTCACCTCTGTACAGACCGGAACCGTTCAAATCGTGGGCGCTCGCCGCCCGCGGCGGACCTCGCAATTCACGGAAAACCGGGGCGTCGCAGCGCGAGACCTCAATCAGGCGCTGACCGACATCGTCGCGCAGAACCGAGAGACCTGGGACCGAACCAATGACGTCGCAGGCCGCACGGTGCGCGTTCCGCCGGGCGAGACCATGGCGACCCTTCCCCCTCTCGCTGGTCGCGCCAATCTTGGAGCCGTGTTCGATGCCGGCGGCAATCTCGTCCCCGGTGCATCGGTGCCGTCCACGACTTTCACGGCGGGTAACGGCATCGCCTTCTCAGGGACCGGGCCGACGACCATCACGAACAACATCGCGGCCGGTGGTGGGATATCGATCACTGGGACGAACCCTCTGACGATCGCGGCAACGGCTGGAGCTTCAGCGCTTTACGTTCGGCCGCAGGACTTCGGAGCTGCATGCGACGGCAGCACCGACGACAAAGTTGCGCTGCAAGCAATGTTCACCGCCTCCGCCGGAAAGACGATCTTCATCCCGGCAGGATCAACCTGCGTCACGAGTGCACCGCTCAACCTGCCTTCCAACACGACCTTGGTAGGTGCAAATACCCAGAGTCCATCGATCAAGGGAATCGGCTCTGCTTGGCCGATTTTGCTCATCAGCAACAAGACAAGCATCTCGATTACCGGAGTGTGGTTTCAGGGATCGGACAACGTGACCTCTTGGACGAGTTCGACCGTCGGCGCCATCCAGTTCGGCCAAAACGGTAGCGCACCCCAGATCGGCTCGAACATATTTCTGAGGAATAACAAGTTCAGCGGCTTCAACAACAACTACTGGGTCAATTTCAACACGCAGGGCAGCACCCTTCCGGCCTCGAATATCATCATCGATGGAAACCAGTTCATCACCGCAACAGCCGACATTCCGACTGATCCCGTCCCTTCAAACAATTCAAACTCCTTGATTATCTTTTTCTCTGGGACTGCTGGCGGTGGGCGGTACGAAAACGTTCGGATCAGCAACAACTTCATGCAGGCAGATGCTGCATGCTTCGGGATCATTTTGTTCGGTGACACATACAAATATCAATTGATCGGGAACCACATTCTCCGCCCTGGGCAGACGAATAGCTCCCATTGCACTAATGGGTTCGGCGCGACCAATGCCTATGGCATCACTGTTTACGATTTGAATTCGGACGGCAACCCGTCGGCTGACGGCATCGTCTCAAACAATTACATCAATTCTCCTGTTGGATCGGGGATTTATTTTGCCGGCAATGGGGCCAGCACGCTTCGCAGCGCCAATTCTGCGCGGACAACAATCGAAAACAATCTCATTGTCGGTCAATCGAGTTTGGACAGCCTGCTTCCGCGTGGTGCTATTTCCATCAACGACACGACGGACATCTCCATCGTCGGAAACTCGATGTACAGCAACGGGACCTGCATAAACGTCGCCGCGCAAAATGCTGGGGACGTGTCGATCTTGTCCAATAACTGCACGTCGGATGCGGGGGGCAGCAATGGATTTCAGCTAACAGCCGGCACCAATGGATCGTCCAACACTGATAATCGGGTAATCAGAGGTAACCACGTCAATGTTATGGGCACCGCCTTGACGATGGCATCGACAGTGGGTGGACAGTTTGCCAACGTGGACATCGCTGGCAACACTCTATTCGGGGTTGGCGGATCGATCAACGCAGGCGGAAACTATTTCGCCGGCGCTCTTACTGTCGGGTCTAATAGACTCTCAGGAACCGCCAATTTCTCATCAATCACTGGCGGATTGGGGTTGTTGCTGAACTCTGGGCTTTCGTTCACTGCGTCGACATTACTAGGTATAGCTGCCGGTAATGGGAGCCAGGTGTTTGTCTCTGACGGGACGCCCGGCTCCGCCTGCACAGGCGGCAGCACCGGATCGATGGCGTTCCGTCAGAACAACGCATGGAAGTGCTTCTGATCCGGTGCGTTGCGGCACTGCCACACTTGAGGCGAGGTCGCCGGTATAGACCGGAGACCCGCCGTGGCTTTCATCAACACCCTGTACAATCTCTGGCCCAATGGGGACCAGAAGATCGACGGCCTTCGGGATGGCATCGCGGTCACTGCTCCTGCGGTCTTCGAAAGCTACAAGATCAACACGCCTCTGCTCGTTGCCCATGTCATGGCTCAAATCAGCCACGAATGCGGGGCAGGGCACGACGTTGTCGAGAGCCTGAACTACAGCGCGCAGCGGATGACCGAGGTCTGGCCTGGCCGCTTCCCGACGGTGGCCTCAGCGGCTCCCTACGCCCACAACGAGGTCGCGCTGGGCGTGAAAACCTACGGCGGCCGCATGGGCAATCGTCCCGGAACGAACGATGGCTATACCTATCGGGGCCGTGGTGGCTCGCAGGTGACCGGCCGGGATGGCTATGAGCAGCTTCAGAAAGCCACCGGGCTGCCGCTCCTCGATAACCCAGATCTCGTCCTCGATCCCAAGAATTTCATGCTGTGCGCAGTCGCGGACTTTGTCGCTTGCGGCTGCCTGCCATTTGCCCTCCAGGACGACATCGCCGGCGTCTCCTCGATGCTCAACGTCGGCCATCTCGTGACTGATACCCGCAAGATCGTCGGGTATCCCGAGCGGGTCGAATGGCTTCGCCAGTGGAAAGCCGCGCTCGGGACCGCGCCGGTCGATTTCTCGCTTCCGCCAGTCCTGTCACCCGCGCCCGGCCCGAAGCCATCCGTTCCGCCGCCGCCTGCGCCCATGCCTGCACCTCAGCCCAAGAAGACCACGATCTGGGATGCGCTCGCTGCATTATTCACCGCCATTTTCAAGAGGAAACAATGATCTGGACCGCCATTCTCGTCGCGCCCGGCCTGGTAGTCGCGTATCTCCTGTTCCTGCGGCCGCGGCTGGCCGCCTATCCGGCCTTCAAGACCTTCTATCAGGAGGCCGACGGCTTTTGGGCCAAGGTCTGGGCGCTCTGCGGCAAGTCGCTGACGATGGCCTGGTCCTACCTTATCGGCGCGATCGGCGCGCTGCTCAACCAGCTCGATACCATCGCCGCAACGCTTGGTGACCCGAACTTCAAGCAGCAGGTTTCCGACCTCCTGCACGCCGATCCAAAGTATCTCGGCTACTTCATGATGGTGGTTTCGGCCTTCACGATCGCCTCTCGGCTTCGCTCGATCGCCAAGGGCTGACCATGGGCTGGCTTTCCATCCTGCTCGGGCTGGCCGATCCGATCGAGAAGATCACCACGGCGATCGTGAAGGCGCGCGCCGACGCGCTTAATGCGACGACCGAGCAGGAGAAGATTGCCGCCGAGGAACGCGTCAAAACGCTCGAGGCTCAACGCGACCTTCAGATGTCTGAAGGGAAGACGTCACGCACCAACATGATCGTGCGCGCCTTCGCGGCGTCGCCTGTCATCATCGTCGTCTGGAAGCTGCTGGTCTGGGATAAGGTCATCGGTTCATTCCTTGGCTGCTCTCAGGCGCCGATCGGAACGTGCAAAATCTTCACCACCGATCCGCTCGACGACAACCAGTGGAAGATCATCGGCGTTGTGTATGGGTTTTACTTCATCTACGAGCTCGGGCTCGGGGTGACCAGGATCATCAAGCGCTGAGGATTGCCCGTGGGAATCACCTTCGAATGGACGATCAAGTTCGGTGACGTGCTGACAGTGGCCGGCGCGTTCATCGTCGCTGCCAGCATCATCTACAAGCGCGGGATCTCGGAGGCGACAAACAGCGCGATTCTGACCCGTCTCGTTGACGACTTCGACGAGATGAAAAAGGAGTTCAAGTCGTTCAGCGCAGCCATGAGCGAAGTCGCGACGCAGAAAATGCAGATCGGCATGCTCATGAAATGGTACGATGAACTGCGCCACGGGCAGGGGTTTGTGCGAGGGAGCCGTTCCAGCGTTGACGGCGAATATCCGCCCTCGTGATCGCTTAGGACTTCGACCGCGCGAACGTCCTAGCCGCCTCAAGCGCCTGTTCGCTGGTCATTGCATCAGGTTGCAGCCGGCGGCTCGGCTCATCGTCGTAATAGAAAAACATGGTCTTGCCGTCGTAGTCCACGCGGTAGCTGCCGGTGCCTGGCACGGCTTCCTTGGTCTTTCTGATGCGGACGCGGGACACGCTGAAACATCCTCAGGGTATCAGCGGGCCTGATTGCCCGCTCGGGGTCACATCCTGCTCAGGTGCGCCAATGTGGATAGGCGCGGTCAAGGTGCTCCTCGATAGCTCTATTGCGCTCGATCGTGTGCGGAACGCCGCCGGCCACCTGACCGCACCATTCGAGGAAATTGAGATAGGTGCAGACGTCGCATTCGCCGCATCCTTCCTCGCCGCAGTCGCTGACTTCAATCTTCGGCATTGAGCACACCATTCGAGACCGAAGGCCCATCGCTCTGTTCGCGAGCGGGCGATGGGGTATCGCACTGAGCAAGGCCGGGTGCGCTCTCAGAGCCGGTTCCAAGCTGTTCGGTTTCTTCGTCCTCAAACCAGAGGTTCACCATGTCGCGGATCGCCTTGCGCTGCTTGTTGGTCAGCGCTGGTCCATCAATCACGATCCAGATTTGGTGCTCCCTCGAAATCGGGGTGCTCAAATGGACGCGGGCGCCACGATAGGCGAGTTTGTCGATTAGGACGTGCTCAGAAGGTGGCATGTAGCCTCGATTCCATGCGTCGTAATCCACGACACTTAGCGGCCTATTCGTCATCAGTCGGTCCTTCATCTTTCATGTGCGACGGGCTATTTCCGCCGCGACCATGGCCGGGGGAATGCGGAAGTCTCTGCACAGATCATTGCGATACTCCGGCGCCGTGCTCGCGATGATCTTAACAAGTGCCTCGATAAACTCGCGATTAGTACGCGCATCGCTCCAGTGCGTATCTCGATAGGATATCATCGTTCGTTCCCTTCCAATGTGATTCAGGCTAGCGGCGCGGATCGTGCCCAACCAGGACTTGCAATTTCTGCTTAGGCTCCAGTTTCCACATCTCGTCGAGCGCCTGCGTCGCTAGCCCCTCGGGGTTGCGGTGGCCGCACTGGATTCGCTCAAGCGCCGCGCGGGCGATCTTGAGCGACTTCTGGAGCTCGATGATCCGGCTTTTGCTCATTCTCTCGCGCCCTTACTGAGGGTGACGATCGCGTACCTTGCGCCTGCGATGAAGGCATACTTCTGGGAATCTGTCATTGTCCCGGCAAGCGATGCCTTGAACTCATCAACTAGGCCGTAGATGAACTCTTCCTTTTCCTTTTCGGTGAAGCTGAAACTACCGGAATAATTGGTTCCCTCAGCCATTTGTATCCTCCTATCAGGTACTCTCGATATTCGATCTGTCCGCTGCACTCTGTCGACTGCAACAGTTCGTCAGAACGTGGGCGGCCACACGCCAAGCACACCTCCCGAACAATATCCCAAGCATGCTGCACGGCGCATTTCCTATAGATGCGAGTGGCTAAATCGCTCGGATGAGGCTACGCCGGCTGACGGGGCCGAATAGCTTCTCCGGTGGCGAATAGAAGCGGCGGCGATCGGCGGGAGCCTCGCGCCAAGCCGTGTCCAGATTGCGGAAGAACTGAGGATCGACCTCAAACGCCTCGGTGAGGCTGTCGAGCATGCTATCCCCGATCAGAAGCCCTTCGCGCTGGACGCTCAGCAAGAGCATCAGCGCCAGCATGTTGCGGGCGATCATGTTCTCGTTGCCTCCGATGCGGATGGCCAGGTCATCGGTATTCCAACCGCGTTCGATCATCTCCTCGCCCAAGAACTCGGCGAGCGGGAAGACTTCGGCCGGTATGCGTTCGTCGCTCATCGTCGCATCCCATTCCAGATGCGGGTTACTGGTCGCCGATCACGGGACCACTGATGCGCCAAGGCCCGCATCCAGCCTGCCAACTCGGCGCGGAAGCCCAATAAGCCCCGCCATCCTTTGCGCGGATCATGATCCGATAGATGTTCGCGTCGCGCTTGGGGCCTTCCAGAACCGTGTAGGGCTTGCGACTGATCATCACCGTGCCGCCCGGTCTTGGCTTCCTGCTCATCGTCTCATCTCCGGTTAGTGAGTCTGGCCGTCGTCGGCCGGCCTCAGCATCAGATCGACCTGGCGCTTCAGGAACGGCTCGACCGCTTCGCCGCCCTCCCGGATCTGGGCCATCAGCAACCCGATCTGCATCCGCTTGGTCGCATCCTTCTCGCGCCTCAGTTGGCAGTCGATCTGGTAGAGGTATTTTTCCTTGCTGCCGTTCATCTGGAAATCTCCGATTGGTGCGGGAGATGCACAAAATAACCTATTCGTTTCAAAGCTCGCTATTCGCCCGCACTTTCTTGTAAGTTATTGCCAAGGCTTGATGATTTGACTTCTTCCTCCCCCACCATCCTGCTTCGCGCTAACGCGCTGCGCAGGATTGCAGCCCGCCAAAGCGAGAAGCAGGATGCCCTCCGAAGCCTTGGCGAAGGAGGGCTGCGCCTTCGCGAAGAAGAGGCTTTGGTGATTGCTGGGCAGTGAAAGCGAAGACGGACTGGCCGCCGTCGCCAAGCGCTAACCCATCATCTCCCGCACCATCGGCACCACCTTGCTCCCGTAGAGCTCGATGCTCCGCATCAGCTTGTCGTGCGGCAAGGGACCCGCCGAATATTTCAACTGAAAGCGCGCGATGCCGAGGGCCTTTGCGGTCGCGGCGATTTTGCGCGCGACGGTCTCGGGCGAGCCGACATAGAGCGAGCCGTGCTCGGCCTCACTCACGAACTCATCGCGCCCCATCGGCGGCCAGCCACGCTCCCTGCCGATGCGGTCGCGCATGGCCTTGTAATCGGGCCACAGCTCCTCGCGCGCCTGCGCATCGGTTTCGGCGACATAGCCGGGCGAATGCACGCCGATCGGTTTTGCCGGGCGGCCGAATTCCTTGAAGGCGCGGTAATAGAGATCGACATAAGGCGCAAAGCGCGCGGGATCGCCGCCGATGATCGCCAGCATCAGGGGCAGGTCGTAATGTGCGGCGCGCAACACTGATTGCGGGCTGCCGCCGACGCCGATCCAGGTCTTGAGCTCGCCATTCTCGACCGGCGGATAGACGAGCTGGTCCCTCAGGGGCGGACGCAGCTTGCCTTCCCAGCTCACCGGTTTCTGCGACAACAGCGCGGCGAACAGGTCGAGCTTCTCCTCGAACAGCTCTTCATAGCGACGCAGGTCGAAGCCGAACAGCGGAAAGGATTCGGTGAACGAGCCGCGGCCGAGGATCACCTCGGCGCGCCCGCCTGAGAGCGCGTCCAACGTCGCAAAGCGCTGGAAGACGCGAATAGGATCGTCCGAGCTCAAGACCGTCACGGCCGAGCCGAGATGAATGCGCTTGGTGCGCGACGCGATCGCGGCCAGCACGGTTTCGGGCGAGGAGATCGCGAAGTCGCCGCGGTGATGCTCGCCAAGGCCAATGAAGTCGAGGCCGAGCTCGTCGGCCAGAACCGCCTCGTCGACGACGTTGCGGATCACCTGCGCATGCGCAAGCATGGCACCGGAGGCGTCCTTGGTGACGTCGCCAAAGGTATCCAGTCCGAATTCTAGCGGTGCGGTCATCGATCAGGTCTCTGTGGGGAGGATCGCCGAGACTTAAGGGATGGCCGCGACGTCACAAGGCCGCGTTTTGGAAATGCTCGGTTTCCGTTCTTTCGACGGCTACCGCCACATCCCCCGCATCCGCGCGCCGATGTCGATCTTCGGGCCTTGCGCGGCGGCGCGCGCTTGGCCTGTGGCAGCGCGCGGCCAGGCGGTGCGCTCAAACAGCGGGACCAGCGACTCCGGGATGAAGCGGGTGCGCGAGGCGTAGACGTGGCGGTCGCCCTTGGCGGCCTGGCCGTGGGTGAAGAAGCGCTGCGGCACGACGAGGTGCAGATCGTCCTTGGCACGCGTCATCGCGACGTAGAGCAGGCGGCGCTCTTCCTCGAGCTCGGCGCTGGTGCCAGCGCCGAGATCGGAGGGCATGCAGCCGTCGACGACGTTGAGCACGAACACCGATTTCCACTCCTGGCCCTTGGCGGAGTGGATGGTGGAGAGGATCAGATAGTCCTCGTCGCGCAGGGGTGGGCCGGATTTGTCACTGGTCGCATCCGGCGGATCGAGCGTGAGCTCGGTCAAAAATCTTTCGCGTGAGACATAGCCGCTCGCGATCTGCTCGAGCTGCATGAGGTCGGCGCGGCGGGTCTCGGAATCCTCGTGGATGCGGTCGAGATGCGGCTCGTACCAGAGCCGCACGCGTTCGAGATCAGCCGGCCATTCCGAATAGCGCAGGTTTTCGACGGTGCGGACGAAGTCGGTCCAGTCCTCACCGGTGCGCGGCGGCACAGGAAGCTGGCCGAGCGCGTGCAGCGGGTCGGTGCTCTCGGCCATCTGGTCGAGCACGCGCTGCGCGGTCGCCGGCCCCACGCCCGGGAGCAGATGCAGGATGCGGAAGCCCGCGACGCGGTCGCGCGGATTTTCGGCAAAGCGCAGCAGCGCCAGCACGTCCTTGACGTGCGCGGCATCGAGGAATTTCAGCCCGCCGAACTTGACGAAGGGAATGTTGCGGCGGGTCAGCTCGATCTCCAGCGGACCGGAGTGCGAGGAGGTGCGGAACAGGACCGCCTGATGCTTGAGCAGTGCGCCTTGCTCGCGGTTGGCCAGCACCTCTTCGACGATGTAGCGGGCCTGGTCGGCCTCGTCGTGCACGGTCACGAGCTGCGGCTTCTGCGCGGAGGTGCGGTCGGTCCAGAGATTCTTGGTGAAGCGCTCGCGGGCGAGGCCAATGACGCCGTTGGCCGCCGACAGCACCGCCTGCGTCGAGCGGTAGTTGCGGTCGAGCGTGATCATTTCCGCGCGGGGTGAGAAGCTCTGTGGAAACTCCAGGATGTTGCGTACGGTCGCCGCGCGGAACGAATAGATCGACTGGGCGTCGTCGCCGACGACGGTGAGCCCGCGGCCATCGGGCTTCAGCGCCAGCAGGATCGAGGATTGCAGGCGGTTGGTGTCCTGATATTCGTCGACCAGCACGTGATCGAAGCGGCCGCCGATTTCTTCGGCGATCAGTGCATCGCTCATCATCTGCGACCAGTAGAGCAGCAGGTCGTCGTAGTCGAGCACGTGCTGGGCCTGCTTGGCCTCGACATAGGCTGCGAACAGGCCTTTCAGCTCGGCGGCCCAGCCGGCGCACCAGGGATAGTGCTGGCCGAGCACCTTCTCGATCTCCATCTCCGCGTTGACGCAGCGGGAATAGATCGACAGGCACGTGCCCTTGGCCGGAAAGCGGCTCTCGGTCTTCGACAGGCCGCGCTCGTGCCGGACCAGGTTCATCAGGTCGGCGGAATCCTCGCGATCGTGGATAGTGAAGGCGGGATCGACGCCGATGCGTTCGGCATATTCGCGCAGCAGCCGCGCGCCGATGCCGTGGAAGGTGCCGGCCCAGGTCAACGCGTCGCGCATGATCGCGGCGTTGTTCTCGCCCAGCACCTTTCGGGCGATGCGCTCGACACGGCCGGCCATCTCGGCCGCGGCCCGGCGGGAGAACGTCATCAGCAGGATGCGGCGCGGATCGGCACCGGCGACGATCAGATGCGCGACGCGGTGGGCGAGCGTATTGGTCTTGCCGGAGCCCGCGCCGGCGATGACGAGCAGGGGGCCGCCCACGGTCGCGCCATCGGCCACGCCATGCTCGACGGCGCGGCGCTGCTCCGCATTGAGCGTGTCCAGATATGTCGCCACGAATCGCCCCGGTGAAAGCGCCAGACTCGGCGATCCCAACGCGAATCGCAATGCGGCTGGACGGAACCGGAATTAGGACCTAGGGACAAGGCAGGCAGAAGTTCCAGTCCCGAAAAAACGCGTGCTGGCATGACCGAGCTCAAGCCCGACCAGTTCGAGATGCGACGACTGGAGTCGCTCAGCAACACCATTTTCGGTGTCGCCATGACGCTATTGGCCTATGACCTGCCCAAGGCCGCGGTGTTCGCCAGCGCCCCTGGCTGGAGCGATCTCGCCCAGGCCTATTCCGGCAAGCTCGCCGGCTTTGTGCTCAGCTTCATCATCGCCGGCGTGTTCTGGATCAGCCATCAGCGGCGGCTTGCGCGCCAGCCCATCGGCAGCCGCGGCGTGGTGATCCTCAACCTGTTCTTCCTGCTCTCGATCGTGCTGCTGCCGGTGACCAACGGCCTCTACACCAATTACGGCATGAGCAGCGCGGTCGCCGTGCTCTACGGCCTGAACCTGACCGCGATCGCCGGCTTCAATGTCGGGCTGTGGTGGACGATTTTGGGCGGCTGGCACCGCGAAATCATGGCCTCGCTGTTTCCGCTGCTGGTGTTCGTGCCGGGCACGGCGGTTGCGGCGGTCGCGCCGCGGGCCGCGCAGTTCGTGTGGCTCATCGCCTTCGGCGGGCTGCTGATCCAGCGCTTCTACGCCGCGCCGGCGGACAAGGGGCCATAGCCGGCTCACCCGTCGGCCGCTGTCGCGCCAAACCCGTCTGCGGGAAGGAAAAGCTTGATCGGGCGGATCTCGTAGACCGCGCTCGGATTGGCCTTGCGCAGCTCGCGCGCCGCGGCGATCGCGCCGTCCTCGCTGTCGAATTCCATGATGTAGAAGCCGAGAAGCTGCTCCTTGGTCTCGGCGAAGGGCCCGTCGAGCACGAGTCCCGCGCCGGGCCCGCGCAGGGTGCGGGCCTTGCGGGTCTCATCGAGCCGGGCGGCCGGCCCGAAATGGCCCTTGGCCCGCAACGGCTCCTGGACGGCCTTCAAATTGGTCATGACGGTCGCGTCCTCTTCCGGCGTCCAGGACAGGACCTCGTCTTCCACGTGATAGGCCAGGATGGCGTAGAGCATCGTCACCTCGTCTGTTTTGGCTGCGCGCGGTTCAAAGGACGTATCACCGCGGCCGCTGCCGACAATCCCAATGCATAAAAATTGCGTCGGAGGCTTGCGGCGAAACCGTCCCGAAACCCGATTGCGGCCTTACGCGGTGAACGCCGCCGGAAGCGGTCGCGACTGATGACCACAAGGAACACGGTCAATGCTGGAGGCGGCAATGTCGGGTCAGACCATCAGGATCATCTGCGACGCGCGGCGGGCGGGACAATCGCAGCCTGCCGATTTGCACGACCAGACCGGCCATCACCGCTACTACGGCAGCTCCGCCGAAAATGGCGGCGAGCGCATCGTCGAAAGCCGCAGGGGAAAGCGCCCGCGCGGGCAGAACGTCTGCGGCTTCTAGACCTTCGCGACGCGCCGACGCACCACATGAGCGCCTTGCAAATATCGATCGCCGCGCCGCCGTTCGGCTGCGCATCCTCAAAAAGTAATAGGCGCGGCGGGAAGTAGCCCGTCGCGCCCGATTTCTTGTCTCGCTGGTCCAGGGCTGAAACCGCCCCGTGGCCAAGCTTCTCGTCAAAGCTCAGCGGGCGATCCCAGCGAGGTGACAGCGCTTGAGATAAGACACTGGATCACCTCCTTTCGTTGGTTTCGGGAGTCTCAGATATAGACAGCGAGCGCGCCGCTGTTAAGGGGCCGCCGGTCGGGTGGGAACAAGCCCTGTTCGCAACGCCGGAAAGCCGCCTTGAGAGCAGTTGAGACCGCCGCCCGGCCGTGTTAGGGAGCGACTTGCGCGGGTGTAGCTCAATGGTAGAGCAGCAGCCTTCCAAGCTGAATACGAGGGTTCGATTCCCTTCACCCGCTCCAATCATTTCGGGCGCTTGGCGCGTTCTCAGGTTTCCATTTGGACAAGCAGGCTGCGCCGTGTCGACGCGGAGCGCAACGACGGTCGCGCTGAGCTCTTAGCCGGTGTTCCTGACCGCCTCGGCTAGAATGGCGTAAAGCTGCCGCTTGCTGAATTCCTGAGGCTGCTGCTTCTCTGCTGTGTTACGCGACACCTTCTTTGCCACTGGGCGGGCACAGGCGGCCGACGACGCCGGCCTCAGCTTCGGGGCCGGCCTTATCTTGGGTCTTGCTGTTGGTGGCTTGTGGCCACGCTTCAGGCCCAAACGGGTGAGCATGCCGCAGACCGCGTTGCGGCTACACCCGAGACGGGGCGCGATCTGCGCCGCGCTCTGTCCTGCGGCCCAGAGCCCTTTGAGCCGTGCTACGTCTTTCGCATCCCAACCCATGGGAGATATTATAGCGCGGATTGCCAGACACGGGCCAGTCTAGTCTTCGTCCGGCTCGCGCACGACCGCCGGGTCGTCGGCGTCATCGAATATGCCTGACGAAGGACTGCGGATGCCCAGGGCACGATCGCTCCAACGCGACGGCGCGTCTGCATCGGCAAGGGGCGGCCCTCACGCAACTGGCGGCGTCTGCGAAGAGCTTATGCTCGGGGACGCATCACGTTCTATGTTCACCAAAACTTCGCCGGTAATGATTTCGGGATCTCCAAGATTGAGGTCAAGCAGGCTTGCTTGAACAAACTCCAGCACTTTGGCGTTTGCTGCAGTGGCGCTTTCGCAGTCCTCGAATATCATCACGGCGACACCAACGCCGTGACCCCCATCCAGCACATAGTAAGATCTAAATCCGGGTGATTGCCTCAGGATCTGACCGATCCCGCTCTTGGCGCGGCGAGCAGCGTCCGCAACCGAACGAACCTTGGTATACTTGCGAATGACCATGTACATGAGGCCACCACGCGTCGCAGTTTCCGGCCTCACGCATCAAAGCATATCGGGCCCCTGCTGGACTAGGGCCTACTTCCAGGAGGCGTCATGGCGCTGGGGGACGGCTGGTGTCCCGGTTCGGTTGTGGGGCGTTGACGGGGATCTCGCGGGGAGAGCAGGTCGTGGCGCAAAGCGGGCTCTTTCCAAATCGTGGTGTCCGTTGGCGGCCGCTCGGTGAGCCATCCTCGCCCCGCAAGCGGGGCGAGGTGTCGAGGCTCAGGAGCCCTCGAACTTGAACGATACGTTGAGCTTGGCGCGATAGGCCTCTACTTTTCCTTTGGCATCCAGTTGCATATCGAGTTTGACGACCTCTGCAACGCGAAGATCTCGGAGAGATTTTGCAGCTTGCTCGACCGCATTGGCGGCGGCCTTCTCCCAGGAGTCGTTGCTGGTACCGACCAGTTCAATGACCTTGTAGACGCTATCAGGCATGTCGTCCTCCTGTTCGGTATGAAGCAGGAAGCAGGTGCTCCCTGCCGTTGTGGAAGCTAGCATCAGGATATCGGCGCTGATACGACGCGATACGGTCTCAGGGACATCGCCCGGAGCCGGGAAGGGGCAGACTGCATTTGGCGGGGAAGGTGCCCCGCGGCCCTTAGCCGAAATCTGACCGGGCATCGGGTCGGGTCTGTCAGTGACGCATAACCGACCAATGGGACGTCACCCGTGGCAGCCGGGCTCTGAGGGCAAGCTGAGGAGACTTTTGAACCTCCGGTTCGCCGCATCGACCTATGTCTTGAGTCATTCGTGCACCGCCGTGAGTGGGTATCGTTTCGCCGGGAGGAGACGATAGCCACTCCGCGCCGCATCCGCGATCAGCCGAACTCCGGGAGGAGAAGGGATGAGCAAAGTCCTGATTTGCGGCGGAGGCGTGATCGGATTATGCGCAGCGACGATGCTTGGTCGCGACGGCCACCGCGTCACAGTGCTGGAGGTTGATCCGGCAGGTCACCCTACGGCGCCCGCCGAGGGATGGGATTCGTGGGAACGCCCCGGAGTTGCCCAATTCAGGCAACCTCATAACCTCAGTTCGCGATTTCGGATGATCAGCGATCAGGAGTTGCCGGGGCTGACGGCTGATCTACTTCGAGCCGGTTGCGTCTGGGTGGACTATCTCGACAGTCTTCCCCCAACCATAACGGACCGAACCCCACGTCCCGGCGACGAGGCCATACGCTTCGTCACTGGCCGCAGGCCCATCATAGAATGGGCCGTAGCTACAATGGCGCAAGCTGCGCCTAACGTGACCATCCGTCGGGGGACCAAGGTTCGCGAATTGATCACAGGTGCATCGGCAATTCCCGGCGTGCCGCACGTTGCAGGGGTACGCACGACATCCGGCGAGGAGATTCGCGCCGATCTGGTTATCGACGCGATGGGACGGCGAAGCGCGGCATGCGATTGGATCGTCAGCGCGGGTGCCCGCAGGCCGATCGAGGAAGCCGAAGATAGCAACTTCGCTTATTTTACGCGATATTTCGCCGGGCAACAGCGGCCTCGCAGGATGGGACGCGCGCTCACGCCAATGGGCTTGTTCTCGATCCTGACTCTGGATGGGGACAATGGCACTTGGTCGATCACCTTGTATACTTCGTCCAAGAACAAGGCGATGCGAGCCTTGCGTGATACGGCGACGTTCCATCACATTGTCTCCGCGTGCCCGCGGCAAGCCCATTGGCTCGATGGCGAGCCAATCACGCCCGTCCTTCTGATGGCGGGAGTTGTCGACCGGTACCGGCGGTTTGTCGTCGATGGTCAGCCCGTCATCACGGGGTTCGCCGCTGTAGGTGATGCATGGGCGTGCACCAACCCGTCCGCCGGACGGGGCTTGAGTGTCGGCCTTCTGCACGCCCAGGTGCTCCGCAATGTTGCCCGCCTGCACATCAACGATCCAGTAGCGTTCTCCCGGCAATACGACGCTGAGACAGAAAAACAGGTCGGCCCGTTTTATCGAAACCAGATCGCCGCGGACCGCGCGCGGATCGCTGAGATGAACGCTCTGGAAGAGGGCGTGCCGGTGCCCGCACCTAACCCGGTCATGGCTAAGCTTCTCGTTGCATCTTCCCAGGACGCAGACGTGCTCCGTGGCATGATTGAAATCGCGATGTGCCTTGCGCTGCCTCAGGATGTCATTGCCAGACCGCAGGTAGCTGCAAAACTTGCCGAATTGGACGGCTATGAATTGCCGCAAGACCCCAACATCATCGATCGACATCGGCTGGCAGCGCTACTGGATGGCTGACTTTGAGTAAGCCAGACCATCCTTCCCGCGTCGGCGCTGCGCGCTGCCAGCCTGCTCCGCTCAATCGATCTTGATCGCGGCTTTCTCGATCACGCTCTTCCAGCGCGTCGTCTCCGAGGCGACGTAGGCTGAGAGTTCCCGCGGGTCCTTCGCGGTCGCATCACGAGATGTCCTCCCTTGGCCTGCGGCAGCACGACCTAACATGATGTTAGGTTTCTCGCATAACAGGGTAATTGTGTTAGCTCGCGGAAAGCCTATTGTCGCGCCGAACCAGACAGGTCTCGGCAGTCGAACAGACGCGTGCGGAAAGTCCGCCGCGCGTTCCGACATTGCTGCCCAACATATCCATGAAGCCCGGTCACGGGACGCCAGCAAACAGGTTGGAGGAAACTTGCAGATGACCACGGCTCGGGCGATCCATGAGGTCGGTCAGTCCAAGAAAGCTGCTGCGAGCGGCTGGATCGGATCGGCGCTTGAATATTATGACTTCTTCATCTACGCGACCGCAGCGTCGCTGATCTTCCCGCAAATCTTCTTCCCGTCGGACAATCCCACCGTTGCCATCGTCGCATCACTGGCGACGTACGGTGTTGGATACGTGGCCCGGCCGATTGGTGCCTTCGTTCTCGGCCACTGGGGCGATACCCATGGCCGCAAAACAGTTCTTATCGTCTGCATGTTCCTGATGGGCATCTCGACGATGGCCGTCGGCATCCTGCCGACGTACCAACAGGTCGGCATCCTGGCGCCGACCCTTCTGGTCATCCTGCGTCTCGTGCAGGGCTTTGCCGTTGCCGGCGAAATCTCCGGCGCGAGCTCGATGATCCTGGAGCATGCGCCATTCGGGCGGCGCGGATTCTATGCAAGCTTCGCGCTTCAGGGCGTGCAGGCCGGACAGATCCTTGCGGCGGCGGTCTTCCTGCCGCTGGCAGCCTACATGCCCACCGAAGCGTTCAATAGCTGGGGCTGGCGGATTCCCTTCCTGCTCAGCTTCTTCGTCATCGTCGCGGGCTACATCATTCGCCGCGAAGTCGAAGAGACCCCCGCCTTTGCCAGGGAAGATGAGCGGGGAGAAACTCCGCGGGCTCCGATCATTCAGGCCATCAAGCTGAATTGGAAAGACATGCTCAGGGTTGTCTGCATGGCACTGATGAATGTCATTCCGGTCGTCGCGACGATCTTCGGCGCAGCTTATGCCGTCCAGTCTGCCTACGGCATCGGTTTCGCGAAGGACGTTTATTTGTGGATCCCGGTTCTCGGAAACATGCTGGCGGTATTCGTCATTCCCTTCGTCGGCAATCTGTCCGACAAGGTCGGTCGCAAGCCTCCGATCATCGTCGGTGCGCTCTGCTCCGGCTTGCTCGCATTCGGCTACCTCTATGCAATCAGCATCAAGAATGTGCCATTGGCGATCCTGTTGTCGCTCCTGATGTGGGGTGTCGTCTATCAGGGCTACAACGCGATCTTCCCGAGCTTCTATCCCGAGCTGTTTCCGACGCGAACCCGGGTTTCGGCGATGGCCATCTCGCAGAACATCGGAACGACTATCACGGCGCTGCTTCCCGCCCTGTTTGCGACTGTGGCGCCTCCCGGCTCGGCCAATATTCCGCTCACGGTGGGAGCGATCGCCTTCGGCATCACGGTCATTGCAGCCCTCGCAGCCGTAACTGCCAGGGAAACCTACCGGATCAGCATTGATGATCTCGGCGATCCGGGTGCAGTTCCGATGCCGAGGGCAGACTATGAGCGCAGGCGTGCGGAGACCGCAAACGCGACTGCCATTTCGCCGGCATGATCGCGATCGTCGCCCGGCTGCACATCGCTGACCCAAGGAGTTGAAGGATGAACCCTGTTGTTGTTGCTGTCGCGATTACCGGTTCCGTTCCGCGCAAGAAAGACAATCCGGCAGTGCCGATCGCGCCGTCCGAGCAGATCGAGTCGACGCACGAGGCCTTCGAGGCCGGCGCGACCCTCGCGCATATTCACGTTCGAAATGATGACGAAACGCCATCCTCGAATCCCCAGCGCTTTGCGGAGGTGCAGGAGGGTATCAAGAAGCATTGTCCGGGCATGATCGTTCAGTTCTCGACTGGAGGGCGCGGCCGCGATCCGTCGGCGCGCGGGTCGGCGCTCTATCTGAAGCCCGACATGGCGTCTCTGTCGACCGGATCGGTGAACTTTCCGACCATTGTCTACGAAAACAGCGCTGCCCTGGTCGAGCAGCTCGCCACCGGCATGAAGGCAGGCGGCATCCGTCCCGAGATCGAGATCTTCGATCTGTCGCACCTGCATGGCGCCCGCCGCCTGATCGAGGCGGGACTGATCGATGAGCATCCCCACGTGCAGTTCGTGATGGGCGTCAAGAACGCAATGCCGGCGGACGAGTATGTCCTCGACATCCTTCTGGGGGAGCTCAAGCGGCTGATGCCGAAATCGACCTGGACCGCGGCGGGGATCGGGCGCCACCAGGCTGAAGTCATGGGCTGGGCGTTGTCGCGGGGAGCCGATGCGGTTCGCACCGGGCTCGAGGACAATATCAGGATCGACAAGGATCGCCTGGCCAGAAGCAACGCGGAGCTCGTGGCCCTTGCTTGCGAGGCGGTCGCGCGTGACGGCCGACACGTCGCCACCCCGGCCGAGGCGCGATCGGCGCTCAGAATTGCAGGGTAGGGCGCGCGGCGAGGGCAACGATCAGGTTCGCTGTTCGCCGCCCGCGAGGGCTTGAGGCGCTCCAGTTGCGCATTGTCATGCGCACTGGCTGGAGGCTACGACAGCCGACGCTGCCGAGCACCTCCAATCAATCCAGTTTGATCGCAGCCTTCTCGATCACGCTCTTCCAGCGCGTCGTTTCCGACGCGATGTAGGCGGAGAATTCCTGCGGGTCCTTTGCGACCGCGATGGCGCCGAGCTCGGCCATCTTTGCCACCGTTTCCGGCTGCTTCATGAACGTGCGGATTTCCTCCGCGAGCTTGTCGACGACCGGCTTCGGCGTGCCTGCCGGCACCAGGAAGCCGTGCCAAGCCACCGCTTCGAAGCCCGGCAGGAATTCGCTCATTGCGGGTAGCTGTGGATCGAAGGCGGCGCGCTCCGGCGTTGCGGTCGCCAGCATCACGAGATGTCCTTCCTTGGCCTGCGGCAGTAGCAGCGGCACGTTGTCGAAGGCGAGGTCGATCTGGCCGCTCAAAAGATCGGTCAGCATCTGGCTCGATCCCTTGTAGGGCACGTGAACCATCTGCGTTCCCGTCATCTGCTGGAACAGCTCGCCGGCGAGATGCTGCGAGGTGCCGACGCCGGCCGAGCCGAACGAGACCTTGTTCGGATTGGCCTTGAGATAGGCGATCAATTCCGGCACCGACTTCACCTTGAGCTTGGCCGGATTGACGACGAGAACGTTGGGCACGACGCTGATCTGCGCGACCGGGATCAGGTCCTTGTCGGGCCGGTACGACAGCTTCTCGCCATAGAGCGTCGGGTTGATCGACAGCGCCGAGGTGCTGGCAAGGCCGATCGTCGCGCCGTCAGGCGCCGCACGCGCCAGCCGCGTCACGCCGAGGATGCTTCCGGCGCCGCCGACATTCTCGACTACGAACGTGCCGCCCCAGGTCTTTTGCAGATGCGATGACACCATGCGTGCGAAGATGTCGGCGGTCCCGCCCGCGGAAAACGGCACGATGACCGAAACGGGCTTGCTCGGATAGTTGTCCTGCGCCTGCACCGGTGCAATCGCCGTCACGGCGCATAGCGCGGCCGCCGCCAGAAATGCTCTGCGTTTCATAGTCTCTCCCTTGTCTTGATGGTTGGAAAACCTCGCGCGCGAGCCGTTCAGAACGCGGCTTCGTACATGGCTAGAATCTCGTCCTTGCCGAGATCGCGCGGATTGTTGTCGAGCAGGCGGCGAATGGCGTGCGCTTCGGTTGCCATCGACGTGAGGTCCTCGCGCGGCACGCCGACCGCGGAGAGCCGCATCTCGATGCCGAGGCCGGCGCAGTAGCGGTAGGTGGCATCGAACGCCGCACGCGGATCGTCGGTCGCTTCCAGCCCGAGCGCCTTCAGCACCTCGCACGTCTTGTCGCGCACCGCCGGCATGTTGAAGGCAAGCGTATGCGGAAAGATCAGCGCGCAGGCGAGGCCATGGGCGATGTGGTGGCGCGTGCCGAGCGGATAGGCGACCGCGTGCCCGGCCGTAGTGTTGACCGGACCGAGGCAGAAGCCGCCATAGAGCGAGGCCAGCGACAGGCCCGCGCGCGCCTCGCGGTCCGAACCGTCCGTGACGGCGCGGCGGAGAAAGCGGCCGACGAGACGGATGCCTTCGATGGCGTAGAGATCGATGGCGGGATGTGCCTTGCGGCTGGTGAAGGCCTCGACGCAATGCGCCAGCGCATCGACGCCGGTCGCCGCGGTGACCTGCGGCGGAACGGTCATGGTGAGATCCGGATCGACCACTGCGAGATCGGCAAGCATGAAGCGGCTTTGCACCGCGAGCTTGTTCTCGGTGGCGGGGTCGGTGACCAGCGCACGGATGCCGCCCTCGCTGCCGGTGCCCGACGTGGTCGGCACCTGCACCAGGAAGACGTCACGGGACGCGACCTTGTCGGGACCGACGACATCGACGAGCTTCTGCCGGCCGCCTCCGAGCACGGCGACGAGCTTGGCAACATCCATCGCACTGCCGCCGCCGAAGCCGACCACGAGATCAGGGCTGGCCGTCTTTGCGACCGCCAGCGCCTTCTCCAGGTTCGGAATGTCCGGCTCCGGCTTGACCTCGCCGAACACGCTGACCTCGCCGGGTAGGCCGAGCACGTCGACACGCGCGGCGTTGAAGGCGTCGGCGATGACGAGCGGGCGTCTCGCGCCGTTCTCACGCGCGAACTGCGCCACGCGCGCGATCGTTCCGGAGCCGAACGCGACGATCTCGGGCTGGATCAGCTCGATGGGGGCGGCAAGCGTGGTCATGGTGTCTCGTTCCAAAGCTGTGATGATGGCCGCGCGCGATCACGCTCGCACGGTGCCGGCGGCAAGCCGCTCGGCATATTCGATCGCCTCGATCAGGCTGCGCTCGTTGGCGATGCCCTTGCCGGCAATGTCGAAGGCGGTGCCGTGATCGACGGAGGTACGGATGATCGGCAGGCCGAGCGTGATGTTCACGCCGGAGAGTTCCTGCCAGCGGCCGGTGGCGGGATCGACTTCGAAGCCGAGCAGCTTGACCGGGATGTGGCCCTGGTCGTGGTACATCGCGATGACGGCATCATACTGGCCGGCGCGCAGCTTGACGAAGACGGTGTCGCCCGGAACCGGCCCGAGCACATTGAGCCCGTCGGCGACGGCCTTGGCGATGGTTGGCTCGGACACATCGATGTCCTGCCGGCCGAACAGCCCGCCTTCGCCGGCGTGCGGATTGAGCGCGGCCACCGCGATCTTCGGCTGCTTCAGGCCAAGCCCACGCAGCGCCTTGTCGGTGAGATCGATGACGTAGCGCAGCCGCTCCGGCGTCAGCCGCTTCGGCACGTCCTGCAATGCGACGTGGGTGGAGACATGGCTGACGCGCATGTTGCCGTGCGCCAGCATCATCACCGAGCCCTTCACGCCGGTCAACTCGGCCAGCATCTCGGTGTGACCGGGATAGTGATAGCCCGCCTTGTTGAGCGCTTCCTTGTTCAGCGGTGCAGTGACGATGCCGCCGATGCGGCCGGCCTGAGCAAAGCGCACGCCGTGCTCGACCGCCTTGAATGCGAAACGGCCGCCATCCGCCGATAGCACGCCCGGCCGGATCGGCTCACCCTCGGCGTCGGCCTGGAGAAAACAGAGATTGGGCCAATCGGCATCATCGGCACGAACCTCGGGAATGTCGATGTTGGCCTGCAGATGAAGAACCGCGTTCTTCAGCGCACCCCCGCTGCCGATGATGATGAGGCGCAGGTCGCCGGCATCGATGCGCGCGCGCAGGCGCTGGCAGGCCTTGATGATGATTTCCGGCCCGATCCCGGCGGGATCGCCCATGGTAATGGCAAGATGGCGAGCGGCGGTCATGAGGCGTGTCTCTCGATGAGCAGATGATTTTCCTGGAGCAGATGTCGCCAGAGGTCTGGCGCACCGAAGGCGCCCGACTTCGATATCACCTCGACGCCGTCCCAGCGCCCGCCTTGAAGCAGCGAGCGGGGCAGGCCGGGAACGATACGCCCGGTGACCTTGAGCGCGCCCGCGCCGAGCGCAAGGCAGACGGCCTTCAAGGTCTCGCCGCCCGCCACGATCAGCGTGCCCGGCGGGTCGAGCGCGGATGTCAGTGCGGTCAGTTCGCGCGCGATCCGCTTTGCCGCTTCGCCGCGGGACAGGTTTGGCGCGAGGTCGAAGCGCACCATGGCCACGCGATCATGCGCCAGCTTGCGGCGGACGATGTCGGCACTGTCGGTGTCCCGATCGCTGAGCGCCACGACGGCGGGACCGCAGGCGTCGAGCTGCGCTGCCGTCGCTCGCTGATCCGAGCCGAACAATCCCAGCACCGGCGTGCGCAATGTCTGCGATGCGACGGCGGAATGGCCGCGCGTGAGCGCGCCGGCAAGACCGCCGCTGCCGCACCAGAGGACCGGAAAGGGCGCCTGCCGGCCGATCGCGGCCACCCGGTCGAGATCGGCATCGCTCTCGGCGTCGAAGACATGGATGCCTTCCGTCAACGGCGCATCGCGCCGCCCGGTGCGGGCCTGCAAGCCTTGCGCCGCGAGCTGCGCCAGAAGGCTGTCGCCGACGGGAGACCAGCGGCCATCCGGCCCCAGTGCGAACTGCTGGCCGCCTTTCGTGCGCCGCCCCTGATAGGCGAAAGCGGGCGCAACGATGCAGGCTGTCCAGCTTCCAGCGCGCAATGTTGCGGCGAGCTCGGCCGCCCATGCGCCGCGCAACAGGCTGTCGACCTTCTTGTAGGCGATCCCGGCTCCGCCAAGGATCGGCGCTAGCCGCTCGACGATCGCAACGCTGTCGGCAAGGTTGCGCTCGCGGGTTCCGCTGTCGATCGCGAGGCATGAGGGCAGGGCGCTCGGCGGCGCATCGGCCCAGATCACATCGAACGGCCCGCACAGGCCGACGAACTCGGCGGCCGTATCCAGCGCGCCGGTAAGGTCGTCGGCAAGGAGGCGTAAGGATGTCATGTTGGACGACATGAGCGGTTCCGGCATCTGTAGTCTAACCGTCCGCGAAGATCTTGCCAGGGTTCATGATATCGGCGGGATCGAGCAGGGCCTTGATCTCTTTCATCAGCTCGATCTCGAGTGGATCGGTCACCCGCGCGAGCCGGCTGCGATTGGTGATGCCGATGCCGTGCTCGGCGCTGATCGCGCCGCCTTGCGCGGCGGTCTCGTCGTCGACGATTTCGTTGATCTCGCGCACCAGCGCCGCGGTCTGCTCGGCGTTTTCGCAGCGGGTGCGATCGAGGATCGCGATGATATGGATGTTGCCGTCGCCGATATGGCCGTGCATGACGACGCGGGCGTGCGGCACCGCCGCCACGATCCGCCGCTCGACATTGGTGGCAAACGCGGCCTGCCGTTCCAGCGGAACGGCGCTGTCATGCGACACCACGTAGCCGCTGCGCTTGTTGCCCTCGGAGACACTGTGCCGCACCGCCCAGATCGCCTTGGCCTGCGCTTCGCTGGATGCCACGATGGCGTCCTTGATCAGGCCGTCGTCGAACGCCTGCGCCAGGACGGCCTCCAGCGGCGTATGCAGGTCGACGCCGGCAAGCGAGTCCGTGAGCTCGATGATGAGATACCAGGGCGTGTCGAGCGCGAACGGGACGGTGACGTCAGGCACGGTCTCGGCGATCACCTCGATCTGACTGCGCGACATGATCTCGAGGCTGCCGAGCCGGTCGCCGACGGTGCCCCGCAGCCGTTGCATCACCTGCAACGCCTGCTCGACGTCCTGCAGCTTCAACAGCGCCAGCGCCGAGCTGCGCCGCGGCGCGAACAGTTTCAGCACGGCCGCGGTGATGATGCCGAGCGTGCCCTCCGCGCCGATGAAGAGCTGCTTGAGGTCGTAGCCGGTGTTGTCCTTGCGCAGCGCGCGCAAGCCGTTGAACACCCGGCCATCGGGCAGCACGGCCTCGAGCCCGAGCACCAGCTCGCGGGTCGGGCCATAGCGCAGCACCGCGGTGCCGCCGGCATTGGTCGAAATGTTGCCGCCGATCTGGCAGCTCCCTTCCGCGCCGAGGCTCAGGGGAAAGTAGCGGTCGGCCGCGGCGGCTGCAGCCTGAATCTCCGCAAGGATGCAGCCGGCTTCGACCGTGATGGAATTGGCGAGCGGGCTGACCTTGCGGATGCGGCGCATCCGGTCGAGCCTGATCACGACGTTTCGCGGGCTGGAATCCGGCGTCGCAGCGCCGCACATGCCGGTATTGCCGCCCTGCGGGACGATGGCGATACCGCGCTCGGCGCATAGTTTCACGACGCCGGCGACTTCCTGTGTCGAGCCCGGCTTGACCACGGCGAGGGCTTTGCCGCGATAGCGGCCGCGCCAATCGACGACATAGGGGTCCTGGTCGTGGCCGGGCGCGATGACGTGACGGTCGCCGACCACCGCTGCGAGATCATCCAGCAAGCGATCGTCGGTCACATCCATCAGACGGATTCCGTGAGCGCGGTGCCGGCCGCGAGCAGCTTGTCGATATTCTCCTGCGGCAGCGGCAACAGCGGCGGCCGAACCCTGCGCCAGCCGTCACGGCCGGTTCTCTGGGCGAGGAGCACCTTGAGCGAAGCGATCTGCGGAAACAGCGATGCACGCTCGCGCGCCTTGATGATGCGGTTTTGTGCGGCCTCCAGTGCCGCATCGCCGTCGTTGAAATGACGCAACACGTAGGCGAGATCGCGCGCGACCAGGTTAGAGGTCGCGGTGATGCAGCCCGCGCCGCCATTCCTGAGCAGCGGAAGCAGCAGCGGATCGGCACCGGCGAGGACGGCGAGGCCGGGGAATTTCTCGATCATCGCCGTCATGTTGGTGAAGTCGCCGGAGGAGTCCTTGATGCCGACGAAGACCGCCGGATACTGCGCGCGCAGCCGCGCGATCACGGCGTGCGAGATCGGTTGATGTGACATCTGCGGAATGTGATAGAGCACGACCTTGAGCCGCGGATCGGCGATACGCTGCACGATCTCGCTGTAGGAGGCATAGACGCCGTCGTCGGAAACGTCCTTGTAGTAGAAGGGTGGCAGCATCACGACGGTGCCGACCCCGAGCGACAAGGCGTGGCGGGTCAGATCGATGGTCTCGGTCAGCGCCGCAACGCCGGTCCCCGGCAGTAGTTGCGAGGGCGTAATGCCGGCCTTGACGGCGCTTTCGAGCAGCGCCCGCCGCTCCGCGCCCGAGAATGAATTGGCTTCCCCGGTGGTACCGAGCAGCGCAATGCCGTCGCAGCCTTCGTCGAGCAGATGGCGGCAATGACCGGCGAAAGCGCCGAGGTCCGGAGTCAGATCCGCATTGAGCGGCGTCAGCGCCGCGCAGAATACGCCTTTGGGCTGAAGGTCCACGGGGGCTCCTCCGATGCGCCGCTTCCGTTCTTGTGTTGATCGGAATGCGAACAATTGTTGCTGATTTCGCTTTTTGTAGGGCGATCGCCACCTTGCGTCAAGCGAGGGAGAATTCCATTTCGCAGGTATCGTTGCGTCTGCTACCAATGCCGGTCGCGGCGGGAGCGCGGGATCTGCCTCGCATCTACTCCAGCGCACCGTCCGAACAACGTGAGTTTGCAGAATTGGCCAAGACCGCGGCCCCGGCCGACAATCCCAAGAACTTCGTCAATTCGGTGGGCAAGGCCTTTGCGGTCCTCAAGAGCTTCACGCCCGAAGAATTCGAGCTGACCATCACCGAGATTGCATCGCGCGCTGGCATGGATCGCGGCACCACGTTCCGCCTGGTGCAGACGCTGGTCAAGCTCGGCTACCTCCATGCAATCGAAGAGACGCGCCGCTATCGGCTGAGCCTGGCCTGCCTCGATCTCGGCTACACTGCGCTCTCCGCCGGTAATCTGCGAGGGCAGGCGGAGCCGCTGCTGCGCGAGCTGGTGCCCGCCTTCGGCGATGCCGCTTCGCTGGGCGTGCTTGATGGCAGCGACGTCGTCTATCTTGCGCGCGTGACCGCCGGGCTCGACCGGCACAAGATCGATCGCCGGCCCGGCAGCCGGATCAAGGCCTATGCGTCGGCGTTGGGGCATGTGATGCTGGCCGGCCTGCCGAAGGAAGAGCAGATCAAGCGTCTGGAGGCCAGCGAACGGATCAAGCTGTCGGAGCGCACCTTGACCGGGTTGAAACCGCTGCTTGCGCGGCTGGAGCAAGTCCGCAAGCAGGGCTTTGCGGTCTCTGATGGCGAGAATGCCTATGGCTTGCGGACGATCGCTGCGCCGGTTTTTGACAAGGGCAGGTCGGTGGCCGCTGGCATCAGTTTGACCGTCGATGCCAATCGTATGGACATCAAGTCGTTCGAAAAGACCGGTCTGCCGGAGGTGCTGAAGATCGCGCGCGTGCTGAGCGAGACGGCCCTGAAGAGCGGTTAGAGCGAACCGCCGCCCCGGGATCATAAGCCGGCGGCCGATGGTCGCCGTCAGTCGCCTGATTCGCGTCATTGTTATGGGGCTTGGGAACAGACCCGATTGCTGCCGTATTGGGTTGACCCCGGCGGTCGATATGTCAAAGAAGGGCGGATCTTCAAGTGCAAGTGGAAGGCAGCGCCCGTCGGGGAGCTGTCGCGGGAGCAAGTGCAGACATGCGTGAGCGCATCGCTTTGATCACCGGCGTGACCGGCCAGGACGGCGCCTACCTCGCCGAACATCTGCTGTCGCTCGGCTATGTCGTGCACGGCATCAAGCGGCGGTCGTCGTCGTTCAACACCGCGCGGGTCGATCATCTGTATCAGGACCCGCATGTCGGCAATGTGCCGTTCATGATGCATTACGGCGACATGACCGACTCGACCAATCTGATCCGCCTGGTGCAGCAGATCCGGCCGACCGAGATCTACAATCTCGCCGCCCAGAGCCACGTCGCCGTCAGCTTCGAGAGCCCCGAATACACCGCCAATGCCGACGCCGTCGGCGTGCTGCGGCTGTTGGAGGCAATCCGCATCCTCGGCATGGAGAAGGAGACGCGGTTCTACCAGGCCTCGACCTCCGAGCTCTACGGCCTCGTGCAGGAGATCCCGCAGAAGGAGACCACGCCGTTCTATCCGCGCTCGCCTTACGGCGTCGCCAAGCTCTACGGCTACTGGATCACGGTGAACTACCGCGAGGCCTACGGCATGTTCGCCTCCAACGGCATCCTGTTCAACCACGAGAGCCCGATCCGCGGCGAGACCTTCGTCACCCGCAAGATCACCCGCGGCGTTGCCCGCATCGAGCTCGGGCTCGAGGACACGCTCTATCTCGGCAATCTCGAGGCCAAGCGCGACTGGGGCCATGCCAAGGATTACGTCGAGGGCATGCACATGATCCTGCAGGCCGATGCGCCCGACGACTTCGTGCTCGCCACCGGCGAGATGCGCTCGGTGCGCGAGATGGTCGAGCGTTGCTTCGCGCAGGTCGGCCGCCGCATCGAATGGCGCGGCAAGGGCGTGGAGGAGACCGGCGTCGATGCCAGGAGCGGCAAGACCGTGGTGCGGATCGATCCGACCTACTTCCGTCCCACCGAGGTCGAGCTCCTGATCGGCGATGCCAGCAAGGCCCGCGACAAGCTCGGCTGGAAGCCGAAGCGGACGTTTGCCCAGCTCGTCGAGGAGATGATGGCGAGCGATCTGGCCGAGGCCAAACGGGACGTCGCCAATGGCAAACGCAGCGTTTGAGCTGAAGGGCAAGAGCGTCTACGTCGCCGGCCATCGCGGCATGGTCGGCAGCGCGCTGGTGCGCCGGCTGGCGCGGGAGGACGTCGAGCTCGTCACGGTGGACCGGCGCGAGATCGATCTCTGCAACCAGGCCGCCGTGTTCGACTGGTTCGCGAAGGTGCGGCCGCAGGTGGTGTTCCTCGCCGCCGCCAAGGTCGGCGGCATCGCCGCCAACGACACGCTGCGCGCCGAGTTCATCTACGACAACATCGTGATCGCGGCCAACGTGATCCACGCCGCGCATCAAAGCGGCGCCGAGAAGCTGATGTTTTTGGGCTCCTCCTGCATCTATCCGAAGCTCGCGAGCCAGCCCTTGCGCGAGGACTCGATGCTGACCGGCCCGCTCGAGCCCACCAACGAGCCCTATGCGATTGCCAAGATCGCCGGCATCAAGATGGCGGAGGCCTATCGCAGCCAGTATGGCAGCGACTTCATCAGCGTGATGCCGACCAACCTCTACGGGCCCGGCGACAATTATCATCCCGAGTACAGCCACGTGGTCGCCGCCCTGATCCGGCGTTTCCACGAGGCCAAGGTCGCGGGCGCCAGATGCGTCACGGTCTGGGGCACCGGCACGCCGCGCCGCGAGTTCCTCCATGCCGACGACATGGCGGATGCCTGCGTGCATCTGATGAAGACTTATTCCGGGGCGGAGCTGATCAATATCGGCACCGGCGAGGACATCACCATCGCCGACTTCGCCCGCCTGGTCGCCGATGTCATCGGCTATCGCGGTGAGATCACGTTCGACACCTCGCGCCCCGATGGTACGCCGCGCAAGCTGCTCGACATCAGCCGTCTCGCGGCACTGGGCTGGCGCGCGACGACGTCGCTGGAGGATGGCTTGAAGCGGGCTTATGAGGCGTATCTGGCCGACGCGCTGGCTCCTGCACGATAGTGCTGCCAAGACGATGTCCTTGCAAAGGGCGGTCACAGCCTGTTGATTTCGGTTGATGCGCAACAGCCGCATTTTCCTGCGCTGTTCGCTTGATGACGGACAAATCCCCTTAGGAACCTTCACTGTAAGCACGAGTTGGCCGGTCGGGCAGGGCGAGACGTCACACGAGGCAGATCGTGCAGGAAGTTGTGCCCGTGCGCTCCACGGCGCAGATCGCAGGCCATCCCATTCATCCGATGCTGGTGCCGATCCCAATCGTGTGCTTCATCGGCGCGCTGCTGACGGACATCGCCTATAGCGTGACCGCCGAGATGATGTGGGCGAATTTCTCCGCCTGGCTCCTGCTCGTCGGCGTCATCTTCGGCGTGCTTGCGGCCATCGCGGGCCTGACTGATTTCCTGGGCAACCGTCTGGTCCGGGCGCAAACGCCGGCCTGGCCGCATCTGATCGGGAACGCCGTGGCGCTGATCCTGGCAATCATCAATGCGCTGATCCACACGCGCGACGCCTGGACATCGGTATGGCCTATCGGGCTGATCCTGTCGATCCTCACCGTCCTCATCCTGCCCGTCACCGGTTGGCTCGGCTGGGCGATGGTCTATCGTCATGGCGTGGGGGTTGCGCGATGACTGCCGCATTTGTCCGCTTGGTGTTGTGCGGTTCGCTGCTGTGTCTCACCGGCTGCAATGACGGCAGCGGCGATCCCAAGGCGCAAGTCGGCACCAATCCGTCCCTGCCGGACATCCAGCAATATCTTCTCCCGCCGATTCACATCGCTCGCATCGTCGGATGGAAGAAGGACGAGACGCCGACCGTTGCGCCGGGCCTGCAGGCCAAGGCGTTCGCGACGGGCCTGCAGCATCCGCGTGTGCCCTACGTTCTTCCCAATGGCGACGTGCTGGTGGTGGAATCCAAGGCGCCGAACGCCGCCGCGATCAAGCGGCCTAAGGAGATCGTGATGGGCCTCGTTGAGTCCTGGGCGACGTCCGGCGGCGATAACGGTGCGAGCAACCGCATCACGCTGCTTCGCGACAGCGATGGCGACGGCGTGCCGGAGACGCAGAGTGTGTTCCTCGATCACCTCAACTCGCCGTTCGGCGTCGCGCTCGTCGGCAATGATCTCTATGTCGCCAACACCGACGCCATCGTCAGATACCCCTACACCGAGGGCGATACCAAGATCACCGCGCCCGGGACGGTGCTGACGCCGCTTCCGGGCGGTCCGATCGATCATCACTGGACCAAGAGTCTCGTCGCGAGCCCGGATGGGGCAACCCTCTACGTCGGCGTTGGCTCCAACAGCAACATCACCGAGAACGGAATGGAGGCCGAGCACAATCGCGCCGCCATCCTCGAGGTCGACCGCGCCAGCGGCCGTTGGCGCGTCTTCGCAAGCGGCTTGCGCAATCCCAATGGCCTGAGCTTCGAGCCGCAGAGCGGCGCGCTTTGGACGGTGGTGAACGAGCGCGACGAGCTCGGCCCGGATCTTGTTCCGGACTACATGACGTCGGTGAAGGAAGGCGGCTTCTATGGCTGGCCCTACAGCTATTACGGCCAGCACGTCGATCCCCGCGTCAAGCCGGAGCGGCCCGATCTGGTCGCGAAAGCCATCGTGCCGGACTACGCGCTGAGCTCGCATGTCGCACCGCTGGGCCTTGCCTTCTACACCGGCACCAGCCTGCCTGACGCCTACCGTGGCGGCGCGTTCGTCGGCGAGCACGGCAGTTGGAACCGGCAGGTTCTGAACGGCTACAAGGTCGTGTTCGTGCCGTTCACCGACGGCAAGCCGAGCGGCCCGGCGCAGGACGTCGTCACCGGCTTCCTGAACAGCGATAATCAGGCGCGCGGACGCCCGGTCGGCGTCGCGGTCGACAAGACCGGTGCCCTGCTGGTCGCCGACGACAGCGGCAACACGGTCTGGCGCGTCACCTCCGCGCGGCCGCAGCTCACGCAACGTTAAGCTCAGCGCCGCGTTGAGAGTTCAGACGATCCAAAAGCCAAGCCGGGAGTTGGACCAATGGGCCTCGCTCAATACGCCGTCGTGCCGATCCAGGATGGATGGGGCGTGCTGCACGACGGCAACGTCAACAGCAAATACGAAACCAAGGAGTCTGCCTTCGAATCCGCGGTGGCAGCGGCGTCGCTGGCACTTCGTGAGGGCCATGAGGTTCATGTCAGCGTGCCCGGCCGCGAGGCGGGTGAGACCGCGCTCGGCGTCTAGTTCGGCCGGGCGTCTTCAAGCAAAGTTTGGATGGAGGCCGTGATGACCAAGCCTCGTGAGCAGAATGGCGTCGAGCCGTCGCGGTCCGAAGAGGACATCCAGCGAGATCAGCTCGGTCCGCGCGGCGTGCCCGGCGCGCCGGACCCGGCCAAGATGACCCCGCAGCGCGACAAGAAGACGCCCAAGCACATCGATCCCGGTCACACGTCCTGAGTGATCCCGAAGTAAGCGTCGCTTGCGGCGGAGCCGATCTGCGGCTGACGCCGCAGTGCCATTCGGAACTGATATTCCCGTTGCCTGCGACTGCGGGTAAGACAGGCCCATCGGCGTGATCTGCACCCTTGGGGCGGGCGACTGGCGGAATGCGGTTCTTGAAATCTGACGGCAGGCTCATCGGCATCCTGCTGGTGCTCGCGATCACCCAACTCATCGGGTGGGGGACGATCGGCCTTCCCGCGATCATAGGCCGCGATCTCGCGGCGGACCTCGGCATGAGCCTGCCGGCGGTGTTTGCCGGCACGTCGGTTCTTTACGTGACCATGGGGCTGTGCGCGCCCTGGCTGGCCAAGGCATTTGCGCGGCACGGTGCGCGCAAAGTCATGATGCTGGGCACGGTCATCGCCGTGCCGGGCTTCGTTGTTCTGTCCGTTGCGCGCGAGCCGATGCTGTATTTCGCCGCCTGGATCGTGCTCGGCATGGCGGGCAGCGCGTCGCTGTCGACCGGCACTTACATCATGCTGAATGAGGTGGCCGGGCGGCAGGCCAAGAGCGCCATCGGCGCGCTCATGCTGGTGACGGGGCTGTCTAGCAGCATCTTCTGGCCGACCACGTCATTCCTGAGCGGTCTCGTCGGCTGGCGCGGGACGTGTCTCGTCTATGCGGCCATGCTGACGCTCGTTTCACTTCCCCTCTATGCCTTCGCGGCCCCACGCCGAAGCGTCGCGAAGGACGATGGCGATGCGCCGGCAAAGCGTGCCGAAGCGCCTTCGATTCCCCGCAGCACATTCGGCCTTGTCGTCTCCGCGATCACCCTCAATGCCTTCGTCAATTTCGGCCTGAGTGCCGTTCTCATCGAGCTCCTGCGGGCGGAGGGGTTGGCACCGGCGCAGGCGATCGCCTTCGGCTCGATGCTCGGCGTGATCCAGGTCAGCGCCCGCGGGCTCGATTTCCTCGGCGGCGGGCGATGGGACGGAATCACGACGGGGCTCGTCGCGGGCACGGCGCTTCCGATCGCCATGCTGCTCCTGATGCTGAGCGAGGGCGCCACCTGGGCGGTCGCAATCTTCATCCTGCTCTACGGCGCCGGCAGCGGCGCGATGGCGGTCGCGCGGGCGACGATACCGCTGGTCTTCTACGACCAGGCCGAGTTCGCCAAGGCGATGTCGATGATTGCGCTGCCGCTCAATCTCGCCTCCGCCATCTCTCCGCCCGTGCTTGTAAGCCTGCTCACCCAGTTCGGCAGCCGCGGCGCGCTGAGCCTGACCTTGGTGTTTTCCTGCGCAACAGTGCTGATCCTGATCCTGCTCGGCCGCCGCCGCCCGCAAATCGCCGCGGCTGGCGCAGCCTGAGGCCTATTTTCCCGTCGCGCTCGCACTGAGGCGCGTCATCAGTTCGCGCTGCTTGCGGAACGCATCCGGAATCGCGCCGTATTTGAGCGACGCCGTGCAGTCGTCCAGCGCCGCCTTCAACTCGCCGAGTTGCATGTAGGCATAGCAGCGATTGTTGTAGCTCACCGCAATGTCCTGTTTGGATGTCACCGCGGTATCGTAGAGATATTTGTACCGGTTGAGGACATCCAAGGCGCTGCCGTTGTCGTTGCGGCGGAAATGGACCATCGACAGCGCGATTGCGGCCGAGCTCCGGAACTGATGCTCGGACTCGGCGACGACAGTCAGATCGCGCGCGGCCGGATCGGCATCGCCTTTGTCACTATGCGCCACGCCGCGCCAGTAATGCGCCGGCAGGTTGCCCGGCCATCGATCGATCGCCTGCGTGCAGGAGCGGATCGCGTTGTCGTAATCCTTGAGTTGGTAATAGGCGAAACAGACGGCATGATCCTGCCCGGTCTTGTTGCCGATGGCGATGGCCGCTTCCTCATAGGCGATCATATCGACGTAGCGATGGAGCTTGTTGGCGAGGTAGGCCATGTGCTCGTAGACGCCGGCAATGGCGAGGTATTTCTCCTCGTCGCCGGGGAACGACATGGCCTCGATGTCGCGCAGCGCTTCCTCGTCTTTTTGCAGGGCGTTGTCGTAGAAGCCCTTGCGGCTCCAGGACTCCGCGACGACCTTGTCGATGACGTAGTTGTTGCTGCCGGGCTTGTCCTGCTTGAGCTGGGTGTCGCTGTGCATACTGCTGGCAGCTAGCTCGAGCATGGCGCCGGTGTAATGCTCACCACCGCTGGTCTTCAGCATGTTGGAGAGCGGCTGCTCCAGCGTCGTGCTGAACTGATATTTGTCGAAGCGGTCGTAGAGGTTCAACGCGTCCACGACCTTGCGCTCGAGGTCCTTGGTAACGACCGCCTGCATGCTGGGAGCGGTGCACTCTGTCATCTTGTCGTTGTCCGGCCAGAAGCGGCTGCAGCCGGTAGCGGCGGTCTCCAGGAGATAGCGATAGAGCGCGACGTGGAGCAGCTTCAGCGGCGAGCCGTCGGCGGCTTCGCCGGCGTAGCGATCGACGAAAGCATACATCGCCTCGACGCTTCCGCCCCATTTCGGCTGGAGCACGACCAGCATGGCCGGATACAGCGGATAGTATCCGGGATATTTGGCGACGCCCGCCTCGAAAGCGCGCATCATCTCGTCGGAGAAGCCATAGCCACGCAGGATCTTCAGCCATAGCTGGAAGCTGTAGGGATTGCCGCCGTCGAGGTGGATCGAGGCTTCGATATCGGTCCGCGCCCGCTCGATCAGGACGCCATAGGCCTCCATGCGGGCGGCGGGCGTCTCGCTGACGAAGTTGCTGCCGCGTTCGAGCCAGGCCTTGTCATGAAGGTAGGCGGCACGGACCAGGAGCGGTATCGCATCATTCTTGTTCCGCGCGACCCAGGCGTCGAGATGTCCTTCGAAGTCCCGGTCGTTCAGATCCGGAATGGCGCCGATGAGATCGCCGAAGGGAAAGAAGCGCCAGGTTTCCACGCGGCTGCTCGCGAGGGCAGTGGCAACGATCTTGTCTACGGCGGGAAAATCCTCCTGCTTGATCGCATTGCGGGCCCGGAGCGCTTTTTCCGACGTCAGCTCAATGGTGCGGGGCTTGAGGTTCAGTGCCGCGATCCTGGCTTTGACCTCGTCGGTGAAGTCGCGGCCGGCTGCCTGTGCTGCGGGCCCACAGCCGAGGACAATGGCGAGCGACAGGACGCTGAGCGCGATGCGTGTCGGCGGCCGGCGGAGCAGGATGGAGAGAAGGCGGGCCATCTTCGAGCTCTTCATGAATGTCTCGTGCGAGAGGTCATAGGCGAGGAGGACGCGCGACGCGTTGTGCGTGGCGGCCCCAATGATGCGGTGAGGCTGTTAAGATTCGCCGGGGGTAGGGCCCCAAAATTTCACCAACATGTCACGGAGGTTGTCAGAAAGCGTTAGCTTTACCGGGGCGGGCGCCCCTGCGGTCGAGCGGGGATGGCCGTATGCCGCCAGTGCAGTGCTCAGCGCGCGAAAATGGTGTATCCGCAAAGAGCGCGGCCAAGGCCTGACGCCGCCGCGCCAAGATCAGTTCCCGGAGGAAACCTACATGTCGGCCTTGCCGCTTTCAGGCATCAAGATCCTTGACCTCACGCGCGTGCTTGCGGGTCCCTTGTCGGCCCAGATGCTGGGCGATTTGGGCGCGGAGGTGATCAAGATCGAACGGCCGGGCACCGGCGACGACGCACGCGCCTTCGGCCCGCCTTACCTGACCGACCCCGAGGGCAAGGCGAACAACAACAATTCGTTCTATCTTTGCGCCAATCGCAACAAGAAGTCCGTCACCGTCAACATCGCCAAGCCGGAAGGACAGGAGATCATCCGGCAGCTCGCGAAAGACGTCGACGTCTTCATGGAGAACTACAAGGTCGGCGATCTCAAGCGCTACGGGCTCGACTACGAGTCCATCAAGGCTATCAACCCCGGCATCATCTATTGCTCGGTGACCGGCTTCGGCCAGACCGGCCCGTACGCGCCGCGCGCCGGCTATGACGCCATCCTGCAGGCGATGGGCGGCCTGATGAGCGTCACCGGCCATATCGACGGCGAGCCAGGCGAGGGCCCGATGAAGGTCGGCCCGTCGATCGTCGACTACATGACTGGCATGAACACCTCGATCGGGCTTCTCTCGGCGCTCTACCATCGCGACGTCAATGGCGGGGAAGGGCAGCATCTCGACGTCTGCCTGTTCGATACCGTCATCGCGTCATTGTCGCACTGGCTGCAGATCTACCTCGTCAACGGCAAGACACCGCCGCGCCGCGGCACCTGGGGCAATGGTGGCATGCCGGCCGGCGTGTTCCGATGCACCGACGGCGAACTGATGCTGGTGGTCGGCAATGACGGCCAGTTCCAGCGTACCTGCGCCGTGCTCGGCGAGCCTGAGCTCGCCAACGACAAGCGCTTCATCAAGAACAACGACCGTGTCGTGCACGGCAAGGAGATCATGGCGATCTTCGCCGGCCTGTTCCTGACGAAGCCGGTGGCCTATTGGCTGGAGAAGCTGGAGGAGGCCGGGGTGCCGTCAGGTCCGATCAACAATTTCGAGCAGGTGTTTAGCGATCCGCACGTCCAGTCGCGTGGCATGCGGGTGAAGGCCAACCACCCCTTCGAGCCCGATCTGTCGCTGATCCGCAACGCGCTGACCTTCTCGGGGACGCCGATCAAGGACTACCGCGCCCCGCCGCTGCTGGGCGAGCACACCCAGGAGGTGCTCGGCGGCAAGCTCGGCTATGATGCCGGAAAGATCGAAGCGCTGAAGAAGCAGGGCATCATCTAGCGGCCCGGCGTGCTCAGGCGCGCAAGTGCGCTGCTGAGCGCGCCACCATCTCCCACAACGGGAGAAGGAAGAGGGCCGGTAATCGCGTTGAGTTACACCGACAAGGGGCGCCATCGCATGATCACCGGCAAGACCATCATCACCTGCGCGATCACCGGCAATCTCACCAAGCCCGAGCAGTCGCCTTACTTGCCGATCACGCCCGAGCAGATCGCGACATCTGCATTGGAGGCCGCAGAGGCGGGCGCAGCTATCGCGCACATCCATGTACGCGATCCCGCGACCGGCCGCCCCTCGATGTCGATCGAGCTCTACCGCGAGGTGATGGAGAGGATCCGCGCGCGCAACAAGAGCCTCATCATCAATCTCACCACCGGTCCGGGCGGGCGTTTCGTCCCCTCGATCGAAGATCCCCGCGTTGCCGGCCCCGGCACCACGCTGCTGCAGCCTGAAAAGCGCGTCGAGCATGTCGAATTGCTCAAGCCCGACATCTGCACGCTCGACCTCAACACCATGAATTCCGGCGGCGAGGTCGTGATCAACACCCCGCGCAACGTCCGCATCATGGCCGAGCGGATGACGGCGGCGGGCGTGCTGCCGGAGATTGAGCTGTTCGATTCCGGCGATTGCCATCTGGCACGCGACCTGTTCGCCGACGGCACGTTGAAGGGACCGGGCTTGTTCTCGCTTGTGCTCGGGGTGAAGTACGGCTTCTCCGCCACGCCTGAGACGATGTTCTATGCCCGCAGCCTATTGCCGCCGGGCGCCATCTGGTCCGGATTCGGCATCGGCCGCGCCGAGTTCCCGATGGTCGCACAGGCGTATTTGCTCGGCGGCCACGTCCGCGTCGGCATGGAGGACAACCTTTATATGTCGAAGGGCGTGCTGGCGAAGACCAACGCGGAGCTGGTCGCGCATGCAGCCGCGATCCTGAAGAGCCTCGGTGCGGCTGTCGCGACGGCCGCCGATGCGCGGGCGATGCTCGGGCTGGCCTGAACGCCTCACTCCTGCTGCTCGCGCCAGGCACACTTCGCGGCCTCGCGAAAATCCGAGGGCCGGCTGCCGAAATGGCGGCGGAAGGCGCGGTTGAAATAGGAGACGTCGCCAAAGCCGCTCTCGTGGGCGATCCGGGCGATGTTGAGATGTCCGAAGCGGCGGTCGACCAGCATGCGGTGGGCCCTTGCCAGCCGCTCGGCGAGCACGAAGGTCGAGAAAGACGAGCCGTCCTGCTCGAACAATTTGCGCACATAGCGCGGCGAGATGCCGTGGCGGGCGGCGATCGCTTCCGTCGACAGCTCGCTATCGCTGAGCGCGGCCAGGATGTCCGACTTGATCGCGCTCAGCCGCGCCGCGGTGCCACCGCGCTGCCGCGCGAGCTCGGCATAGTCGCCATGGGCGCCGAGCGCGAGTGCGGCGAGATCGATCAGGTGCTCGGATGCGCTACGCGCGACCGCCGGATCGGACGGCGGCGCGCCGTTGCCGAGCGCGTCGACATAGCGGGTCAGAAGACGCAGCGCGTCGTTGTCACTCGGGATCGAGCGGCCGAACGCCCGCGTGTAGTGCGGGGCGAGCCGCGCCAGCACCGGCAGCGAGAACAGCAGGGTGACGAAGCTTCCTTCGGTCAGCATGGTGCTGGTCGAGGGATCGAGCGGCGCGATCACGCTCGCGCTGCCGACGCCTGAGATCAGCTCCTTGCCGAACTGGGTCGCACTGGCGCGGCCCGAGCGCAGCACGCTGATGGCGAGGAGGTCCTTGCTCCGCGTCGCGAGCTCCTTGGAGACGCGATAATGCGCCGCCGAGCGCGAGCCGGCCGCGATGCTGACGTTGGGCAGCAGATTGAACGTCACGTCCGCATGAAACGGCTGGTCCCCGATCGGCTCGATGTCGACGCTGGCGATGCCGCGCCCGTAGACCTCCCGCCACATCTGAAGCCGTTTTGCTTCCGGAAAGTCGCGGGTCGAAATGTGTGCGCGCCGGAATGGTCCTGTGTCCTGCATGTGCCCCCCGGGAATCATCGGTACCGCAGCTTTGACGCAGGATGCCAGAGGGAAGTTCGAAGCTGGACCTGGCCGGCCGAAATGTCGGCTGCGCCCGGGTCGATGTCACGTTGAGACAAGCCGGCACGCGGATTTGGTGGCACGGGCGCCACACTGACCGCCGAACCGCCGTGATGTTCCGCCTGGGCCGATCGCGCGTTCCGCCAAGGCCAAGACAGTTGCGCGGCCCTCGGGTCAATTGCCGGCCGAACGGCTGCTTCGGCCGCAAGACTGGGAATGACTGATGACGATGGAAAGCCGCACCGCCGGAATCAAGACGGTGCACCGCCCGACCTCAATGCGCGACAGCACGGGACTGCTGCGGCGACTGGCCGCCCCGTTCTCGCTGTCGGCGGCCGCGGTGGTCGCCTTGCCGGGGGGGCCTGCGGCCGCCGCCTGCGTGCAGTCGGGCAGTGTCGTCACCTGCAGCGGCGCGAACAGTACCGGGTTCGGCTCCGGCCTCGAGAGCAATCTGTCGCTGACGGTGGTGTCCGGCGCCTCGATCACCGTTCCGTCCAACGTGATCGCGATCGACCTCGGCGCCGGCAACACGGCCGTCAACAACGGCGCCATTTCGGTCGGCGACAATGCGGCGGGCATGCAGGGGAGCGGCAACAACAACACATTCACCAACACCGGCACGATCGCCATCGGCTCAAATGCCGCGGGCATCTTCATGCTGGGCAACAACAATAAGGTGTCCAACACCGGCGCGATCACCGGATCGACGCTCATGGGCGTCGGCATCGATGTTCTCGGCACGGGCAACGCCGCAACCAATTCCGGCACTATCACGCTGACCGGCACGGCCTCGACCGGCATCTCCGCCAACGCGACCGGCAACACCATCCAGAATTCGGGGACCATCACGATCGGTGGCGGTAGCGGCACCAACGGCCAGGGCGTCTTTCTGCTCGACAGCAACACTTTCACCAACAGCGGCACGATCCATGCCGCCGGCGACGACAGCGTCGGTGTCAGCATCTGGGGCAACGGCAACACGATCACCAACACCGGCACGATCGTCGCGACCGGCGCCACCGGCATCGCGGTCGGCTTCGGCGGCACCGGCAACACGGTCGTCAATAACGGCACCATCAAGGGCGGCACCAACGGCTATTCGCTGTTCTCGTTCGGCACCACGGGCAATAGCATCACCAACAACGGTACGCTGGACGGAGCCATGTTCTTCATCGGCACCGGCAACAGTCTAACCAACAACGGCCTGGTCACCATCAGCGATCCGGCGACGGCGCTTGCGCCCGGCAACATCGACTTTGGCGGCACGTTCACCCAGTCGGCGCAGGGCACGCTGGCGCTGCGCGTTGACAGTGCCGGCCATGGCGACGGCCTCTATGCCCAGGACCAGGCCAAGCTCGGCGGTACCTTGCGAGCGGTCGTGCAGGCGGGCCTCTACCAGTCGACGACCACCTATACCGGCCTCGTGCAGAGCCCTGGAGCCGTCACCGGACAGTTCGGCGCCGTCACCTCGTCCTCGGCCTTCTTCAACGCGGTCGCGACCTACAACGCCAACTCCGTGGACCTGACCCTGACGCGCCAGGGATTTGGCGCGGTGGCAGGTGAGACGGCGAACCAGCGTGCGGTCGGCAATGCGCTGGAGGCCGGCTACACGCCTTCGCTCACGGGGGTTGCCGCGGCATTCTATTCGCAGCTTCTCGCCGCAGGTTCGGTGGGCGTGCTCGACAAGCTTTCGGGCGAGGGCACCAGCGGCACCCAGAACACGGCCTTTGCCGCCGCCAACATGTTCGGTCAGACCATCGATGGCCAGATGAATGCCTGGCGCGCCGGCACCCGTGGCAGCGCGACGGGATCGGGTGCGCTCGGCTATGCCGAGGCGCGGCCGGCGACCTCGGCGTTCAACGCGCTGAAGGCGCCGCCGTTCGCGCAACCGCAATGGCACGCCTGGGCGTCGGGCTTCGGCGCCGGACAGTCGCTGTCGGGCGATGCGGCGGTCGGCAGCGCAGGCTTCAGCGACCGTGTCGCGGGCGGCGCGGTTGGCGTGGATCATCTCGTTGGTCCGGATCTTCTGGTCGGCATCGCCGCCGGCGGCTCCAGCGCAACGTTCAATGTCGATGATCGCGCCACCTCCGGCCGGCTCGACGGGGCCCATCTCGGCGCCTATGCGATGCAGCGCTTCGGTGCGGCTTACGTCTCGGGGCAGCTCGCCTACAGCCACTTCAACAACTCGACCACGCGCATCATCACCGGCGTCGGTGCTGACGAGATCGCGAAGGGCTCGTTCGGCAGCGATCAATTCGGCGGAAGGCTCGAGGTCGGCCGCACCTATGATTTCGGCACGGTCGCGGTGACGCCGTTTGCCGCGCTCCAGGCGGCAAGGCTGTGGCAGGCGGGCTATACCGAGACCAGCATCACGGGCGCGGGGCCCGGCGTGCTCGGTCTGAGCTACGCGGCGCGGAGCGTGTCGTCGCTGCCGCTGTTCCTCGGTAGCAAATTCGATGCGCGGTTCGATCTCGGCAACGGCATGATGTGGATGCCGTTCGCAAGCCTTGCTTGGGTGCACGAATTCTCGCCGACCCGCGACGTTACCGCGACGCTCGTGTCGATGCCGGTTCCGGCCTTCACCGTCGAAGGCGCGCGGGCCGCCAGCGACGCCGGTCGCGTGGAACTCGGCTCGCGCCTGGTGTTGAACCGCTGGTCGGAACTTTCGGCGCGCTTCACCGGCGAATTCTCGAACGTGGGCCAGATTTATGCCGGCACCGGATCGTTGCGGATAAGCTGGTAGCGCGATGCAACCGCGCGGAACCCGCGTGACGCTCGGGCTTGCCTGGGGCTTGTCCACAATCCCCAGGTGAATCCGGTCCGTAGTCGACCCGGCTTCCTCTTTTCGCCCGACTCTGATTCGATCTTTGCCATCCGTCGCATCAGCGTTCGGGGGGAAGAAGAATGTCCTACACGATCGGGTTCCAGGCCAAGAACCAGAAGGCAATCCTGGCGACAGAAGCGGCCACGGCCAATCAGGCGGTTGCCGTCGTTGCAGCGCTGCAACAGAGCGCAAACGCCATCGAGTTCATCCGCTCGCCTCAGGAAGGCGACATGGGTATCGAGATGCTGCTGCTGCTCGCCAAGGAAGAGGCCGAGGAGATGCCGCAGCGGGTGTAGCCCGCGAGCGCGACCACAGTTCGAGCTCAAGCGAAGCATGCTGGCTGCATGATGATGTAGCCTGTTGCTACCTTGCTTGAACCGAAGGTGGCCGCCCATGAAGCGCGAGGCTCTGCGCGTCGAACCGATCTCGACCTATCTCGACCGCTGGAAGGCGCCGGTCTCGCCGGTGACGCGCGCCGGCGACATGATCTTCGTCTCCGGCCTGCCGCCGTTCGACCCCGAGACGGGCGAGATCGCGGTTGCGCCGATCGAGCGCCAAAGCGAATTGATCCTGGAGCAGATGAAGCTGTGCCTTCAGACGGCGGGCGCCTCGCTCGACAACGTCATGAAGTGCAATGTCTACTGCACCTCAGCCAGGCACTTCGCCGTCTTCAATGCGATCTATGCGCGCTATTTCCCGGAGCAGCCGCCGGCGCGGATCTTCGTCTGCATTCCCGAATGGACCGGGCCTTTCGACATCGAGATCGACTGCATCGCGATGGTCTGAGATTTAACGCGCATCGCGTGCCAGCGCACGCGCCGGGGCCTTGGTCTCGGCCTTGCCGGCGGTCAGCGCCATCGCCGCGACACTGACCACGCGCGCGATCACGTCCTCGACGTCGTCGAGGTCGCATTTGCCCTCCGACAGCTTCGTCAGCCGCTCGCTCTCGCGGATGGTGTGGTGCGCCATAGCGAGCGCAAAGTTGAGACCCCAATAGATATCGATGTCGCTGCGCTCGGGCAGGGACCGTCGCATCGCGGAGACGAATTTCCGCAAATGGTCGATCTCGCGGTTCTTGATGCGGCGGATCGGCGGCACGGACTCGATCGAGGCGCGGATCATGAAGCGCGCCGCGGTCGAGCGCTGGTTCTCCGGACCAAGGCAGCCGCGCAGCGTCGGGCCGACGAGGGCGCGCAAGATCACCTCGATCGGCGCGCGGCCGCCGCCTTCCTCCTCGGCCGCCTTCAATTCGCGCAACCGCTCGCGGTTGGTCGCGATCGACCGCGTCACGAACAGCTCTGCGATCAGCTCGTCCTTCGAGCCGAAATGATAGTTCACCGCAGCTAAGTTGACATTGGCATCCGCGACGATGTCGCGCAGCGTGACGTCGCCGAAGCCGCGATCGGCATAGAGCCGCTCGGCGGCAGCGAGGATTGCGGATCGGGTGTGATCGCTGGCCATGGAGTGCCCTCAGGCGAGGGAGTTGCAATTCAAACAGTTGTATGAAACTATCGTTTGAAGGTCGGAAAAAGTCAATCCGCTTGATGGAATTAGCCGCGCTTGCGGCGTTGGTTCCCTCTCGTATCCGCAACTTGCCGAATGGTGCTTGCGAGCTGCGCGCGGCGGGAGGACAGTCCGGCGCAAAACCGCTTTGTAGAAAGAGACGAGGAGCATCCCATGGATTTCGATCTGTCGCCCAAGCAGAAGGAATGGCTCGACCGCGTGCAGTCGTTCATGACCAAGCACGTGCGTCCGGCGGTGCCGGTCTACAACGAGCAGGACAAGAGCGGCGATCGCTGGAAGGTCATTCCGATCCTGGAAGACCTCAAGAAGAAGGCGAAGGCCGAAGGCCTCTGGAACATGTTCATGCCGCCGTCCGAGCATGAGGACGATGAATTCCGCGGCGCGGGATTGACCAATCTCGAATATGCGCTGCTGTCGGAGCAGATGGGCCACATCTCCTGGGCCTCTGAAGTGTTCAACTGCTCGGCGCCCGACACCGGCAACATGGAAGTGTTCATCCGTTACGGCACCAAGGAGCAAAAGCGCAAATGGCTGCGTCCGCTGATGGACGGCGAGATCCGCTCCGCCTTCCTGATGACTGAACCGGCGGTGGCGTCGTCCGATGCCACCAACATCGAGACCCGAATCGAGCGCGACGGCGACACTTACGTCATCAACGGCCGCAAATGGTGGTCGTCGGGCGTCGGCGATCCCCGCTGCAAGATCGCGATCCTGATGGGCAAGACTGACCCTTCGGCTGCAAAACATCAGCAGCAGTCGCAGATCCTGGTTCCGCTCGACACGCCCGGCATCAAGGTCGAGAAGATGCTGCCAGTGTTCGGCTTCGATGACGCGCCGCACGGTCATGCCCAGGTGCTGCTCGAGAACGTGCGCGTGCCCGCATCCAATATCCTGCTCGGCGAAGGCCGCGGCTTCGAGATCGCGCAGGGCCGCCTCGGTCCGGGCCGCATCCATCACTGCATGCGCACCATCGGCAAGGCCGAGGAGGCGCTGGAGAAGATGGTGAAGCGGCTGATGTCGCGCACCGCCTTCGGCAAGAAGATCGTCGAGCATTCGGTGTGGGAGCAGCGCATCGGCGAAGCCCGCACCAACATCGAGATGACGCGTCTGCTCTGCCTCAAGGCCGCCGACATGATGGACAAGGTCGGCAACAAGACGGCGCAGGCCGAGATCGCCATGATCAAGGTCGCAGCCCCCAACATGGCGCTGAAGATCATCGACGAGGCGATCCAGGCCTTCGGCGGCGGCGGCGTCTCGGACGAGGCGGGGCTTGCCAAGGACTACGCCCACATCCGCACGCTGCGGCTCGCCGACGGTCCGGACGAGGTGCACAATCGCGCCATTGCCAGACTTGAAATCCGGAAGTATGCAAACTCTCCCGGTCATTAAGAGGGAGCGCCCTTTGGTGCTCCCGACTTGAAGAAACGACAGGGCATGATCCGCAAAAGCCGGATGACCGCTTGACGCAAGTGCGTGCGCGGTGACCGGCTAGGATCATGCACCGACTGAAGAGGGAGCGTCATCGTGGCTGACGGCGTCAGGAAAGACGAAGAGTTCTCGGGCACCAAGCCGGTCGAGGAGCGGCATCGTTTCGACGAGCTGCGCCTGGACGCCTGGATGCGCGACAACGTCGAAGGCTATGAGGGGCCGCTGGTCGTCCTGCAGTTCAAGGGCGGCCAGTCGAATCCGACCTACCGGCTGAATACGCCGAGCCGCTCCTACGTGATGCGCCGAAAACCGTTCGGCAAATTGCTGCCGTCGGCGCACGCGGTCGATCGCGAATACCGGGTAATCGCAGCACTCGGCAAGCAGGGTTTTCCGGTTGCGCGTGCCTATGCGCTCTGCCAGGACGACAGCATCATCGGGGCGGCCTTCTACATCATGTCGATGGAGGAGGGCCGCGTGTTCTGGGATCCGACACTGCCGAGCCAGGATCCCGAAGCGCGGCGCAAGATCTTCACCAGCAAGATCGAGACGCTGGCCAAGCTCCATATGTTCGATCCCAACGCGATTGGCCTCGCCGACTTCGGCAAGCCCGGCAATTATTTCGCACGGCAGATCGACCGCTGGACCAAGCAGTATCGGGCGTCCGAGACCCAGCACATTCCTGAGTTCGAGAAGGTCGCCGAATGGCTGCCGAAGACCGTGCCCGAACAGGCACGCGTCTCGATCGTGCACGGCGACTATCGTCTCGACAACATGATTTTCCATGCGACGGAACCGCGCGTGCAGGCCGTGCTCGATTGGGAGCTGTCGACGCTCGGCGATCCCATGGCCGACTTCACCTATCTGTTGATGCAGTGGATCATGCCGGGCCTGCAGGGCGCCGACCTCAAGGCGCTGAACATTCCGAGCCTGGAAGAGGCTGCACAGATTTATTGCAACGTCACCAAGATGAACGTGCCGGACCTCAACTGGTACTTCTCTTACAATCTCTTCCGCCTCGCGGGCATCACGCAAGGTATCGCCGGCCGCATCCGCGACGGCACCGCTGCCAACGCCAAGGCGCTCGAATCCGCCAAGCGCACCGTGCCGCTGTCGAAGGCGTCATGGGAATACGCCCAGAAGGCGGGCGCGGTGTAAGGAACGAAGGCGCGGCCGGTGGCCGCGCCCTTTTGTTTTAGATTGTCGCTGTCGTCACACACTCCGCGTCATTGCCCGCGAAGGCGGGCAATCCAGTATTCCAGAGGCCATGCAGGGATACGGAGAAGCCGCAGCGTACTGGATGCCCCGCCTGCCGCCTTCGCTAAAGCTTCGGCGGCCCAGGACCGCAAGCCCGGCGAAGCCTAGGCGTAGCCGGGTCGCGGGGCATGACGGCGATGTTGCGGTGACGCATCCGCAAGAAGGGCTATCCGCATGATCGATTCATCGACCCTCATCACCTACATCCTCATTGTGCTCGGCTTCGTCTTCATCCCGGGGCCAGCCACACTGCTCACCATGGCGCGCGCCGCGAGTTCCGGCACGAAGGTCGGGATCGCGACGGGAGCGGGGGTCGCCGCGGGCGATCTAATTCACACGAGCATGGCAATCGTGGGCCTCTCGGCAATCATCGCCACCTCGGCGCTGCTTTTCAGCGCCGTCAAATATGCGGGCGCGGCCTTCCTGATCTACCCCGGCATCCGCGCCATGCTCGACAAGGCGCCGATCGATATTGCCGGCGGCGCTCCGCCCATCAGCGCGACGAATGCATTTCAGCAGGCCGTCCTGACCGAGGTGCTCAACCCCAAGACGGCCCTGTTCTTCCTCGCGTTCCTGCCGCAATTCGTCCGGCCGGAGCATGGATCGACCACGCTTCAGCTCGCCATCCTCGGTGTCGTGTTTGTGCTGCTCGGTCTTGTCAGCACGGTCGTGTTTGCCGTCGGCGCCGCCCGCCTCGGCTCTTTGCTACGCCGCCACCCGGCTGTCGTGAAGTGGCAGGGCAAGGTGGTCGGGACCATCTACTGTGCCGTCGGCGTGCGGCTGGCATTGCAGGAGCGTTGAGCCGGTAGGGCGGATTCGGCCCCGCAGCCGGGCCGAGCGCAGCGAGATCCAGGGAAAACTGTCCCGCATGTCGCTTCGCTCATGCGGGCTACACGCTGTCCCCACACTCTCCGCGTCATTGCCCGCGAAGGCGGGCAATCCAGTATTCCAGAGGCTGTGCAAGGATACGGAGAAGCCGCGGCGTACTGGATGCCCCGCCTGCCGCCTTCGCTAAAGCTTCGGCGGCCCAGGACCGCAAGCCTGGCGAAGCCTTGGCGTGCCGGGTCGCGGGGCATGACGCGATGATGAGGAGAGCTCGCACTTCGTCATTGCGAGCGAAGCGAAGCAATCCAGAATATCTCCGCGGCGACGGTCTGGATTGCTTCGTCGCTTCGCTCCTCGCAATGACGAGGGTGCGATTACGACGCCGCGCAATGCGCGATCAGCTTCTCCACAAACCCCGCGCACTTCTCCAGCTCCGCCATCTCCACGAACTCGTCGGGCGTATGCGCCTGCGCGATCGATCCCGGGCCGATCACCACTGATGGCACACCGGCCATGCTGACGAACAGGCCGGCCTCGGTGCCGAAGGCGACCTTGGCGTGGTCGTTGCGTCCGGCGAGCTGTTTTGCCAGCGTGACGATCGTGGCATCGGCGTCGGTGTCGAGGGCGGGATAGTCGAGGATCTCCTCGAAATCGATGCCGCACTCCGGATGCTTTGCCTTCATCGCCGGCTCAAGCTCGGCTTTCGCCCAGGCGATGATCGCGTCCGTCACCTGCTTGGATTCGGTGATGCCGATGCCGCGGCATTCGAACTCGACCGCACAATGATCCGGCACGATGTTGAGCGCAGCGCCGCCATGCACGATGCTGGTGAGGAGGGTGGTGTGCGGGACATCGTAGAGGTCGTCGCGCTCACCACTGCTTGCCAGCTTCACGGCACGGCGACGGATTTCGGTGATCAGCTCGGCCGCATATTCGATCGCGTTGACGCCGTCGGGCGCGATCGAGGAATGACGGGCGAGCCCGCGGAACGTTGCGCGCACGCCGTGCTTGCCCTTATGGCCGACGATGACCTGCATCTGGGTCGGCTCGCCGACGAAACAGCCGAGCGGCTTGACTTTTTTCTTCGCGACCTCGCCGAGCATCGGCCGGACGCCGACACAGCCGATCTCCTCGTCATAGGAGATCGCAAGATGGATCGGCGTCTTCAGCTTCGCCTCCAGCATCTCCGGCACCATCGCGAGACACACGGCGACGAATCCCTTCATATCGGTGGTGCCGCGGCCGTAAAGCCTGCCGTCGCGCTCGACCAATTTGAACGGATCGTGGCTCCAGTCCTGGCCGACGACCGGCACCACGTCGGTATGGCCTGACAGCACGAGGCCCGGTCGATCCTCCGGCCCGATCGTGACCCACAGCGAGGCCTTCTGTGCCGGCTCATCGACGATGCGCTCGGCTTTGACGCCGAGGGCGGCAAGGTAGCTCTCGATGTGGGCGATCAAGGGCAGGTTGGAGCGGTCGCTGACAGTGTCGAAGGCGACGAGGTCGGCGAGGAGCTTTCGGATACGATCGGTTCTTGAACTTGGCATTTCCAGAGTCTTGTCAGAGGTTGCGGAGATAGAAGCTGCTTGCATGAACCATACCAACGGAGCAGTCCGATGGGCAAATCAGACGGTGGTCCGTAGCCGCGATGGTCTCGTAGGGTGGCTAGCGAAGCGTAGCCCACCGCTTGTCTCACCACTGGGTGGAAAGGTGGTGGGTTACGCCCATCGGGCCGCGCTCGCGCGGACCGTTCGGGCTAACCCACCCTACAAGTCCTTGCGCTGCCCGTCGGGCAAAACACGCCAGCGGTGGGTCAATTCGCGAGACGAAAATATTCGTCTTTACAGAAATTCTGTTTTACCGTAGTTTTCGCTCACTCCGGCCCAAGGAAGAGGGGCGTATCGCGATCGTCACGACACGCGGGCCGGGCGGCGGTGGATGCAGGTCGCGTCGGCGCGAATGGCTTCGCAGGGCGGGCGACCGTGAGCGAAGGCATCGCGCACACGACCGGTGTGATCAGCGTACGGCAAAATCGTGTGGTCCTGGCGCCCGGAGTCTGTGCGTCAAGTCTTGCGGTGATGTGGCGGCCCGACCGGACCGCGCGCATCAGCCATCTGCAAGGCGACGGGGGCAATAGTGCATCGCTCCCCGGGGAGAGCACGACATAAGCCGTTCCAACCACTGCGCAGGGAAGGCCGGGATGTTTTCCGGTTGCCCCGCGGTTTTTCCCGCTGTGCATTGTAGCGCAAACTGCTCTTGCGCATGGCGGGCCATGGGAGCCAGCCGGCTCCCGGTCTTCCCTGCGCCCTCCTTCATTGGCGAGGGTGAAGCGATGAAACAAAGCTCGGGCGAAACAAGCCGCGAGGACGCGAAGGTGTGTCCGCAACGGAAATGCGAATTGAAAGAGCGCCGCCGTCACCCACACTCCGTCATTGCGAGCGCAGCGAAGCAATCCAGAATCCTTCCGCGGCAGCCTGGATTGCTTCGCTGCGCTCGCAATGACGAGGTTGAGGCAGTTGCGTGCAATGCGCCCCACCGCCGTCCCGGCCTTCGCCGGGACGACACCGAGGATGGGGCGGCGCCGTACAGGACGAAGGCGAGAACGCGTGTTAAACCGGCTTGCCCGTATACGGCATCGACGCCGTGAGGCCGCCATCGACTGGAAAGGCCTGGCCGTTCACATACGATGCTTCGTCGCTCGCAAGGAACAAGCCCATCGCCGCGAGCTCGTGCGGCTGGCCGGGGCGCTTCAAGGGGTTGAGCTGGCCGATCTTATCGGAGGTGCCGCGCTCCCTGGCGCGATCGAAGATCGGCTTTGTCATGCCGGTTTCAATCAGGCCGGGGCAGACCGCGTTGATGCGCACGCCAGTGCCGGAGAGCGAATAGGCGGTGGTCTGCACCAGGCTGATCACGCCGGCCTTGCTCGCAGCATAAGGATGTCCGCTGGCGCCAGCCTTGAGGCCCGCGACGGAGGCCGTCAGCACGATCGCGCCGGACTGCTGCTTGACCATGTGCGGCATGGCGTACTTCACGGCGAGGAACGGCCCGATCAGATTGACACGCAAGATCTCCTGCCAGTGCTCGACAGTCTGCTCGGGAATAGGAACGAGCCCGCCGGAGACGCCGGCATTGGCCCAGATCACGTCGAGCCGGCCGTGTGTCAGCACCGCCTTGTCGATGACGGCAACGACGTCCTTCTCGGAGCCCGCATCCGCCAGCATCGCTTCCGCGGTGCCGCCGGCCTTCCTGATCTCCTCGACGGTGTCCTTCACCGCTTCGGTCCGATCAACCGCGATCAGCTTTGCACCTTCCTTGGTGAACAACAGTGCAGCCGCGCGTCCGATGCCGCTGCCGGCGCCAGTGATGATGACAGATTTGCCTTGCAGGCGGCCCATGCGCTTCTCCCTTGTGGCTCCCGCGCGACGCTTGCCGCGCGACGGAATTTCAAACAGAATTTCAAACGGCCAAGAAATCTTAAAACGGCAAAGTGTCTTGAGACACGTTCGTTACTCACGTACAGCGACATCAAACGGGATGGAAGGGTTTCGATGGCAGGCGCAGACAAACCGAATGTGGTCACAACACGGTGGTGGTGGGTGCGTCATGCGCCGGTGCGCAATGACGGCGGCAACATCTACGGGCAGAGCGACATCGCCTGCGACACCAGCGATGCCTACGTCTTCGCTGCGGTCGCAAAGGTCCTGCCGCGCAACGCGGTGTGGTACTCGAGCAATTTGATGCGCACGCACCAGACTGCGGAAGCGATCTGGGCGGCGGGCTTTCCGAGGCCCGCGACCATGACATGGGAGGCGGATCTGGCCGAACAACATCTCGGCCAGTGGCAGGGCATGAACCGCGCCGCGTTCGTCGCGAGCCGTCCGGTCGGCTCGAGCTGGTTCGCCGATATCAACGAGCCCGCGCCGGGCGGCGAGAGTTTCATGGACCTTTACAACCGCACCCGCCGCACCATCGAGCGGATCAATGTCGAAGCCGCGGGCCGGGATGTGATCGCGGTCGCTCATGGCGGCACGATCAAGGCGGCGCTGGGACTCGCGCTCGGCGGCCAGCCGGAGCAGGGGCTCGGGTTCGATATCGACAATGTATCGGTGACGCGGCTCGATCATTACGCGAGCGCCGAGCGGGTGGTCTGGCGTCTGCCGATGGTCAACCAGCAGCCGTGGATCGCGGACGAAGCGCACGCCGGGATGCATCAGCCGGCCGGACCGGAAATCAAGAAGCTCGCCTAAGGCCGTTGTCGCTGCGCGCGAGCGCGGCGTAAGCTCCGAGCCAATTTCAAATCGTACTGTGGGAGAGAAACATGACCTTGTTCGACATGAAGGGAAAAGTCGCCGTCATCACCGGCTCGACGCGCGGCATCGGGCTTGCGATCGCCGAGCGCATGGCCGAGCACGGCGCAAAGGTCGTGATCTCCTCGCGCAAGGCCGATGTCTGCGACCAGGTCGCAAAGGACATCAACGGCAAGTTCGGCAAGCATACCGCGGTCGCGATCGCTGCGAACATCTCCTCGAAGGAGAACCTGCAAAACCTCGTCGACGAGAGCAATCGCGCCTTCGGCAAGATCGACGTGCTGGTCTGCAACGCAGCGTCCAACCCGTATTACGGTCCGCTCGCCGGCATCTCGGACGATCAGTTCCGAAAGATCCTCGATAACAACATCGTCGCCAACAACTGGCTGATCTCGATGGTGGTGCCGCAGATGATCGAGCGCAAGGACGGCTCGATCATCATCGTCTCCTCGATCGGCGGCCTGAAAGGCTCGACCATCCTAGGCGCCTACGCGATCTCCAAGGCCGCCGACATGCAGCTCGCGCGCAACCTCGCTTGCGAATACGGCAAGCACAACATCCGCGTGAACTGCATCGCGCCCGGCCTGATCAAGACCGACTTTGCGAAGGCATTGTGGGACAATCCGGAGAACCTGAAGGCCTCGACCTCGCGCTCGCCGCTCCTGCGCATCGGCATTCCCGACGAGATCGCGGGTGCGGCCGTGTTCCTGGGCTCGAAGGCCGGCGACTTCATGACCGGCCAGACCATGGTGATCGACGGCGGCGCGACGATTAGTTGACGCGTTAGCGCGTGGGAATGGGCAAGTATGCAGCCCCCACACCGGCGTCATCGCCCGACTTGATCGGGCGATCCAGTATTCCAGAGGCGGAAGTCGTGCGAACGAACGACCGCCGCGGAGTACTGGATGCCCCGGTCAAGCCGGGGCATGACAGATGAGAGCGGGGAGAGCGCCGCGCGTCCGACGAAGGGTCTTCAATCCACCGCCGCGTACACCAGATTCCGCACCAGCGTGCGGGTGTAGTCGCGCTGGCCCGGGCCCTGGCTCATGAACACCGCGAACGGATCCTCCTTCGGATCGATCCAGAAGAACGTGCCTGCAATGCCGCTCCAGAAATACTGGCCGACGCTGCCGGGGAACGGAGCGATGCCGGCGTCCCTGCGTACGGCGAAGCCGAGGCCAAAACCGTGGCCGGGAGCGAGCAGGGTGCCGTTGGTCGGAACGCCCGGTCCGAGGTGATCGGAGGCCATCAGCTCCAGCGTCTTGCGGCCGATGATCCTGTTGCCGTCGAGCGTGCCGCCATTGCGCAGCATCAGGCAGAAGCGGGCATAGTCCATCGTGGTCGACACGAGGCCGCCGCCGCCGGACTCCATCACCGGCTGTTCCAGCATGTTGAAGAGCGCGACCTTGTCGCCGCTCCAGGGATCGACCGGAAACGGCTCGGCGAGCCGGCGGGCATTGGCCTCAGGGGTCGAGAAGCCGGTTTCGGTCATCTGGAGCGGCGCGAGAATCCGCTCGGCCAGGAACGTACCGAGCGACTTGCCGCTGATGATCTCGACGATGCGACCGAGGATGTCGGTCGAGCGGCTGTAGTTGAATTCCGCGCCGGGATGGCAGACGAGCGGAAAGCTCGCGACAAGGGCGGCGTGCTCGGCGTTGGAGATCTTGCGGCTGCGCACCCGCGAGTCCTGGTAGATCTTGTGCACTGGCCCGTCGCCCTGGTGCTCATAGGTCAAACCAGAGGTGTGGCGGAGCAGGTCCTGCACCGTCATCGGCCGTTTGCTCGGAACCAGTTCCAGCTTGCCGCCGCTGACCACGCCGACCTTCTGGTCGGCGAACTCCGGAATGAATTTTGCGACGGCGTCGCCGAGCAGCAGATGCCCGTCCTCGACCAGCGCCATGATGGCGACGGACACGATCGGCTTGGTCATCGAGAAGATGCGGAAGATCGAATCACGCGCCATCGGCGCAGAACCCGCCGGGCTCTGCCGTCCCAACGCCTCGAACCAGCCGACCTGACCGCGGCGCGCCACCAGTACGGTGACGCCGGGCACGGTTCCCTTGTCGACCTCGCGCTTGAAGGCGTCCGACATGGCCTGGAGACGGGGACGCGACAGCCCAAGCGCTTCCGGCTTCGCCTCCGGCAAAGGCGGCGTTTTCGGCGTGATCGCGGCGTGAGGGGCGGCTTGAACAGTCGCTTGGGCGGTCATGTGGGCACTCCCGGTTGCTCTTTATAATTATCGGGAATGAACTCTGGCCCAGAAGCCGCGGCACAAACAAGCGAAGCCAGCGCGCTTCTCCCTTGCAATCCGGCCGTCCCCTGTGCTTGAAAGCGCGCCTGACCCTAAGGCGACGATAGGGTTCGTAGGAGTGTAGCTCAATTGGTAGAGCACCGGTCTCCAAAACCGGGGGTCGCAGGTTCGAGCCCTGCCACTCCTGCCAGCTAGTCCCGACAATCATCACCGGATCAGAGGCAGGGCGAAGCTCGGATCGCGCTTCATGCCGGCCCGGTAAGCCCTTGATCCGGATTGAGTCTGCGGAAGCCGGGCGTGGGCCGATGCCGTCGGGCGCGGCCTGCCGATATCTTGACCTTTGGCCCCGTCCGCAGTATCTACCCGACACCTGCAGCCGGCCCGTTAGACGCGGATTTCCGGCGCGGCTTTGAAATCCCGAACAAGCGAGCCCGGTTTCCGGCTCATCCTTCACGCGAGGGTTGGGCCAACGGCGGCTGTTCGGATCCCTGAAATCTTTATCTCGTCTCACGACGGACTTTGGACATCAAACGATGGCAGTCAGCCCGTTCAAGTTCTTGCAGGAAGTGCGCTCGGAGACCGCCAAGGTCACCTGGCCGACCCGTCGCGAGACGACGATCACCACCATCATGGTGTTCGTCATGGTCGCGCTGGCATCGATCTTCTTCTTCGCCGCCGACCAGATCATCCGTTATCTCGTCACCCTTCTTTTGGGCATTCACTGATGGCAACAGCCGCCGCAATTCAATCGTCCGACAAGCGCTGGTACATCGTCCACGCCTATTCGAACTTCGAGAAGAAAGTCGCCGAATCGATCCGCGAGCAGGCCAAGCAGCGCGGGCTCGAGGACCTGTTCGAGCAGGTCCTGGTGCCGATCGAGAAGGTCACGGAAGTGCGCCGCGGCCGCAAGATCGACGCCGAGCGCAAGTTCTTCCCGGGCTATGTGCTGGTGAAGATGAGGCTGACCGACGAGGCATTCCATCTGATCAAGAACACGCCCAAGGTGACCGGCTTCCTCGGCGCCGAGAACAAGCCGATGCCGATCTCGGAATCGGAGGCGATGCGCATCCTGAACCAGATGCAGGAAGGCGTGGAACGTCCGAAGGCGTCGGTATCGTTCGAGATCGGCGAGAATGTGCGCGTGGCCGACGGCCCGTTCGCCTCGTTCTCGGGTGTGGTCGAGGAAATCGACGAGGCGCGTTCGCGCGTGAAGGTCGCGGTGTCGATCTTCGGCCGTGCCACGCCGGTCGAACTGGAATTCGGTCAGGTCGAGAAGGTCTGACCGGGTAACGCGTGAAGCCAAAAGCTTCGCGCAAAAAGAGGCCGTGGGAGGGAGAGGGCGGTCGCCAGCCGCATCCGACCCAGACCACGAACCTGAAACCGCCGGCGGTCTGCCGGCACAACAGGAGTGATACATGGCAAAGAAAGTGACCGGATACCTGAAGCTTCAGGTCCCGGCCGGTGCGGCGAACCCTTCGCCCCCGATCGGTCCCGCGCTCGGTCAGCGCGGTCTCAACATCATGGAGTTCTGCAAGGCGTTCAACGCCCAGACCCAGAAGGAAGAGAAGAACACCCCGATCCCGGTGATCATCACCATCTATGCGGACCGTTCCTTCACCTTCGAGATGAAGACGCCGCCGATGTCCTTCTTCCTCAAGCAGGCCGCCAAGATCCAGTCCGGCTCGAAGGCGCCGGGCCGTGACAAGGCCGGCCAGGTGACCAAGGCGCAGGTGCGCGAGATCGCCGAGAAGAAGATGAAGGATCTCAATTGCGATACCATCGAAGCGGCCATGAAGATGGTCGAGGGCTCGGCCCGCTCGATGGGTCTGGAAGTTGCGGGGTAAGCGGTCATGGCAATCGGAAAGCGTTTGAACAAGGCCCGCGAGGGCGTTGACCGCGAAAAGCTTTACCCGCTCGCGGAAGCCATCAAGATGGTCAAGGAACGCGCCAAGGCGAAGTTCGACGAGACCATCGAGGTTGCGATCAATCTCGGCGTCGATCCGCGTCACGCTGACCAGATGGTCCGCGGCGTCGTGACCCTGCCGAACGGCACCGGCCGTACGCTCCGCGTCGGCGTGTTCGCCCGCGGCGCCAAGGCCGATGAGGCCAAGGCTGCGGGTGCCGACGTCGTCGGCGCCGAAGACCTCGTCGAGAGGGTGCAGAACGGCACGATCGATTTCGACCGCTGTATCGCCACCCCCGACATGATGCCGCTGGTCGGCCGTCTCGGTAAGGTGCTCGGCCCGCGCGGCCTGATGCCGAACCCGAAGATCGGCACCGTGACCATGGACGTCACCGGCGCGGTGAAGGGTGCCAAGGGCGGCTCGGTCGAGTTCCGGGTCGAGAAGGCCGGCATCGTGCAGGCCGGCGTCGGCAAGGCCTCGTTCTCCGAGGACAAGCTGGTCGAGAACGTCAAGGCGCTGGCCGATGCCGTCGCCAAGGCGAAGCCCGCCGGCTCCAAGGGCACCTACATCCAGCGCGTCGCGGTGTCCTCGACCATGGGCCCCGGCGTGAAGGTTGAGCCGGGCACTATCCTCGGCTGAGGCTCGCAGGATTAAGATTAAAGAGATGAGGCGAGGGGCGGAATTGGGCAACCGATTCCGCCCCTTCCATTTGTGGGGCGACGCTCAACGGAAACAAGAACAATGGCTGACAAGGTCCTGATCTACTCGCGCTTCCCGAGGACGATGATGACGCGCTTCGCCGAGCGTTTTGACCTGCTCGACACCGGCGGCAAGCCGGCGCAGGAGGTGTTTTCACCCCAGGAGCTCGGCGGCATCCGCGCACTGCTGACCGCCGGCGGCTCTCCGCTCGGCGCCGAAGCAATGGATCTCCTGCCGCAGCTAGGCGCAATCGTCTGCTACGGCACCGGCTATGACGGTGTCGACCTCGAGGCCGCTGCTGCCCGCAACATCGCGGTCGGCCACAGCCCGGGCGCCAATGCAGCCTCGGTTGCCGACATCGCGATGACCCTGATGTTAGCTGCGACCCGGCGGATCCTGGTCGCTGATCAGTATGTCCGCAGCGGCGACTGGGCTGCGTCAAAACAGTCGCCGATGATGCGGCCGCAAACGGGCCTGCCTGGCCGGCGCATCGGTGTCTACGGCATGGGCGAGATTGGCCGCAAGATCGCCGCGCGCTGCGCGGCATTCGAGGCGGAGGTCGGCTATTTCAGTCGCACCAAGCACAATCTGCCCTATCAATACTTTCCAACGCTGGAGGCGCTCGCCGATTGGTGCAGCGTGCTGATGATCGCGGTTCGCGCCGGCGCCGAGACCCAGCATGTCGTCAATGCCGACATCCTCAAGCGCCTGGGAGGGGACGGCTATGTCGTCAACGTCTCCCGCGGCTCGGTGATCGACGAGAAGGCCCTCGTTGCGGCCTTGAGCGACAAGACCATCGCCGGGGCGGGTCTGGACGTCTACGACAAGGAGCCGCACGCGCCCGATGCGCTGACGGCGCTCCCGAATGTCGTGCTCTCGCCCCATATCGGCGGCCACACCCTGGACTCCCACAGCGCCATGCAGAACTGCGTGCTGGCGAACCTGACCGCGTTTTTCACCGGCCAGCCGCTGCCGCATGCGGTCAAAACGGCCTGAATCGGTCCTTTCGGCGCGCGTCAAGGGCTCGGCGCAATCGATTGGAAGTGGTGTGAATTTTGCTCTTGGCAAGCGGGCCCGGAGCGGTTAAAGAACCGGCTCCGGACGCGCTGGCTCCAGCGAGCGCGTCCGTGCGCGCATGCCGAAAACCCGACACGACAGGAGATCATTCCTTTTCAGGACGTCCGTAAGGATTTGCCGGAAAAGGAAAGAGGATCCGTCGGTTGGAGGATGCGAGCAGAGGTCGGGCGGTTCGCCGGCTGACCTTGTCCTGTCCAAGACTGCAGGCGCCCGCGGGGAATTTCGATTTCTCAACGGCTTAATCGCATGGCCTGCATAGACGGGTGAAGACCGGATTTCACTTCGCATCCAGCTTCAGGCGGGTCGCGGAATGGGTTTGGTTCGGACCTCGACACCCCGTGGGCCTCAAAAGGGTTCCGGGAGGGCAGGCTTTGAATTGTCGTCTTGCCCGGCGTGTCCTTGGGGTTTTGGCCCGGAGGTTCAGGTTTGGGTGGGACGATGGGTGCAACCCGGCGGTCCCGCTCTTTTGCGACGACCGCCAACCGGAGAGAGCTTGCTGTGGAACGAGCGGCAAAGAAAGAAGCGGTCGAACAGCTCAATGAGGTCTTCAAGACCACGAGCGTCGCGATCGTTGCTCAATATTCCGGCCTGACCGTTGCCCAGATGCAGAACCTGCGCAAGCAGATGAAGCAGGCTGGTGCCTCGGTGAAGGTCTCGAAGAACCGTCTCGCCAAAATTGCTCTTGAAGGCACTGACGTCGTTGCTATCGGCCCCATGCTGAAGGGGCCGACCGTGATCGCGACTTCGAACGATCCGGTAGCGGCGCCAAAGGTCGCCATCGAATTCGCCAAGGCGAACGAAAAGTTCGTCATCGTCGGCGGCTCGATGGGAAAGACCGTCCTGAATGTCGATGGCGTGAAGGCGCTTGCCTCGCTGCCGTCGCTTGATGAACTGCGCGGCAAGATCGTCGGCCTCATCGTGGCCCCGGCGACCAAGCTCGCTCAGCTCGCCAATGCGCCCGCGGGCAAGCTCGCGCGCGTCATCCAGGCTCATGCCTCAAAGGGCGAAGCGGCCTGACGCCCTTCGCAAAACTCAAACCCGAACCAGACTTACACTCAAGGAAACTGAACAATGGCTGACTTGCAGAAGATCGTTGACGACCTCTCGAGCCTCACCGTGCTCGAAGCTGCCGAACTGGCGAAGCTCCTCGAAGAGAAGTGGGGCGTGTCCGCCGCTGCCGCCGTCGCGGTGGCTGGCCCGGCTGCCGGTGGCGCTGCTGCCGCTCCGGCGGAAGAGAAAACCGACTTCACGGTCGTTCTCGCCTCTGCCGGCGACAAGAAGATCGAGGTCATCAAGGAAGTCCGCGCCATCACCGGCCTCGGCCTGAAGGAAGCGAAGGACCTCGTCGAAGGCGCTCCGAAGCCGCTGAAGGAAGGCGTGAACAAGGAAGAGGCCGACAAGATCAAGGCCCAGCTCGAGAAGGCTGGCGCGAAGGTCGAGCTCAAGTAAGCGCAGCTTACTTGAGCGAGATCCCGGGCGAGCGTCAGCGAGACCCGGGATCTTGGCCCGCGATGCAGATGGCCTTTTTGGCCTCGGCGGACGGGCTGAATGCAAAAGGCGTGCGACGGCGCAGTCCGACGCAAGCCGAACACGAAAAAGTGTGGGGATTTGGGGGCTTACCCCTCGAATCTCCACTATTGTCGCCCCATATCGGGTCGACAGCACGAAAGCGCGGTGGGCAGGGACGCCGGATTTCCCTGTAAGCCGTTGGGAGAGCAGGCTATTTCGGGCTTTTGCAGTCCGTGAAGACTATCGTTGTGACGGGCGGGTGCGCATCTGCGCCCCGCGCGTCGTTTTGCGTTTTGAAGGTCTGAAGAACAGATTCAGGACATCGCGGCCTGAAACTGGGCTTCCGGACCCCAAAACGGGTTCGAAAAATTCAACCCGGGGGCGGTGGCAGCCGCGTCCTGGACGGCGCGCCCAGAGCGGGCGACGAAATGAGAGGCCACGATGGCGCAGCAGACATTCACCGGTCGCAAACGCGTTCGCAAGTTCTTCGGACACATCAAGGAAGTCGCCGAGATGCCGAACCTCATCGAGGTTCAGAAGGCGTCCTATGACCAGTTCCTGATGGTCGATGAACCCACGGGCGGGCGGCCGGATGAGGGCTTGCAGGCGGTGTTCCGCTCGGTGTTCCCGATCTCGGATTTCTCCGGCACCTCGATGCTGGAGTTCGTCCGCTACGAGTTCGAGCCGCCGAAGTACGACGTCGACGAGTGCCGCCAGCGCGGCATGACCTTCGCTGCGCCGCTCAAGGTGACGCTGCGCCTGATCGTGTTCGATATCGATGAGGAGACCGGCGCGAAGTCGGTGAAGGACATCAAGGAGCAGGACGTCTACATGGGCGACATCCCGCTCATGACGATGAACGGCACTTTCATTGTCAACGGCACCGAGCGTGTCATCGTCTCCCAGATGCACCGTTCACCCGGCGTGTTCTTCGACCACGACAAGGGCAAGACCCACTCCTCGGGCAAGCTGCTGTTCGCCGCCCGCGTGATCCCGTATCGCGGCTCCTGGCTCGACATCGAGTTCGACGCCAAGGACATCGTCTATGCGCGTATCGACCGTCGCCGCAAGATTCCGGTGACGTCGCTGATGTTCGCGCTCGGGCTCGACGGCGAGGCGATCCTCAACACCTTCTACAAGAAGATCCTCTACAAGCGGACCAAGGACGGCTGGCGCGTCCCGTTCGACGCCAACCGCTTCCGTGGCTACTCGACCATCAACGACCTGATCGATGCCGACACCGGCAAGGTCGTGCTTGAGGCCGGCAAGAAGCTCACCGTGCGCGCCGCCCGCCAGCTCCAGGAGAAGGGGCTGAAGGCTCTGCGCATGGCCGATGACGAGCTCGTCGGCAACTACGTCGCCGAAGACCTCGTCAATCCGAAGACCGGCGAAATCTACGCGGAAGCCGGCGAGGAGATCACCGACAAGCTCATGAAGGCCCTCAACGAGCAGGGCTACAAGGAGCTGCCGCTGCTCGACATCGACCACGTCAATGTCGGGGCCTACATCCGCAACACGCTCTCGGCCGACAAGAACATGACGCGCGAGGACGCGCTGTTCGACATCTACCGCGTGATGCGTCCGGGCGAGCCGCCGACGCTGGAATCGGCGCAGGCTATGTTCCAGTCGCTGTTCTTCGACGCCGAGCGTTATGACCTCTCCGCGGTTGGCCGCGTCAAGATGAATATGCGCCTCGACCTCGATGCGCCCGACACCCAGCGCACGCTGCGCAAGGAAGACATCCTCTCCGTCATCAAGACGCTGGTCGACCTGCGCGACGGCAAGGGCGAGATCGACGACATCGACCATCTCGGCAACCGCCGGGTGCGTTCGGTCGGCGAGCTCATGGAGAACCAGTACCGCATCGGCCTGCTCCGCATGGAGCGCGCGATCAAGGAGCGCATGTCCTCGGTCGACATCGACACGGTCATGCCGCAGGACCTGATCAACGCGAAGCCCGCGGCCGCCGCCGTGCGCGAGTTCTTCGGCTCCTCGCAGCTCTCGCAGTTCATGGACCAGACCAACCCGCTGTCGGAGATCACCCACAAGCGGCGCCTGTCGGCGCTCGGACCGGGCGGTCTGACCCGCGAGCGCGCCGGCTTCGAGGTGCGCGACGTGCACCCGACCCATTACGGCCGCATCTGCCCGATCGAGACGCCGGAAGGTCCGAACATCGGTCTGATCAACTCGCTTGCCACCTTCGCGCGCGTCAACAAGTACGGCTTCGTCGAGACGCCGTATCGTAAGGTGAAGGACGGCCGCGTCACCGACGAAGTCGTGTACCTCTCGGCGATGGAGGAGGGCCGCTACACGGTCGCGCAGGCCAACGTGCCGCTCGACCCGAAGGGCCGCTTCACCGAAGACCTCGTGGTCTGCCGTCACGCCGGCGAAGTCATGCCGGTGACGCCGGACAAGGTCGACTACATGGACGTGTCGCCGAAGCAGCTCGTTTCGGTCGCCGCGGCGCTGATCCCGTTCCTCGAGAACGACGACGCCAACCGCGCGCTGATGGGCTCGAACATGCAGCGCCAGGCGGTGCCGCTGGTTCGCGCCGAGGCGCCGTTCGTCGGCACCGGCATGGAAGGCGTGGTCGCCCGCGACTCCGGCGCCGCGATCGCGGCGCGCCGCTCGGGCGTGATCGACCAGATCGACGCCACCCGCGTCGTCATCCGCGCCACGGAAGATCTCGACCCGACCAAGTCGGGCGTCGATATCTACCGGCTGATGAAGTACCAGCGCTCCAACCAGTCGACCTGCATCAACCAGCGTCCGCTGGTGAAGGTCGGCGACATCGTCAAGAAGGGTGACATCATCGCGGACGGTCCGTCGACCGATCTCGGCGAGCTCGCGCTCGGCCGCAACGTGCTGGTCGCGTTCATGCCGTGGAACGGCTACAACTTCGAAGACTCGATCCTGCTCTCCGAGCGGATCGTGAAGGAAGACGTCTTCACCTCGATCCACATCGAGGAGTTCGAGGTGATGGCCCGCGACACCAAGCTGGGCCCCGAGGAAATCACCCGCGACATTCCGAACGTCTCGGAAGAAGCGCTGAAGAACCTCGACGAAGCCGGCATCGTCTACATCGGTGCGGAAGTGCGCGCCGGCGACATCCTGGTCGGCAAGATCACGCCGAAGGGCGAAAGCCCGATGACGCCGGAAGAGAAGCTTCTGCGCGCCATCTTCGGCGAAAAGGCCTCCGACGTCCGCGATACCTCGCTGCGCGTTCCTCCGGGCGTGCAGGGCACGATCGTCGAAGTGCGCGTGTTCAACCGCCACGGCGTCGACAAGGACGAGCGTGCGCTGGCGATCGAACGGGAAGAGATCGAGCGTCTCGCCAAGGACCGTGACGACGAGCAGGCGATCCTCGACCGCAACGTCTACAGCCGTCTCGCCGACCTCCTTGAGGGACGGCAGGGCATCGCGGGCCCCAAGGGCTTCAAGAAGGACACCAAGATCACCCGCGCGGTGCTCGAGGAGTATCCGAAGTCGCAGTGGTGGCTGTTCGCCTCGCCTAACGACAAGCTGATGGCCGAGATCGAGGCCATGCGGAAGCAGTACGACGAGTCGAAGAAGGGGCTCGAGCAGCGCTTCCTCGACAAGGTCGAGAAGCTGCAGCGCGGTGACGAGCTGCCGCCCGGTGTGATGAAGATGGTCAAGGTCTTCGTCGCGGTGAAGCGCAAGATCCAGCCCGGCGACAAGATGGCCGGCCGCCACGGCAACAAGGGCGTGGTGTCGAAGATCGTGCCGATCGAGGACATGCCGTTCCTCGAGGACGGCACGCATGCCGACATCGTGCTCAATCCGCTCGGCGTGCCCTCGCGCATGAACGTCGGACAGATTCTCGAGACCCATCTCGGCTGGGCCTGCGCCGGCCTCGGCAAGCGCATCGGCCAGACGGTCGATGCCTACCTGTCGAAGCAGGACGTGAAGCCGCTGAAGGAGACCTTGAAGAAGATCTACGGCGAGGACGAGACGATCAAGACGCTCAACGACGGCGAACTGATCGAACTCGGCCGCAACCTGAGCCACGGCGTGCCGATTGCGACGCCGGTGTTCGACGGCGCCAAGGAGTCCGACATCGAGGAGATGCTGAAGCTCGCCGGTCTCGACGCTTCGGGTCAGTCGACCGTCTATGACGGCCGCACCGGCGATCCGTTCGATCGCAAGGTGACGGTGGGCTACATCTACATGCTCAAGCTGCACCACCTCGTCGACGACAAGATCCATGCGCGTTCGATCGGTCCGTACTCGCTCGTCACCCAGCAGCCGCTGGGCGGCAAGGCGCAGTTCGGCGGCCAGCGCTTCGGCGAAATGGAGGTGTGGGCGCTCGAAGCTTACGGCGCGGCCTACACGCTTCAGGAAATGCTGACCGTGAAGTCGGACGACGTCGCCGGCCGTACCAAGGTGTACGAGGCGATCGTGCGCGGCGACGACACCTTCGAGGCCGGTATTCCGGAATCGTTCAACGTGCTGGTCAAGGAAATGCGCTCGCTCGGCCTCAACGTCGACCTGCACAATTCCAAGATGGGGCCGGCGCCGACGTCGGAAGCGGCCGAGTAACGCGACCATTCATGCCCGGCCGGCTCGGCCGGGCATCGGCGCCCGGTCCGGAGCCTTGAGGGCAGGGCGCCCCGCGAAGTGAGATTTTCGAATTTGCTGCCGGGAGGCGACCGGCACGCGAGGAGAAGACGATGAACCAAGAGATTATGAATCTTTTTAACCCGACGACGCCGGCTCAGGTCTTCGACCAGATCCGGATCTCGATCGCGTCTCCAGAGAAGATTCTGTCCTGGTCCTACGGCGAGATCAAGAAGCCGGAGACCATCAACTACCGTACCTTCAAGCCCGAGCGCGACGGCCTGTTCTGCGCGCGCATATTCGGGCCGATCAAGGACTACGAGTGCTTGTGCGGCAAGTACAAGCGCATGAAGTACAAGGGCATCATCTGCGAGAAGTGCTCGGTCGAGGTCACGCTGTCGCGCGTCCGGCGCGAGCGCATGGGCCATATCGAGCTCGCCGCACCCGTCGCCCACATCTGGTTTCTGAAGTCGCTGCCCTCGCGCATCGGCCTCCTGCTCGACATGACGTTGAAGGATCTCGAGCGGATCCTCTACTTCGAATACTACGTCGTGTTGGAGCCGGGCCTCACCGCGCTGAAGGACCGCCAGCTCCTGTCGGAAGACGAGTATCTGAAGGCGCAGGACGAGTACGGCCAGGATTCCTTCACCGCCATGATCGGTGCCGAGGCGATCCGCGAGCTGCTCAAGGGCATGGACCTCGAGAAGCTCGAGGCGTCCTTGCGCGTCGAGATGCAGGAGACCGACTCCGACATCAAGCACAAGAAGCTCGCCAAGCGCCTGAAGATCGTCGAAGCGTTCCGCCATTCCGGCAACAAGCCGGAATGGATGATCATGACCGTGATCCCGGTGATCCCGCCGGATCTGCGTCCGCTGGTGCCGCTGGACGGCGGCCGCTTCGCGACCTCGGACCTCAACGACCTCTACCGCCGCGTCATCAACCGCAACAACCGCTTGAAGCGGCTGATGGAGCTGCGTGCGCCGGACATCATCATCCGCAACGAGAAGCGCATGCTTCAGGAGGCCGTCGACGCGCTGTTCGACAACGGCCGCCGCGGCCGCGTCATCACTGGCGCCAACAAGCGCCCGCTAAAGTCGCTCGCCGACATGCTCAAGGGCAAGCAGGGCCGCTTCCGTCAGAACCTGCTCGGCAAGCGTGTCGACTATTCGGGCCGTTCGGTGATCGTGGTCGGTCCCGAGCTGCGCCTGCATCAGTGCGGCCTGCCGAAGAAGATGGCGCTCGAGCTGTTCAAGCCGTTCATCTACTCGCGGCTTGACGCCAAGGGCCTGTCCACCACCGTGAAGCAGGCGAAGAAGCTGGTCGAGAAGGAGCGGCCCGAAGTCTGGGACATCCTGGACGAGGTGATCCGCGAGCATCCGGTGCTGCTCAACCGCGCGCCGACGCTGCACCGCCTCGGCATCCAGGCGTTCGAGCCCGTGCTGATCGAGGGCAAGGCGATCCAGCTCCACCCGCTGGTCTGCGCCGCGTTCAACGCCGACTTCGACGGCGACCAGATGGCCGTGCACGTTCCGCTGTCGCTGGAAGCGCAGCTCGAAGCGCGCGTCCTGATGATGTCGACCAACAACATCCTGCATCCGGCGAACGGCCAGCCGATCATCGTGCCGTCGCAGGACATCGTGCTCGGTCTCTACTATCTCTCGATCCTGCGCGAAGGCATGCCCGGCGAGGGCAAGGTGTTCGGCGAGATGTCCGAGCTCGAGCACGCGCTGCATTCGAAGGTCATCCACCTCCACACCAAGATCAAGTATCGGTGGGAAGGCATCGGCGAGGACGGCAAGCCGGCCCGCCGCTGGATCGAGACCACGCCCGGCCGCATCATGCTCGGCAACGTGCTGCCGAAGCACCCCAAGATCTCGTACGACATCATCAACAAGCTGATGACCAAGCGCGAGATTTCGGGCGTGATCGACCAAGTCTACCGTCACTGCGGCCAGAAGGAGACTGTGATCTTCTGCGACCGCATCATGGCGCTCGGCTTCTACAACGCCTTCAAGGCCGGCATCTCGTTCGGCAAGGACGACATGGTCGTGCCGCACGGCAAGTGGAAGATCGTCGACACCACCCGTACGCTGGCGAAGGATTTCGAGCAGCAGTACAATGACGGTCTGATCACCCACGGCGAGAAGTACAACAAGGTCGTCGACGCCTGGTCGAAGGCGACCGAAGAAATCGCCAAGGCGATGATGAAGGAGATCTCCGCCACCAAGAAGACGTCGAGCGGAGCCGATGCCGACATCAACTCGATCTACATGATGGCTCACTCCGGTGCGCGTGGTTCGCCGGCGCAGATGCGCCAGCTCGCCGGCATGCGCGGCCTGATGGCCAAGCCGTCGGGCGAGATCATCGAGACGCCGATCATCTCGAACTTCAAGGAAGGCCTCTCGGTGCTCGAGTACTTCAACTCGACCCACGGCGCCCGCAAGGGCCTCGCGGACACCGCGTTGAAGACCGCGAACTCCGGTTACCTGACCCGTCGTCTGGTCGACGTGGCGCAGGACTGCATCATCACGCAGGACGATTGCGGCACCAAGCTCGGCATCAAGATGCGCGCCATCGTCGATGCCGGCACCGTGGTCGCCTCGCTCGGCTCGCGCATCCTCGGACGCGTGGCCTGCGATGACGTGCGCGACAGCACCGGCAAGGTGATCGTCAAGCGCGGCACGCTGATGGAAGAGAGCCACGTGGATGCCATCCACCAGGGCGGCGTCCAGGAGGTGAAGATCCGTTCGGCGCTGACCTGCGAGCTCGTCAACGGCATCTGCGGCAAGTGCTACGGCCGCGACCTCGCCCGCGGCACGCCGGTCAACCACGGCGAAGCGGTCGGCGTCATCGCGGCGCAGTCGATCGGTGAGCCGGGCACCCAGCTCACCATGCGCACCTTCCACATCGGCGGTGCGGCGCAGCTCAACGAGCAGTCGTTCGTCGAATCCAACTTCGACGGCAAGATCGTGATCAAGAACAAGGCCATCGCCCGCAACAGCGAAGGCCACTTGATCGCGATGGTGCGCAACATGGTGGTGGCAATCGTCGATGCCGACGGCACCGAGCGTGCAACGCACCGTATCCAGTACGGCTCGCGTCTGCACGTCGACGAGGGCGACATTGTCAAGCGCGGCCAGCGCATCGCCGAGTGGGATCCGTACACCCGTCCGGTTCTCACCGAGGTGGAAGGCACGATCGGCTTCGAGGATCTGGTGGAAGGTCAGTCGATCTCGGAAACGCTCGACGAATCCACCGGCATCGCCAAGCGCGTGGTCATCGACTGGCGCTCGACCCGCGGCGGCTCGGACCTGCGTCCGGCCATCGTGGTCAAGGGCAAGGACGGCAAGGTGCTCAAGCTCGCCCGTGGCGGCGATGCCCGCTACATGCTGTCGGTCGATGCGATCCTCTCGGTCGACATCGGAGCCAAGGTCCAGCCGGGCGACATCCTCGCCCGTATCTCGACCGAAAGCGCCAAGACGCGTGACATCACGGGCGGTCTGCCGCGCGTGGCGGAGCTGTTCGAGGCACGGCGTCCGAAGGACGCGGCGATCATCGCGGAAATCGCGGGCACCATCCGGTTCGGCCGCGACTACAAGAACAAGCGCCGCATCTCGATCGAGCCGATGGACAAGACGGAAGAGGCGCGCGAGTACCTGATCCCGAAGGGCAAGCACATCCACCTTCAGGACGGCGACGTCGTTGAAAAGGGCGACTTCATCGTCGAAGGCAACCCGGCGCCGCACGACATCCTGGCGATCAAGGGCATCGAGGAGCTCGCGGCCTATCTGGTCAACGAGATCCAGGAGGTCTACCGGCTCCAGGGCGTGCTCATCAACGACAAGCACATCGAGGTGATTGTCCGCCAGATGCTCCAGAAGGTGGAGGTCACCGACCAGGGCGACACGGACATGATCTCGGGCGAGCAGGTCGACAAGATCGAGTTCGACGCGCTCAACGAGAAGGCCAAGGAAGAGGGCAAGAAGCCCGCCACGGGTACGCCGGTTCTGCTCGGCATCACCAAGGCGAGCCTCCAGACCCGCTCGTTCTTCTCGGCGGCATCGTTCCAGGAGACCACCCGCGTCCTCACGGAGGCGGCGGTCAACGGCAAGATCGATCCGCTCGAGGGCCTCAAGGAGAACGTCATCGTCGGCCGGCTGATCCCGGCAGGCACCGGCGCCTCCATGGCCAAGATCCGCGAAGTCGCCATGAAGCGCGACAAGCTGATCCTCGACGAGCGCGAGAAGCAGGCTTCGATCGTCTCGCCGGCGCCGGAAGCGGAGCCGGTGGCGCTGCCACCCGCGGAATGATGCTTCATCCGTAAGAATACCGAGGACAATGAAAAGGCCGGCGTTTGCCGGCCTTTTTGCTGCTTTCTTTCCTTGTTGCGGTGCGGGGACCGCGTTTGTTCATCTTTCCTTCAGCCTGAAAAGCGCTTTTGCTAGGGCTACTTAGACCGGAGGTCCCGACACGGGGGGCGGCCGGAGACCACGGAACTCACATGCTTGATCTCGCAATCGTAGGCGGCGGCCCCGGCGGGCTGATGAGCGCCTGGTATCTGAAGCGCAAGCTCGGCGATCTCTGCCGCGTCACCATCTTCGAGGCCTCCGATCGGCTCGGCGGCAAGATCGTCACGCGCAAGTTCGATTCTGCCCCCGCGATGTACGAAGCCGGCGTCGCCGAGATCTACGACTACTCGATGACCGGACCCGACCCGCTACGCGAGCTGATCCAGCATTTCGGGTTGCAGACCATTCCGATGGATGCGGAGCAGGTCCAGCTCGGCGGCGAGCTCCTGAACGACGTGGCCGGCATGCGCCGCAAATACGGCGCCAAGACCGCGGCCGCAATCGAAGCGTTCCGCAAGCGTTGCGCCGAGATGATGTCGCCGATCGAGTATTACGAGGGCGTCGGCGCGCACGACAACGAGAACCCCTGGGCCTACAAGACGGCCGAGCAGGTGCTTGACGAGGAAGTCGAGGACGAAACCGCCAAGCGCTTTTTCAAGGTGATGGCGCGCTCCGACATCGCCACCGAAAGCCACAATACCAACGGGCTCAACGCGCTGAAGAACTACCTGATGGACGTGGACGGCTATATCGGCCTCTATTCCATCCAGAACGGCAACGAGCAGCTCGTCGACTGCCTGCAGTCGGAGGTCAGCGCCGACATCCAGCTCAATCATCGCGTGCTCACCGTCGGCAAGGCGTCGACCGGGCGCTATCAGCTCAAGATGATGAACGGCAAGGGGCCGGAGACGCGCGATTTCGATCTCGTGCTGGTCTGCCTGCCGCATTCATGGCTCGCGACCATGAGCTGGGAAGGCGAGCAGCTCCGCAAGTCGATGGTCAAGCACGTGTCTTACTTCGACCGTCCGGCGCATTATCTGCGCGTCTCGATCCTGTTCGATACCCCGTTCTGGGGGGAGAAGATCCCCGGCGCCTGGTTCATGTCGGAAGCCTTCGGTGGCTGCTGTGTCTACAATGAAGGCGCGCGCCACGACGTCGGCAAGCACGGCGTCTTGAACTGGCTGATTCCCGGTTCGGACGCGCTGGCCTTCGCCAACCTCTCGGACCAGGAGCTGATCGACGCCGCGCTGAAATCGCTGCCGGCATCCCTCGGAGATGCGCGCGCGCATTTCATGGAAGGCAAGATCCATCGCTGGCTGTCGTCGGTGAACGCGCTGCCGGGCGGTCTGCCCGTGCGCGACGTCATGACCAATCATCGGCCCGAGCCGAAGGAACATCCCGGCATCGTGCTGGTCGGCGACTATCTGTTCGACTCGACGCTGAACGGCCTGCTCGACTCCTCGGATGCGGCCACCGACATCATCCTGACCGAGATGATGCGCCTGCGCCGCGCGCGCGCGCAAAGCGGAGAGCGGGTCTCCGACAAGATCGACCGCGGCTATTTCGAGAACTATCGTGGGGTCGGCCCCTATCACGAGGTGTGGCGCCAGTTCACCGATCCTGATTATCTCGCCAGGCTGATCGGCATCGTCTGGGGCGGGGCGAAAGGCTCGAAGCTGCTCGTCGCCGGTTCCGCCAGCGGCGAGCTGGTCGGGGCGTTGCGCGAGCGCGGCATCGATGCCTGGGGCATCGAGAACAACCGCGCCATCCATGCCCGGACGCCGACGGCGCTGAAGAAGTACAACAAGCTCGGCTCGATCGTCGACATGCCGTTCAAGGACGACGCATTCGAATTCGTGTTCGAGACCAGCCTGTGCCACGTCTCCCCCAAGCAGGTCGTGCGCGCGATCCGCGAGCTCAATCGCGTGGTCAAGACCGGGCTCGTGTTCGGCTCGATCACCTCCGACATGGCCCCGGCGCTGATCGATCGCTACGACCTGCTCCGCGGCGTCAAGAAGCTCGGCACCTGGTGGGAATGGTCCGAACTGTTCTTCGGCAACGGCTTCGACCTGTCGATGCACCGTAACGATTGCGCTGATGCGCTCTGGGAGGCGACGCTCGCTGCCAACAAGGGGCCAGGCCAGTGGTACGCCGACGCCGACAGTTTGCGCTATTCCTTCTTCGACAAGGTCGAGGACGAGGACTAGTCCTCGCGAATTCGCCAATTGCTTTGCCGAATTCATCTTGATCGCATAGAATCGATGCAATAGCGGTTCGCCGCTTTTTTCCTGATTTCTCTGCGGTCATGCCGGCCGTCAGCACCGGTTGGTTTCATGGCATCCAGGCCTCTCTCGCCCGACAAACAGAAGCTCGCTGCGGAAGAAGCGGCCGAGCTCGAGGACAAGCTCGCATCCGCCACCAAGCCGGAACTCGAAGACGACGAGGGCGACGAAGACGAGGACGACGAGCTGGGGCTCGACGATGATGATGAGGACGAGGACCTCGTCGTCTTTACCGCGCGCGAGGCCGCCGGCGCGCTCGCGACCATCTGGGGTTTCGTCACCCCGTACCTGACGAACTACAAGCGCATCCTGGCGTTCGTGTCGTTCGGCGTCATCGTCGAGACGCTGTTCAACGTCATCATGCCACTCAGCCTGAAGTTCCTGATCGACGATGCGCTCGGCGAGGAGGACTTCCAGGCGCTCTACAAGATCCTCGGCGTGCTCGCAGCCGCCGGCATTTTCACCTCGATCGTCGCCGTCTGGTACGAGCGCTGGGATGCGCGGCTCGCGGCCTGCGTCATCTCCGACGTCCGCAGGCGGCTGTTCGAGCACGTCCAGGATCTGCCGGCGGCCTATTTCGGCCGCACCAAGCGCGGCGAGATCCTGTCGCGCTTCTCCGTCGACCTTTCGGCATTCGAAGGCGCGGTCAAGACCTTCACCAACAGCGCGGCGCTTCCGTTCCTGGAATTGATCGCCGGCATCATTCTGATGGTGTTCCTGAACTGGCAGCTCGCGGTGGTCGCGCTGCTGGTGTTTCCGATCACGCTGATCGGGCCGCGCATTCTCACCCCGAAGGCGGTGCAGGCGAATTACGAGCAGAAGCTCAACGAATCCGCGCTGCTCGGCATGGTGCAGGAGAACGTGGCGGCGCAGGCCGTGATCAAGGCGTTCAGCCTGCAGCGCAAGATGTTCGGCTTCTTCAGCCTCCGTAACGACGAAACGCGCAACAGGATCGCCTCAGCCGCGTTCCTGTCGACCATGGTGGAGCGGACGGTCACGATCTCGGTGCTGCTCCTGCATCTCGTCGTGCTCGCAATCGGCGCGTATCTCGCGACCAAGGGCCAGATCACAATCGGCACCTTCGTCACATTCGAGAGCGCATTCTGGGAGGTATCGTACAACATCGCCCATGTGATGCACTTCATCCCGGTGTCCATCTCCTCGGCTGCCGCCATCCGCCACATCCAGGAGCTGCTGGACGAGCCGACGCGTGGCGCCGATCGCCCGGGCGCACCCGACCTGCCGCGCATCACCCACGACATCACATTCGACCGCGTCACCTTCCAATACGAAGGCAGCCAGACGCCGGTCGTGGACAATCTCAGCCTCAAGCTCAACGTCGGCAAGAGCATCGCCGTCGTCGGCCCCAGCGGCTCCGGCAAGAGCACGCTGCTCAACCTGATCCTGCGCCTGTACGTGCCGGATGAGGGGCGGGTCACGATCGACGGGGTCGACATCCGCAAGGTCACGCTGGATTCGTTGCGCCGGAGCATGGCGGTCGTGTTCCAGGAGAACATGCTGTTCAACATGTCGATCCGCGAGAACATCCGGCTCGGCAAGGAGGGTGCGACCGACGAGGAGGTGGAGGACGCCGCCAAGAAGGCCGAGATCCACCGCTACATCATGAGCCTGCCGCAGCGATACGACACGCCGGTCGGCGAGCGCGGCGATACGCTCTCGGGCGGTCAGCGCCAGCGCATCGCGATCGCGCGCGCGATCATCCGCAATCCGTCGGTGCTGCTGCTGGACGAGGCGACCTCGGCGTTGGACCAGACCACGGAAGCCGCGATCAACCGCACGCTGCTGAAGGTCGCCAAGGGCCGTACCATGATCTGGTCGACGCACCGGCTGACCTCGGTGGTCGAGATGGACGAGATCATCGTGATCTCAGGGGGCAGGGCGATCGAGCGCGGCTCGCATGCCGAGCTGCTTGCCAGGAACGGGGCCTATCGCAAGCTGTGGAACGACCAGATGCACCAGCCCGATGGCGCCGCGGCTCACGCCGGCTTCGATGACGACGAAGACGACCTCGCCGAGGATGATGAGGACGAGGGCGACGAGGAGTGACCGAGGAAGTTCGGCTCCAGATCGAACGCACCTCCAAGCCGTCGCAGCAGTCCCTGAGCTGACAAGGCGATGATGCGCGCCTCGTGGAGGATGTTGAATTGCCGGCTCGGCGCCTTGTCGAGGAGATGGCCGCCGCGCGCGATTCAGTTCTCGCCGGCAAAGGTCGCACGGCGCAGCACTGATTCCCCAATTCCCGTCCGTAAGAAGCGCTCGAGCTGTACCGGGCCGCTGATTTTTTTCGGCCCGAAAATCGGTTGGATAGCTCCTATGCGGGTCGATCAGCGCCGCCGAAATCCCGGCGCGCCCAAGTATTGCGGCGGCGGTCGAGCCGGAAAGTCCCCCCGCCGATGACGGCGATGTCGGTGTAGCGTATGGCGCTCGTCTCTGCCGAAGGCGGCAGATTGACCATGAAGAGAAAAAAAGCCTTGGCGTTGGTTATAAAAGTATATTTTGCCCGGATATAATTTGTTCTGGGCTGGCGGAACGGGTGCCTCGTTCCCATATCCGGCAGACGCGGCGAGTGCGGCAAAGAGACGATTTCTGCAGGCGTCTGAGGCGCTTTGTAACTGTCGTTTCGCCTTGACTTGACCGATTCTCGCTTATAGAAAGCGCCTCACTTAACGACAGGCGGTGAGCATCGCCAACGTCGGAACGGGCCACCCGTTTGATCCTTTTGGGATCGCAAAGGCGGGCACCAACCTCGACGAATGCCGCTCAAACGCTGTCGATTATAGCTAGGCAATGCCAGGACGATTTTAGTTCTCTTGAGCACGTCCTCTTGAGATCGAACTCGGATGCATGACCTCGGTGTGCGGACCGCAGCTTTTCGCTGATCGGGCTAGATACTGCGGTCCTCTGTGGCGTCGAAGCGCTTTCCGCTCAGCAATGGAGCGGTTGGCGCAATTTCGCTTTGCGCGGAGTATTCCGGGCAGGGCGGCCCCGTCGGGCGGGCAGTCCGGCAGAAGAATTTGCGAATCCGGTAACGGTTCGCGGCAAGACAGCGGTCCCGGAAACGGGCCGCGGCAGAAAAAGGGTGAAGGCCAGGATGCCGACGATCAACCAACTGATCGCACAACCGCGTGAAGTGCAGAAGTCGCGCAAGAAGGTGCCGGCGCTGCAGCAGTCGCCGCAGAAGCGTGGGGTTTGCACGCGCGTCTACACCACGACCCCGAAGAAGCCGAACTCGGCGCTTCGTAAGGTCGCCAAGGTGCGCCTGACCAACGGCTTCGAGGTGATCGGCTACATCCCCGGTGAGGGCCATAACCTCCAGGAGCACTCGGTGGTCATGATCCGCGGCGGCCGCGTCAAGGACTTGCCCGGTGTGCGCTACCACATCCTCCGCGGCGTTCTGGATACCCAGGGCGTCAAGAACCGTAAGCAGCGTCGTTCGAAGTACGGCGCCAAGCGTCCGAAGTAAGCGGGAACCACGTCCATGTCTCGTCGCCACTCAGCGGAAAAGCGCGAAGTTCTGCCCGATCCGAAGTTCGGGAACATCGTGATTACGAAGTTCATGAACTCGGTGATGTATGCCGGCAAGAAGTCGGTCGCCGAAGGCATCGTCTACGGTGCACTCGGCATCATCGAAACCAAGACCAAGCAGAACCCGCTCGGCGTGTTCGAGCAGGCGCTCGAGAATGTGATGCCCACGATCGAAGTGCGTTCCCGCCGCGTCGGCGGCGCGACCTACCAGGTTCCGGTTGAGGTTCGCTCAACCCGCCGGCAGGCGCTGGGCATCCGCTGGCTGATCGCGGCTGCGCGCGAGCGCAATGAGAAGACGATGACCGAGCGGCTCTCGGCGGAGCTCTTGGACGCATCGAATAACCGGGGGAACGCCGTCAAGAAGCGTGAAGACGTGCACCGGATGGCGGAAGCCAACCGTGCCTTCTCGCACTATCGCTGGTAACGGCGAAACAATCGGACTCGCAAGGAACACCCCATGCCCCGCCAACATGCCATCGAAGACTATCGTAACTTCGGTATCATGGCGCATATCGACGCCGGCAAGACCACGACGACCGAGCGTATCCTCTACTACACCGGCAAGAGCCACAAGATCGGCGAAGTGCACGAGGGTGCCGCGACGATGGACTGGATGGAGCAGGAGCAGGAGCGTGGCATCACGATCACCTCGGCTGCGACCACCGCCTTCTGGGCCGGCAAGCGCCTGAACATCATCGACACCCCCGGCCACGTCGACTTCACCATCGAGGTCGAGCGTTCGCTGCGCGTGCTCGACGGCGCCGTGTGCGTGCTCGACTCCAACCAGGGCGTCGAGCCGCAGACCGAGACCGTCTGGCGCCAGGGTGACAAGTACAAGGTTCCGCGCATCGTCTTCGCCAACAAGATGGACAAGATCGGTGCGGACTTCTTCAAATGTCTGTCCGACATCGTCGATCGCCTCGGTGCCAAGCCCGTCGCGATCCAGCTTCCGATCGGCGCCGAGAACAACTTCAAGGGTCTCGTCGACCTCGTGAAGATGAAGGGCGTCGTCTGGAACGATGAAGCGCTCGGCGCGAAGTTCGACTACGTCGACATTCCGGAAGATCTCGTCGACCAGGCCAAGGAATACCGCGAGAAGATGGTGGAAGCCGCCGTCGAGCTCGACGACGACGCCATGGCCGCCTACCTCGACGGCAAGGAGCCGGACGAGGCGACGCTGAAGAGGCTGATCCGCAAGGCGGTGCTGACCGGGGCGTTCTATCCCGTGCTGTGTGGCTCGGCCTTCAAGAACAAGGGCGTGCAGCCGCTGCTCGACGCCGTCGTCGACTATCTGCCGTCGCCGCTCGACGTGCCCGCGATCAAGGGCACCGACGACAAGGGCAACGAAGTCGTGCGCAAGGCGGACGACAAGGAGCCCCTGGCGCTGCTCGCGTTCAAGATCATGGACGACCCGTTCGTCGGCACCATCACCTTCTGCCGCATCTATTCGGGCATTCTGGCGTCGGGCACCGGCGTCGTGAACTCGACCCGCGAGAAGAAGGAGCGGATCGGGCGCATGCTGTTGATGCATGCGAACAACCGCGAGGACATCAAGGAAGCCTACGCCGGCGACATCGTCGCGCTGGCCGGCCTGAAGGAAGCGCGCACCGGTGACACGCTGTGCGATCCCGACAAGCAGGTGATCCTGGAGAAGATGGAATTCCCCGAGCCGGTCATCGAGATCGCGATCGAGCCGAAGTCGAAGGCCGACCAGGAGAAGCTGGGCGTGGCGCTGGCCAAGCTCGCCGCGGAGGATCCGTCCTTCCGCGTGTCGACCGACCACGAGTCCGGTCAGACCATCCTGAAGGGCATGGGCGAACTCCATCTCGACATCAAGGTCGACATCCTCAAGCGCACCTACAAGGTCGACGCCAACATCGGCGCGCCGCAGGTGGCCTTCCGTGAGCGCGTCACCAAGCGCGTGGAGCACAGCTACACCCACAAGAAGCAGACCGGCGGTACCGGCCAGTTCGCGGCGGTGTCGTTCATCGTCGAGCCGAACGAGCCCGGCAAGGGCTACGAGTTCGAATCGAAGATCGTCGGCGGTGCGGTGCCGAAGGAATACATCCCCGGCGTCGAGAAGGGCCTGGAGAGCGTGCTGTCGTCCGGCGTGGTCGCGGGCTTCCCCGTGGTCGACGTCAAGGTGCAGCTCGTCGACGGCAAGTACCACGACGTCGACTCGTCGGCGCTCGCCTTCGAAATCGCCTCGCGCGCCTGCTTCCGCGAAGCGCTGCAGATGGGCAAGTCCGTCCTGCTCGAGCCGATCATGAAGGTCGAGGTGGTGACGCCGGAAGACTACACCGGTTCGGTCATCGGCGACCTGAATTCCCGGCGCGGTCAGATCCAGGGTCAGGACATGCGCGGCAACGCCAACGTCATCAACGCGATGGTGCCGCTCATGAACATGTTCGGTTACGTGAATAACCTGCGCTCGATGAGCCAGGGTCGCGCGACCTTCACCATGCAGTTCGACCACTACGCAGAAGCGCCGGCGAACGTGTCGGCAGAAGTCCAGAAGAAGTTTGCCTGATTGTCGTCGGTCTCAAGCTGACGATTGAACGGAGAGTCAAATGGCCAAAGCAAAGTTTGAACGTAACAAGCCGCACTGCAACATCGGCACCATCGGTCACGTCGACCATGGCAAGACGTCGCTGACCGCGGCGATCACGAAGATTCTCGCCGAGACCGGCGGTGCGACGTTCACGGCGTACGACCAGATCGACAAGGCGCCGGAAGAGAAGGCTCGCGGCATCACCATCTCGACCGCGCACGTCGAGTACGAGACGCAGAACCGTCACTACGCCCACGTCGACTGCCCCGGCCACGCCGACTACGTGAAGAACATGATCACCGGCGCCGCCCAGATGGACGGTGCGATTCTGGTCGTGTCGGCTGCTGACGGCCCGATGCCGCAGACCCGCGAGCACATCCTGCTTGCCCGCCAGGTCGGCGTGCCCGCGCTCGTCGTGTTCCTCAACAAGTGCGACATGGTCGACGATCCGGAGCTGCTCGAGCTCGTCGAGCTCGAGGTCCGCGAGCTGCTCTCGAAGTACGAGTTCCCGGGCGACAAGATCCCGATCATCAAGGGTTCGGCGCTCGCCGCTCTCGAAGACTCCGACAAGAAGCTCGGCCATGAGGCCATCCTCGAGCTGATGCGGAACGTCGACGAGTACATCCCGCAGCCGGAGCGTCCGATCGACCAGCCGTTCTTGATGCCGGTTGAAGACGTGTTCTCGATCTCGGGCCGCGGCACCGTCGTGACCGGCCGCGTCGAGCGCGGCGTGATCAAGGTCGGCGAGGAAATCGAGATCGTCGGTCTGCGTGCGACCCAGAAGACCACGGTCACCGGCGTGGAAATGTTCCGCAAGCTGCTCGACCAGGGCCAGGCCGGCGACAACATCGGCGCTCTGCTCCGCGGCACCAAGCGCGAGGAAGTCGAGCGCGGCCAGGTGCTCTGCAAGCCGGGTTCGGTCAAGCCGCACACCAAGTTCAAGGCTGAGGCCTACATCCTCACCAAGGAAGAGGGCGGCCGCCACACCCCGTTCTTCACCAACTACCGTCCGCAGTTCTACTTCCGCACCACCGACGTGACCGGTGTCGTGCACCTGCCGGAAGGCACCGAGATGGTGATGCCGGGCGACAACATCGCGATGGAAGTGCACCTGATCGTGCCGATCGCGATGGAAGAGAAGCTCCGCTTCGCGATCCGCGAAGGCGGCCGTACCGTCGGCGCCGGCGTCGTCGCCTCGATCATCGAGTAATTACGCGAATAAGGATTGGCGAGTAGCGAGTGGATACATTCGCTATTCGCTGCTCGCCACTCTGCTCAAAGAAAGACCACGGCAATGAACGGCCAAAATATTCGTATCCGTCTCAAAGCGTTCGACCATCGTATTCTCGATACGTCGACCCGCGAGATCGTGAACACGGCGAAGCGCACCGGAGCGCAGGTCCGCGGACCCATTCCGCTGCCCACCCGCATCGAGAAGTTCACCGTCAACCGTTCGCCGCACGTCGACAAGAAGAGCCGTGAACAGTTCGAGATGCGCACTCACAAGCGCCTGCTCGACATCGTCGATCCGACCCCGCAGACCGTCGATGCTTTGATGAAGCTCGACCTGGCTGCCGGTGTCGACGTCGAGATCAAGCTCTAAGATTTTGGATCCCGTTCGCGAAAGCGGACAGAAAGAACAGGAAGCAAGCCGATGCGCTCCGGAGTGATCGCACAAAAGGTCGGGATGACGCGGGTCTTCACGGAGACCGGCGAACATATCCCCGTGACCGTGCTGAAGCTCGGCAATTGCCAGGTCGTAGGCCACCGCACCGAAGAGAAGAACGGTTACGTCGCGCTGCAGCTCGGTTCTGGCAGCCGCAAGACCGTTTACATGCCCAAGGCCGAGCGCGGCCAGTTCGCGGTCGCTAAGGTCGAGCCGAAGCGCCGGGTCGAGGAATTCCGCGTCTCCGCGGACGCCATGATCCCGGTCGGTGCAGAGATCCAGGCCGACCACTTCGTCGTCGGCCAGTTCGTCGACGTCACCGGCACCTCGGTCGGTAAGGGCTTTGCGGGCGGTATGAAGCGCTGGAACTTCGGCGGTCTGCGCGCCACCCACGGCGTGTCGATCTCGCACCGCTCGATCGGTTCGACCGGTGGTCGTCAGGATCCCGGCAAGACCTGGAAGAACAAGAAGATGCCCGGCCACATGGGTGTCGACCGCATCACCACGCTCAACCTTCGCGTCGTCCAGACCGATGTCGAGCGCGGCCTGATCCTCGTCGAAGGCGCCGTTCCCGGCTCCAAGGGCGGCTGGATCCGCGTGCGCGACGCCGTCAAGAAGCCGCTGCCGAAGGAAGCTCCGAAGCCCGGCAAGTTCAAGGTTGCGGGCGGTGAAGCCGAGGCTGCGGCCCAGCAGGAGGGTGCGTGAGATGGAATTGAAGGTCACGACCCTTGAGGGCAAGGAAGCCGGCTCGGTCCAGCTCTCCGACGCCATTTTCGGCCTCGAGCCGCGCGAGGACATCATCGCGCGCTGCGTGCAGTGGCAGCTCAACAAGCGCCAGGCCGGCACGCACAAGGCCAAGGGGCGCGCCGAGATCTGGCGCACCGGCAAGAAGATGTACAAGCAGAAGGGCACCGGCGGTGCCCGTCACGGCTCGGCCCGCGTGCCGCAGTTCCGTGGCGGCGGCCGTGCTTTCGGTCCGGTGGTGCGTTCGCACGCCACCGACCTGCCGAAGAAGGTCCGCGCGCTGGCGCTGAAGCATGCGCTCTCGGCCAAGGCCAAGGACGGCGATCTCGTCGTGATCGAGAAGGCCGCGCTTGAGGCGCCGAAGACCAAGGCGCTGCTCGGCCACTTCTCGGGCCTGGGGCTCACCAACGCGCTGATCATCGATGGCGCCGAGCTCAACAACGGCTTCGCCGCGGCGGCCCGCAACATCCCGAACATGGACGTGCTGCCGATCCAGGGCATCAACGTCTACGACATCCTGCGCCGTCAGAAGCTCGTTCTGACCAAGGCCGCCATCGATGCGCTGGAGGCGCGCTTCAAATGACGAAGAACATCGAGCCTCGCCACTACGACGTGATCCTGTCGCCGGTCGTGACCGAAAAGGCGACGATCGCCTCGGAGCACAACAAGGTCCTGTTCAAGGTGGCCGCGAAAGCGACCAAGCCGCAGATCAAGGAAGCGATCGAGAAGCTGTTCGACGTCAAGGTCAAGAGCGTCAACACGCTGGTCCGCAAGGGCAAGGTCAAGGCCTTCCGCGGCAATCTCGGTTCGCAGTCGAACACCAAGCGCGCGATCGTGACCCTCGAAGAGGGCCACCGGATCGACGTCACCACCGGTCTGTAGGGTCGTACGACGATGGCACTGAAGACATTCAATCCCACGACGCCGGGCCAGCGCCAACTGGTCATGGTCGATCGTTCGGCCCTCTACAAGGGCAAGCCGGTCAAGACGCTCACCGAGGGCAAGCTGTCCAAGGGTGGCCGTAACAATACCGGTCGCATCACCGTGCGCTTCCGCGGCGGCGGTCACAAGAAGACGCTGCGCAACGTCGACTTCAAGCGCGAGAAGGTGGACGTTCCCGCCACCGTCGAGCGGCTGGAATACGATCCGAATCGCACCGGCTTCATCGCGCTGATCAAGTACCAGGACGGCGAGCAGGCCTACATCCTTGCGCCGCAGCGCCTGGCCGTGGGTGACACCATCGTCGCCGGCAACTATGTCGACGTGAAGCCGGGCAACGTCATGCCGCTGGGCAACATGCCGGTCGGCACGATCATCCACAACATCGAGACCAAGATCGGGAAGGGCGGCCAGCTCGCCCGTTCCGCTGGGACCTACGCCCAGCTCGTCGGTCGCGACCAGGACTACGTGATCATCCGCCTGAACTCGGGCGAGCAGCGCCTGGTCCACGGCCGTTGCCGCGGCACGATCGGTGCGGTGTCGAACCCGGATCACATGAACACCTCGATCGGCAAGGCCGGCCGCAAGCGTTGGATGGGCCGCCGCCCGCACAACCGCGGTGTCGCGATGAACCCGATCGACCATCCGCACGGCGGTGGTGAAGGTCGTACCTCGGGCGGTCGCCACCCGGTCACCCCGTGGGGCAAGCCGACCAAGGGCAAGAAGACCCGCACCAACAAGTCGACCAACAAATTCATTCTCCTAAGCCGCCACAAGCGGAAGAAGTAAGGAACGCCGGACATGGTTCGTTCAGTCTGGAAAGGCCCGTTCGTCGAGGGTTCTCTGCTCAAGAAGGCAGATGCCGCGCGCGCGTCCGGCCGTCACGACGTCATCAAGATCTGGAGCCGTCGTTCGACCATCCTGCCGCAGTTCGTCGGCCTGACCTTCGGCGTCTACAACGGCCAGAAGCACGTGCCGGTGGCGGTCAACGAGGAAATGGTCGGTCACAAGTTCGGCGAGTTCTCGCCGACCCGGACCTTCCACGGCCACTCCGGCGACAAGAAAGCCAAGAAGGCTTGAGGATTAAACGATGAGCAAAGCTAAGCGCGAACGGAGCCTCGCCGACAACGAGGCCAAGGCGGTCGCCCGGATGCTGCGGGTGAGCCCGCAGAAGCTCAATCTGGTCGCCCAGCTCATTCGCGGCCGGAAGGCGTCTGCCGCGCTCGCCGACCTGCAGTTCTCGCGCAAGCGGATCGCGGTCGACGTCAAGAAGTGCCTGGAGTCGGCGATCGCCAACGCCGAGAACAACCACGACCTCGACGTCGACGATCTCGTCGTGGCGCAGGCTTTCGTCGGCAACGGCCTCGTGATGAAGCGCTTTGCCGCCCGCGGCCGCGGCCGCTCGGGCCGTGTCTACAAACCATTTTCGCAACTGACGATCATCGTTCGTCAGGTCGAAGCCGAAGCGGCCGCCTAACGGGACGCGAGGAGAATACGATGGGTCAAAAGATCAATCCGATCGGTCTGCGTCTCGGCATCAACCGGACCTGGGATTCCCGCTGGTTCGCCGGCAAGCAGGAATACGGCAAGCTGCTGCACGAGGACGTCAAGATCCGCGAGATCCTGCACAAGGAGCTCAAGCAGGCGGCGGTCGCCCGCATCGTGATCGAGCGTCCGCACAAGAAGTGCCGCGTCACCATCCACTCGGCCCGTCCGGGCGTGGTGATCGGCAAGAAGGGCGCCGACATCGACAAGCTGCGCAAGAAGGTGGCGGACATCACCTCGTCCGACGTCGTCATCAACATCGTCGAGATCCGCAAGCCGGAGCTCGATGCGACGCTGGTGGCCGAGTCGATCGCCCAGCAGCTCGAGCGCCGCGTGGCGTTCCGCCGCGCGATGAAGCGCGCCGTGCAGTCGGCGATGCGTCTCGGCGCGGAGGGCATCCGTATCAACTGCTCGGGCCGTCTCGGCGGTGCCGAAATCGCGCGCATGGAGTGGTACCGCGAAGGCCGCGTGCCGCTGCACACGCTGCGCGCCGACATCGACTACGGCGTCGCGACCGCGTTCACGACCTTCGGCACCTGCGGCGTCAAGGTCTGGATCTTCAAGGGTGAGATCCTCGAGCACGATCCGATGGCCCAGGACAAGAGAATGGCCGAAGGTGAGGGTGGTGGTAGCGGTGGCGGCCGGCAGCGTCGCGACGCGGCCGCGGCCTGAAGCCAGACAGGAATTTGAGGGCTTAAAGCCATGATGCAACCTAAGAAAACGAAGTTCCGGAAGGCGCATAAGGGCCGCATCCACGGCGTTGCGTCTTCGGGCGCGACGTTGGCATTCGGCCAGTTCGGCCTGAAGGCGACCGAGCCTGAGCGCGTCACCGCGCGTCAGATCGAGGCCGCCCGCCGCGCGCTGACCCGCCACATGAAGCGCGCCGGCCGCGTCTGGATCCGCGTGTTCCCGGACGTTCCGGTGTCGAAGAAGCCGGCCGAAGTCCGCATGGGCTCCGGCAAGGGTTCGCCGGAGCTGTGGGTCGCCCGCGTCAAGCCGGGCCGGGTGCTGTTCGAGATCGACGGCGTCAACACCCAGACGGCGCGCGAGGCGCTGACCCTGGCGGCCGCCAAGCTGCCGATCAAGACGCGCTTCGTCGAGCGCATTGCGGAGTAGTGGCCATGGCCCAGATGAAGATCGAAGACATCCGCGCGATGAGCCCCGACCAGCAGGATGACGCCATCCTGAACCTGAAGAAGGAGCGCTTCAACCTGCGCTTCCAGCGTGCCACCGGGCAGCTCGAGAACACCTCGCGCCTGCGCGAGGCCCGCCGCGACATCGCCCGCATCAAGACCGTCGCCGCGCAGCAGCGCGCGAAGAAGAAGTAAGAGGCTTACGAAGATGCCGAAACGTACTCTGCAGGGCGTGGTCGTCAGCGACAAGCAGGCCAAGACCATCGTGGTGCGCGTCGATCGCCGCTTCACGCACCCGATCTACAAGAAGACGATCCGCCGTTCGAAGAACTATCACGCGCACGACGAGAACAACCAGTTCAAGCCGGGTGACGTGGTCTGGATCGAAGAATCGAAGCCGATTTCGAAGTTGAAGCGCTGGGTCGTGATCCGGGGCGAACAGAAGAAAAGCGCCTGAGCTGCCGGCATCTAGCCGACTGACTTCAGGGAAATGTTGAGCGCCGGCCAGGCTGGCGCAAAAGAGAAAGAGGACGAGGTGCATCAATGATTCAGATGCAGACCAACCTCGACGTGGCCGACAATTCTGGCGCACGCCGTGTCATGTGTATCAAGGTGCTCGGAGGTTCCAAGCGCCGCTACGCCACCATCGGCGACATCATCGTCGTCTCGATCAAGGAAGCGATTCCGCGTGGCAAGGTGAAGAAGGGCGACGTGATGAAGGCCGTGGTGGTGCGTGTCCGCAAGGACATCCGCCGCGCTGACGGTTCGGTCATCCGCTTCGACCGCAACGCCGCCGTCCTGATCAACAACCAGGCCGAGCCGGTCGGCACCCGTATCTTCGGGCCCGTGCCGCGCGAGCTGCGCGCCAAGAACCACATGAAGATCATTTCGCTCGCGCCGGAGGTGCTGTGATGGCTGCGAAGATCCGCAAGGGCGACAAGGTCGTCGTGCTGACCGGCCGTGACAAGGGCCGCACCGGCGAGGTGTTCGAGGTGCGCCCGGAGGCCGGCACGGCTCTCGTGCGCGGCATCAACATGGTCAAGCGTCACCAGAAGCAGACGCAGGCCCAGGAGGGCGGCATCATCTCGAAAGAGGCGCCGATCCAACTGTCCAACATCGCGTATCTCGGCAAGGACGGAAAGCCGACGCGCATCGGATTCAAGATTCTGGCGGACGGCAAGAAGGTCCGCATCGCCAAGAGCTCGGGAGCTGAGATCGATGGCTGACACCGCCTACGTGCCGCGCCTGCGCGCGGAATATGACGCGAAGATTCGCGGCGCGTTGACCGAGAAGTTCGGTTACGAGAACGTCATGCAGGTTCCGCGGCTGGACAAGGTCGTGCTGAACATGGGCGTCGGCGATTCCGTCAACGACCGCAAGAAGGCTGAGAACGCCGCCGCCGAACTGACCCAGATCGCCGGCCAGAAGGCGATCGTGACCTATTCGCGCATCGCGATCGCGACCTTCAAGCTGCGTGAGAACCAGCCGATCGGCTGCAAGGTCACGCTGCGCAAGGCCCGCATGTACGAGTTCATCGATCGCCTGGTGACGGTCGCGCTGCCGCGCGTCCGCGACTTCCGCGGTCTGAACCCGAAGAGCTTTGACGGCCGCGGCAACTATTCGCTCGGCATCAAGGAGCACATCATTTTCCCCGAGATCGACTTCGACAAGGTCACGGAAGCCCGCGGTATGGACATCACCGTCTGCACCACGGCCAAGACCGACGAAGAGGCGAGGGCCTTGTTGACCGCTTTCAATTTCCCGTTCCGGCAGTGAGACGCTGACCTAAAGCCTCTCAAACGCGGATACCCAGGAGCCAAGCATGGCAAAGAAGAGTTCAGTCGAGAAGAACAACCGGCGCAAGCGGATGGTGAAGAACGCCGCCGCCAAGCGCGAGCGGTTGAAGGCGATCATCGCCGACAAGAAGATCCCGATGGAGGAGCGGTTCGCCGCAACCCTGAAGCTCGCGGAAATGCCGCGCAATTCGTCGGCGACCCGCATCCGCATGCGTTGCGAGCTGTCGGGCCGTCCGCGCTCGAACTATCGCAAGAACAAGCTGTCCCGTATCGCGCTGCGCGAACTTGGCTCCAAGGGCATGGTCCCGGGCCTCGTGAAGTCGAGCTGGTAAGGAGGGTCGTTTAGATGTCTACGCACGATCCAATCAGCGATCTGATCACCCGCATCCGCAACGCGCAGATGCGCTCGAAGACCAAGGTCTCCACGCCCGGCTCCAAGATGCGCGAGAACGTGCTCGAGGTGCTGAAGTCCGAGGGCTACATCCGCGGCTACGCCACGGTCGAGCATTCCTCGGGTCGCAGCGAGATCGAGATCGAGCTGAAGTATTTCGACGGCGAGCCCGTCATCCGCGAGATCGAACGTGTTTCCAAGCCCGGGCGTCGCGTCTACGCCTCGGTGAAGAACCTGCCGCGGGTCAACAACGGGCTCGGCATTTCGGTGTTGTCGACGCCGAAGGGGATCATGGCCGACCACAGCGCGCGCGACGCGAATGTGGGCGGCGAAGTCCTCTTCACGGTGTTCTGAGAAGGATTTTCGATCCATGTCACGTGTTGGCAAAAAGCCTGTGACGGTGCCGTCGGGCGTTACCGCGACCGTCGATGGCCAGACCGTCAAGATGAAGGGGCCGAAGGGCCAGCTTCAGTTCATCGTCCATGACGACGTCGAGGTGAAGCTCGAGAACGGCCAGGTCAAGGTCAAGCCGCGGGTCGAGACCAACCGCGCGCGGGCGCTCTACGGCACCGCACGCGCCCAGGTCGCGAACCTCGTCGAGGGCGTCACCAAGGGTTTCGAGAAGAAGCTCGAAATCACCGGCGTCGGCTACCGTGCCGCGATGCAGGGCAAGAACCTGCAGCTCGCGCTCGGCTACAGCCACGACGTGATCTATCCGATCCCGGAAGGCATCACGATCGCCGTGCCGAAGCCGACTGAGATCATGGTGTCGGGCAGTGACGTCCAGCGCGTCGGCCAGGTCGCGGCTGAGATCCGCGCCTATCGTCCGCCGGAGCCCTACAAGGGCAAGGGCGTGAAGTACGCCGACGAATTCATCTTCCGCAAGGAAGGCAAGAAGAAGTAACGGAGCCGGTCATGTCGAAAGCCAAGGTTACGAATGCCCGGCGCAAGCGGAGTGTGCGGCTGAAGTTGCGCCGCTCCGGAGGCGGCCGTCCGCGCCTGTCGGTGTTCCGCTCGTCCAAGCACATCTACGCCCAGGTCATCGACGACCTGAAGGGCGAGACGCTGGCGTCTGCCTCTTCGCTCGAGAAGTCGATGCGCGACGGTGGCAAGACCGGCGCCGACATCGATGCGGCGAAGGCGGTCGGCAAGCTGCTGGCCCAGCGCGCCGCGGAGAAGGGCGTCAAGGAAGTCGTGTTCGATCGCGGCAGCTACCTCTATCACGGGCGCGTCAAGGCTCTTGCCGATGCGGCGCGTGAGAGCGGGCTGAGCTTCTAACAGAATTTGAGGATTGAGGCGTAAGCCTCTGAAGGATTGGAAAAACCATGGCAGCTGAACGCGAACACCGCGGCGGACGCGAACGGAGCAGGGAGCGCGAGGAGCGCGACAGCGAGTTCGTCGACAAGCTCGTCCACATCAACCGCGTGGCCAAGGTCGTCAAGGGCGGCAAGCGCTTCGGTTTCGCAGCGCTGGTCGTGATCGGCGATCAGAAGGGCCGCGCCGGCTTCGGTCACGGCAAGGCACGCGAAGTGCCTGAGGCGATCCGGAAGGCGACGGAAGCCGCCAAGCGCAATCTGACCCGTGTTTCGCTGCGCGAGGGCCGTACGCTCCATCACGACATCGCCGGCCGTCACGGTGCGGGCCGTGTGTACTTGCGTGCCGCTCCGGCCGGTACCGGGATCATCGCCGGCGGCCCGATGCGCGCCGTGTTCGAGACGCTCGGCGTCCAGGACGTGGTGGCGAAGTCGATCGGCTCGTCGAACCCCTACAACATGGTGCGCGCGACCTTCGACGCGCTGAAGCACCAGGATTCGCCGCGTTCGGTCGCAGCCCGCCGCAACATCAAGGTGTCCACCCTTCAGGCCCGTCGCATCGGCGGCGATGCCGAGGCGGCTGCGGACTAACGGAAGCTTTTCGGAGTAGACTCCCATGGCCAAGGCCGCAAAGACGATCAAGCTCGAGCAGACCGGCAGCGCGATCCGCCGCCATCACTCGCAGCGTTCGACGTTGATCGGACTCAAGCTCAACAAGATCGGCCGCGTGAGCGAACTGCCGGACACCCCGGCCGTCCGCGGTATGATCGAGAAGGTTCACCATCTCGTCCGCATCGTCGACGAGAAGTAAGACAAGGAGAAGGGCGATGAAGCTCAGCGATATCGCCGACAACGCCGGCTCGCGTAAGAAGCGCATGCGCGTCGGCCGCGGCATCGGTTCGGGCAAGGGCAAGCAGTCCGGCCGCGGCGGCAAGGGCCAGACCGCGCGTTCGGGCGTGCGCATCAAGGGTTTCGAAGGCGGCCAGATGCCGATGCATCGCCGTCTGCCCAAGCGCGGCTTCAACAACATCTTCCGCGTCGAGTTCGCCGAGATCAATCTCGACCGGCTTCAGGAAGCGGTCGATGCCAAGAAGATCGACGCCGGCAGCGTCGTGAACGCCGAGGCTTTGGTCAAGGCGGGCGTGCTGCGCCGCTCCAAGGCCGGCCTGCGGCTGCTCGGCCGCGGCGAGCTCAAGGCCAAGCTCAACATCGAAGTGCATGGCGCCTCGAAGTCCGCGATCGCGGCGGTCGAGAAGGCCGGCGGCTCGGTGAAGATCCTCGCGCCTGCCAAGGAAGAAGGCGAGGCAGCGTAACAACTGCGTCATTGGCCCGCGCCTGGCGGGCCTTTACGTATGCTGGACGTTGGACTTATCGAAGCCGAGCACCAGATAATGTCCGGCGTCCGCCCAAGTAGCCCGGCCGCGGGCATGACGGCGCAAAAAGCGGCGGGAGAAAGCCCAAGATGGTCTCAGCAGCGGAACAACTGGCAGCCAATCTGAATTTCGGCGCGTTTGCCAAAGCTGACGAGCTGAAGAAGCGCATCTGGTTCACCCTGGGTGCGATGCTGGTTTATCGGCTGGGCACCTACATCCCGCTGCCCGGCATCGATCCCAATATCTGGGAGCAGGTGTTCCGCTCCCAGGCGGGCGGCATCCTCGGCATGTTCAACATGTTCGCCGGCGGCGGCATTCACCGCATGGCGATCTTCGCGCTGAACATCATGCCGTACATCTCGGCCTCGATCATCATCCAGCTCCTCACCACCGTCTCGCCGCAGCTCGAGGCGCTGAAGAAGGAAGGCGAGGCGGGCCGCAAGACCCTGAACCAGTACACGCGCTACCTCACCGTGATCCTGGCCGCGTTCCAGTCCTACGGTATCGCGGTGGGCCTCGAGGGCGCGGGCAACGTCGTCAGCGACCCCGGCATGTTCTTCCGCCTCTCCACCACCATCACGCTGACCGGCGGCACCATGTTCCTGATGTGGCTGGGCGAGCAGGTGACTTCGCGCGGCATCGGCAACGGCATTTCGCTGATCATTCTGTCCGGCATCGTCGCCGAGCTGCCCTCGGCGCTCGCCAACATGCTGGAACTCGGCCGTCAGGGCGCGATGTCGACCGGCCTGATCCTGGTCGTGATCGTGATGGCGGTTGCCGTGATCGCCTTCATCGTGTTCATGGAGCGCGCCCAGCGCCGGCTGCTGATCCAGTATCCGAAGCGCCAGGTCGGCAACAAGATGTTCGAGGGCCAGTCCTCGCATCTGCCGCTCAAGCTCAACACTTCGGGCGTGATCCCGCCGATCTTCGCGTCCTCGCTGCTGCTGCTGCCGACGACGGTTGCGAACTTCAACGCCGGCAAGGGGCCGGAATGGTTCCAGTGGATCACCACCCAGCTCGGCCACGGCCGGCCGTTGTTCCTGTTCCTCTATCTCGCGCTGATCGTGTTCTTCGCCTTCTTCTACACCGCGATCGTGTTCAATCCGACCGAGACCGCGGACAACCTGAAGAAGCACGGCGGGTTCATTCCGGGCATTCGTCCGGGCGAGCGCACCGCGGAATATATCGACTACGTGCTGTCGCGCATCACCGTGGTCGGCGCGATCTATCTCGCGATCGTCTGTCTGATTCCGGAAATCCTGATTTCCTACGCCTCGGTGCCGTTCTATTTCGGCGGCACGTCGCTTCTGATCGTCGTTAGCGTCACCATGGACACGGTGGCGCAGGTGCAGGGCTATTTGCTCGCTCATCAATACGAGGGGCTGATTCGCAAGTCGAAGCTGCGCGGCGGACGCCGTCGCTGACGCACGGCGGCCCCTTCAGGCCGCCGATCGACGTGTCATCGATTCGCTGCGCGCACACGGCGCAGCGCCTATCGGGCCCGCGCTGAGCGCGCGATTGGCTCGGCCGAGCTGCTCTCACCGCCACGTCATCGCTGATTTCGCAGGCTTTCTTGGTGCCCCGCTGCTCGCTCCCCTATGATATGGGTGGCGGCGCAGCGCTGATTGTGGTTTGCACTGTTTGTTGATCTTCAAATGCAGGTGCGCGACGTATCGCTCACCAATCCGGGGGGCGTACGCCGATGAGAATTATACTTCTGGGACCGCCGGGGTCGGGCAAGGGGACCCAGGCGCAACTTCTGGTGCAGCGCTACGGCATCGTCCAGCTCTCGACCGGTGAGATGCTTCGCGCTGCGGTTGCGGCCGGCACGCCCATCGGCCTCAAGGCCAAGGAGATCATGGCCAATGGCGGCCTCGTCCCCGATGACGTGGTGGTTGGAATCATCTCCGACCGGATCGACCAGCCAGATGCCAAGCGCGGTTTCATCCTGGACGGCTTCCCCCGCACCGTGCCGCAGGCCGAGGCGCTCGACGAGCTCCTCAGGCACAAGCATCTCAAGCTCGACGCGGTGATCGAGCTGCGCGTCAACGAGAGCGCGCTGCTCCAGCGCGTCGAGACCCGTGTGGCGCAGATGCGGGAGCGCGGTGAGGAGGTCCGGGTCGACGACACTCCGGAAGTCCTGACCAAGCGGCTGGCCAGCTACCGCAGCCTGACGGAACCGCTGATTCACTACTATTCGGAGCGGCGGAAGCTCTCGACGGTCGATGGCATGATGGCCATCGACGAGGTCACCCGGGCCATCCATCGCCTCCTGCTAGCGCTCGGGGCCGTCGAGCCCAAGACGCACGCCAGAAGCGCGGCCAAGAGCACGGCCAGGAGCGCCGCCAAGGCAGGGGGCAAAAAGGCCGCCAAAACCGCTAAAAAGCCGGCGAAATCCGCCAAAAAGGCCAGCAAAGCCGCCGCAAAGGCCTCCAAGAAGGCTGCCAAGGGAGGCAGGAAGGCCGTGAAGAAGGCGGCCAAGAAAGCCGTCAAAAAAGCCGCGAAAAAGGCCTCGAAGAAGAGCCCAAAAAAGGTCACGAAAAAGCGAGCCAAACGCTAGCGGCGGTTGACGAAAGCCCCCTGAATCCCTTAATAAGCCCCGCATCCAAGTCGGATAGTTTCAGACGATGCCGGGCCCCAGGAAGACCGGGGGTGGGCGTCGTGTTCGCGTTTGTGAACACCTGCCCGAGAAAGCAAGCACTTAAAGCCCGATTCCTGACAAGGGATCGGCAACAGGAGAGAAGGCCGTGGCCCGTATTGCCGGCGTAAACATTCCCACCAACAAGCGCGTGCTCATCGCGCTGCAGTACATCCATGGCATCGGCCCCAAGATCGCCGGTGACATCATGGAGAAGGTGAAGATCCCCGAGGATCGTCGCGTCAATCAGCTCAGCGACGCCGAAGTGCTTCAGATCCGCGAAGTGATCGACCGCGACTATCTCGTCGAGGGCGACCTGCGTCGCGAGGTCGGCATCAACATCAAGCGTCTGATGGACCTCGGCTGCTATCGCGGCCTGCGGCATCGTCGCGGCCTGCCGGTGCGCGGTCAGCGTACCCACACCAATGCGCGCACGCGCAAGGGGCCGGCCAAGGCCATCGCCGGCAAGAAGAAGTAAATCTGCGGATAGGGAATGGCGAATGGCGAGTAGGGGTTTTCCCTATTCGCTATTCGCCGCTCACCATTCGCTTCCACAGGTGTAGCCGCTGGCATTACGGCGGCGTTTGAGATCTTCAGAAAGGGACTCAATGGGCAAGGAAGCCACCCGCGTTCGCCGTCGTGAGCGCAAGAACATCGCCTCCGGCGTCGCGCACGTGAACTCGTCGTTCAACAACACGACCATCACCATCACCGACGCGCAGGGCAACACGATCGCCTGGTCCTCCGCAGGCACGATGGGTTTCAAGGGCTCGCGCAAGTCGACCCCGTATGCGGCGCAGGTCGCGGCCGAAGACGTCGCCAAGAAGGCGCAGGAGCACGGCATGCGCACTCTCGAGGTGGAAGTTGCCGGTCCGGGTTCGGGCCGTGAGTCCGCGCTTCGCGCGCTGCAGGCGGCTGGCTTCACCGTCACCTCGATTCGTGACGTGACGACGATCCCGCACAATGGTTGCCGTCCGCGCAAGCGTCGGCGCGTTTGATGTGAAGACGCGGACGGTCTCGGCCCTCCGCGAAGACTTTTGCGAAGCCGCGGACGCGATCCGCGGCCTTCTTCAACGCCAGTATTTGAAGTGGCAAATTGACTGGCCTGTATGGGTGAAACAGTGACGATCCAGAAAAATTGGCAAGAACTGATTCGGCCGAACAAGCTCCAGGTAACGCCCGGCAGCGATCCGGCCCGTTTCGCGACCATCGTCGCCGAGCCGCTCGAGCGCGGCTTCGGCCAGACGCTCGGCAATGCGCTCCGCCGCATCCTTCTGTCCTCGCTCCAGGGCGCGGCGGTGCAGTCGGTGCACATCGACGGCGTGCTGCACGAGTTCTCCTCGATCGCTGGCGTCCGTGAGGACGTCACCGACATCGTGCTCAACATCAAGGACATCTCGATCAAGATGCAGGGCGAAGGCCCCAAGCGCATGGTCGTGAAGAAGCAGGGCCCGGGCGTAGTCACCGCCGGCGACATCCAGACGGTCGGCGACGTCACCGTGCTCAATCCCGACCTCCAGATCTGTACGCTCGACGAGGGCGCCGAGATCCGCATGGAGTTCACGGTCTCGACCGGCAAGGGCTACGTGCCCGCCGAACGCAACCGGCCCGAGGATGCGCCGATCGGCCTGATCCCGGTCGACAGCCTGTTCTCGCCGGTCCGCAAGGTCTCCTACAAGGTCGAAAACACCCGCGAGGGCCAGATCCTCGACTACGACAAGCTGACCATGACGATCGAGACCAACGGCGCGATCTCGCCGGATGACGCGGTGGCCTATGCGGCGCGCATCCTGCAGGATCAGCTCAACGTGTTCGTCAACTTCGAAGAGCCGCGCAAGGAAGTCGCCCAGGAGATCATCCCGGATCTCGCCTTCAACCCGGCCTTCCTCAAGAAGGTGGACGAGCTCGAGCTGTCGGTGCGTTCGGCCAACTGCCTGAAGAACGACAACATCGTCTACATCGGCGATCTCGTGCAGAAGAGCGAGGCGGAAATGCTCCGCACTCCGAACTTCGGCCGCAAGTCGCTGAACGAGATCAAGGAAGTGCTGGCCCAGATGGGTCTGCACCTCGGCATGGAAGTGCCGGGCTGGCCGCCGGAGAACATCGACGAGCTCGCCAAGCGCTTCGAGGATCACTACTGATCCGATTTCACCGTCGTGGCCGGAGATTTCCGGCCACGTTTCTTAATGGGCGAACGCAGGAAGCCCACCTGAGCAACTGGTCCGACGAACCGTCGCGGCAGTTCAAACGTAAGGAGTAGTCACATGCGTCACGGCAAGGTTCATCGGAAGCTCAACCGCACGGCCGAGCATCGCCGCGCGATGTTCGCCAACATGGCGGCCTCGCTGATCAAGCACGAGCAGATCGTCACCACGCTGCCCAAGGCCAAGGAGCTTCGCCCGATCGTCGAGAAGCTCGTCACCCTCGGCAAGAAGGGCGGCCTGTCGCTCCGCCGTCAGGCGATCGCCGAGCTGCGCGACGTCGACATGGTCAAGAAGCTCTTCGACACGCTCGCCACCCGCTACAAGGACCGCCAGGGCGGCTACACCCGCATCATCAAGGCCGGCTTCCGCTACGGCGATAACGCCGCGATGGCCGTGATCGAGTTCGTCGATCGCGACGTCGACGCCAAGGGCCAGGACTCCGGCCCGGTGCAGGAGAAGGAAGCCGAGGCGGCATAAGCCGGGCGGCATCAGGTTTCGAAAGCGGCGCCCTTGGGCGCCGCTTTTTTGTTGGCCGTTTGTCGAAGATCAATGGTGTCGTCCTGGCGAATGCCAGGACGACGAGGTGGAGCGTTCTGCTCACGCATCAGTGAGTGCGGATTGCGGCTGCTTGGGCCGCGTCCGATATCTCCATCGACATCAATGGAGATGAGACATGAAGCTCGACCTTTCCGGAAAGACTGCCCTCGTGACCGGCTCGACCGCCGGCATCGGCCAAGCCATCGCCAAGGGGCTTGCTGCCGCCGGCGCGAGTGTCGTGGTCAACGGGCGCGGCCAGGACAAGGTCGATGCCGCCGTCCGCAAGCTGGAAGGGACGGGCGCCAAAGTCCGCGGCATCGCCGCGGACGTGTCGACCGCAGCGGGTTGCAAGGCACTTGTTTCGGCGCTGCCGGAGGTCGACATCCTCATCAACAATGCCGGCATCTTCGAGCCGAAGGATTTTTTTGAAATTCCCGACGAGGACTGGAGCCGCTTCTTCGAGGTCAACGTCATGAGCGGCGTGCGGCTGTCGCGCGCCTACTTGAAGGGCATGCTCAAGCGCAATTGGGGCCGCATCGTCTTCATCTCCTCGGAGTCAGGGCTGAACATTCCCGTCGAGATGATCCATTACGGTATGACCAAGACGGCGCAGCTCTCGGTGGCGCGCGGGCTCGCGCAGCTCACGCGCGGCACCGGCGTCACCATCAACTCCGTGCTGCCGGGCCCCACCATGTCGGAGGGGGTCGAGACTTTCGTGAAGGATCTCGCGAGGCAGAACGGACAGTCGGTCGACGAGGCCGCGGCCAATTTCGTCAAACAGCACCGTCCAAGCTCGCTGCTGCAACGCTTCGCCAGCGTCGACGAGATCGCCAACATGGTTGTCTATGTCGCTTCGAAGGAGGCCTCCGCGACCAACGGCGCGGCGCTCCGCGCCGAGGGCGGCATCGTCAACACCATCGCCTGAGTCGATGCGCGTGGCCGCTTATGTGATCTCCGAAGTCGAGATGCGCGATGTCGCAAGCTTCGAGGCCCATCGCACGCTCGCCGCTAAAACCATCGCGCAATACGGCGGCCGTTACCTCGTCCGTGGCGGCGCTGCCGACGTGGTGGAGGGCGGCCCGCCACCGAGAACCATCATCATCGTGGAATTTCCGTCGATGGCGCGGGCACGCGAATGGTACGCCTCGCCGGAATATGCCGAGGCATTGAAGCTGCGGCGGACAGCGCTGGAGCGGCGGCTGCTGTTCGTGGAGGGCGTGGTTCCGGCCTAGCTGGTCTGCTCGCTTTTCAGCTTCAAATCGCGGCACGACCGGTTAAAGATCGATTGATGATCACGGCTCGGTCTATCCGCAACAAACGTCTCTTCAAGGTCACCTCTGCCCGATGGCAGCGGAGGGCGATCTTCCTGCTGGGCGGAATTGTCGTCGGCGCCGCGGCCGTGGCGCTGGCGCAGCTCGCCGACCTCGCCCAGGACGCCTTCAGGCTGCTGCTCGCGCAATCGCGCTACGCCGTCCTGCTGGTGACGCCGCTTGGCTTCATGCTGTCGGCTTTCCTCACCATCCGGCTGTTTCCCAACGCCCAAGGCAGCGGAATTCCGCAGGCCATCGCCGCGCGCCACCTGAACGATCAGACCGAGCGGGAGCGGCTCGTCTCCTTGCGGGTTGCCGCCGGCAAGATGCTTCTAACCTTGTTCGGCCTGTTGTGTGGCGGCTCCGTCGGACGGGAAGGGCCGACGGTGCAGGTCGGCGCATCTGTCATGTTCGCGCTCGGACGCGTGTCGCCGAGGCGTCAACCCGGATTGATTCTGGCTGGCGCGGCGGCGGGCGTCGCCGCCGCCTTCAACACCCCGTTGGCGGGCATCGTGTTTGGCATCGAGGAAATGAGCCGCGCCTTCGAGACGCGCACCAGCAGCCTCATCATCGCCGCCGTCATCGCAGCAGGCCTGACGTCCTTGGCACTGATGGGCAACTACACCTATTTCGGCAGTAGCGCGATGTCGCTGGCCCGCGGCGTCGACTGGCTGGCGGTCCCGGCCTGCGGCGTCGTTGGGGGCGTCGCCGGTGGACTTTTCAGCCGCATCGTTATCACCATGGCGCGGGGGCTCGCCAACCCGATCGGTCGTGCGATCAAGGCCCACCCGCTGTGGTTCGCGCTCGTTTGCGGGTTTGCGGTTGCGATCTGCGGCCTGGTGTCCGGCGACACCATCTACGGCACGGGCTACGCGCAGGTGAAGCAGGCGCTGGAGCATGGCTCGCCGCTGCCGCAGGACTTCGGCGGCCTTAAATTACTCGCGACGACCTTTGCGGCGGTCAGCGGCATACCCGGCGGCATCTTTTCGCCGTCACTGGCCGTCGGCGCCGGCCTCGGCAGCAACGTCGCGCTCCTTTTCCACGACGCGCCGATCGGCGCAATCATGCTGCTCGGCATGGTCTCCTATTTTGCCGGCGTGGTGCAGGCGCCGATCACGGCCTTCGTGATCGTCACCGAGATGACCGACAATCACGCCATGGTGGTACCGCTGATGACGGCGGCGTTGATCGCCCACTTCGTCTCGCGGATGATCTGTGAGGAGGGGATCTATCACGCGCTCGCCAAGGGCTTTGTCGAGCGGGCGACGCGTCCCCCCGAGGGGGCAGCGTCGCCCGCTTCGCAGTGAGGATTACCACCCCTCCAGCACGATCTTGCCGCGCGACTTGCCGCTTTCCAGCAGCGCATGCGCGCGCTTGAGGTTGGCGGCGTTGATCGTGCCAAAGGTCTGGTCGAGCGTGGTGCGCAGCACGCCCTTGTCGATGAGGTCGGAGACGTCGTTGAGCAGTTGATGCTGCGCGATCATATCCGGCGTCTGGAACGAGGAGCGCGTGAACATCGATTCCCAGTGAATCGAGATCGCCTTGCCCTTGAATGCGCTCACGTTGAATTCCGGTGGATCGTCGATCAGGCCGAACCGACCCTGCGGCGCCATGAACTCTGCGATCGCCTTGTAGTGCTGGTCAGTGAAGGTGAGGCTCGCCACCAGTGCGACCGGCGGCAGCCTCAAGCTCTCGATCTGCTCCTTCATCGGCTTGCCGTGGTCGACCACCGCATGCGCGCCGAGATCGAGGCACCATTTCTGTGACTCCGGCCGCGTCGCGGTCGCGAGCACCGTCAGCCCGGTGAGGCGGCGGGCGAGCTGGATCAGGATCGAGCCGACGCCGCCGGCGCCACCCGTGATCAGAAGCGTCCGGGGATCGACGCTTCTACCCGGCACGGCCCCGAGCCGGTCGAACAGCAGCTCCCATGCGGTGATGGAGGTGAGGGGAAGGGCCGCGGCCTGCGCGAAGGACAGGCTCTTCGGTTTGCGGCCGACGATGCGCTCGTCGACGAGGTGGAATTCCGCGTTGGTGCCCTGGCGAAGGATCGAGCCGGCGTAGAACACTTCATCGCCTACCTTGAACAGCGTGACGTCGGGCCCGACGGCATCGACTACGCCGGCCGCGTCATAGCCAAGGATCTTGATCTCGCCCTCGGGCGGGGCGGCGCGCTTGCGCACCTTGTAGTCGACCGGATTGGCCGAGATCGCCCTCACAGCGACACGGATGTCGCGCCCCTTCGGCTCGGGCGTTGTGGTCTCGAAATCGATCAGTGCCTCCGCATCCTCGATCGGAAGCGATTTTTTGTAGCCGACGGCCTTCATGGCTTGTCTCCATCAGATGGCGTGACGTTCTCGGTGTCGTCCCCGACTAGTGCGCCATTGCGCACGCGGAGGCGGGGCCCATAACCAGAGTTGTGTTGCTGCGAAAGCTCCAACTGCGAACCCTTCGGAACAACAACTCAGGCCTGTGGTTATGGATCCCGGGCTCGCGCTTTTCGCGCGCCCCGGGACGACGCGTGAGAGCCTAGAACGCGAACTGCGTGCGCATTGCGATCGCGTCGAACTTCGAGCCGACGTCCGCGGTCGAGACCGGCGAGGCCTGCTTGGAGACGGTGCCATGCAGGTAGTCCAGCATGAACCGCACGTTGCCGTTGACGTACCAGTTGAGCGCGAGCGTGTAGACGGTCTGCCGTCCGCCGGCGATGCCGGCCGGGGTTGCGAGCTGATTGTTGAGGTCGATCGTCGAGAAGCGCCCCGCGATCTCCCACGCGCCCCAGCCGCCGCCGTCGAGCGAGAACGGATGCGCCGGCTTGACACCGTTATAGGCCGCGTTCGCCGCATTGTAAGTCCGGCTCTCACCTGTCAGCACATAGCCGGCCTGGGCATAGCCGCCCTGGAATTTCAAGCTCGGCAAGCCGGTCGGTACCACTGATGTATTCGCGCCGCGATCGACATTGTACCAGAAATACTCTCCCTGCAGGATGAGAGGTCCATAGGTCGCCGCCGCTTCGAGGCTGTAGACCTGCGCACCTGACACATTGGCGATAGCGCCGGTCGAGACCAGCGTGGTCGGATCGAGGCGCAATTCCGGGCGGTCGCTCAGTGTGAGCGTCTGCGTATTGGCGATCAGATTGCGCGGCGGCTGGATCAGCCACTCCGCATCGGCGCCGAGGTGGATCGAGTAGTCCTTGCCGCTGACGACCTGGCCGGCAACGCGGGCGACAGCGCCATATTGCTCGGACGTGCCGGCCGGTGACGTGCTCGAGGCGGAGTGGATCGCGCCGGTCGACGGTCCCGTGACATAGCCGCCGATCCAGAGCACGTCGTTGTACCAGCGCGTGCCGGCCGCTGAGCGGAAGTCGCCGGCGGCGATGTTGGTGGCGATCACGCCCGGCGAGGCGCGTTCCATGAACATGATGTCGTTGGAGCTCGTGGCCTCATCCATCGTGTAGGGCAGGTCCATTATGCCGGCCTCGATCGCCATCTTGCCGCCGAACGGCTTGAGGCCGGTGTAGCTGAGATAGGCGTTCTCGACGCCGGACACGCCGCCGCCCGGCAGCGATCCCGGCGCCGCACCGCCAAATCCGTCGGACGAGCCGCCGAAATCGTAGATCAGCGCGAAATTCCAGTCGTTGAAGAATTTGCCGGTAACGCCGATGCGCGCACGGCGGACGTTCTCGCCGCTGTCGAGCTTCTGCGGCACCGTTGCCGCCGTATTGGGACGATAGTCATAGCCGCCGACGTCCCAATGCAGGCGGCCGGTGATCGCGACACAGTTCGCCTGGTCGGCGGTGCAGATCGTCGGGCGGTTGTTCGGCATCGTCACCACGACGCCCGACGCCGGCACCGTCGCCTTCACCGGTACCGCCGCATTGGCATTTGCGATCGCGGCTTTCGCCTCCGATCTTGCTTCGGCTTTGGCTTCGGCCTTCGCTTCGGCCTTGGCTTTCGCCGTGGCCGCCGTGTTCGCCGCGGTCTGACTTTGGAGCTTGTCGAGCTTCTGCTCCAGTATTTTCAATTGCTGCTTCAGGAGTGCGATCTCCTGTTCGCTGCTGCTTGCCGATTGGGCCTGGGCCTGCGAGGCCGCCAGCGCGCCGGCGAGACCAATCGCCGTGGCCGCAATTCTTGTCCTGCTCACGTCAGCACTCCATCGGTTGATGAACTTCCTTCCCCAAGTCGCAACGGGAGAGCCTAAGAATGATCGATGACTGCCCCGCGACGGCGCGCCAACGGCTGCGGTTCCCACTGATGCAAATTCGCCGCAACCGAATCCACCATCGGACAGCATGCAAGATGACGGATGTCATGCCAATCCGTGCCGCCAAGTAAAATGAGATGGCGCACGCAGAACTTGCAGGCCGCCTTGGGCGAGGGAGGGGGTGAATATTGCGGCGCGGCGCCCTTCTATTGGCGAGCGAACACGCCTATATTCCGGCGTCTTTTCCGAGAGGTAGGAATGTTTCGACCGATCTGTATCGCTGTCATCACGGGATTGTGCATCGCCCTTTCGGGCAGCCTTGATCCGGCCTCCGCGCAGGACCGCCGGGTGCCGTCCTCGATGGCGGAGCTGCGACTGTCCTATGCCCCGATCGTGCAGCGGGTACAGCCGGCGGTCGTCAACGTCTATGCGGCCAAGGTGGTGCAGAACCGCAACCCGCTGCTGGATGATCCGATCTTCCGCCGCTTCTTCGGCGTGCCGGGCCAGCAGCCCGAGCAGATGCAACGCTCGCTCGGCTCCGGCGTCATCGTCGACGCATCCGGCCTCGTCGTCACCAACGTCCACGTCATCGAGGGCGCCGACCAGGTGAAGGTGTCGCTGTCAGACAAGCGCGAATTCGAGGCCGATATCGTGCTGAAGGATTCCCGCAGCGATCTCGCCGTGCTGCGCATCAAGGACGCGAAGGAGAAATTCCCCACGCTCGACTTCACCAATTCGGATGAATTGATGGTCGGCGACGTCGTGCTCGCGATCGGCAATCCCTTCGGCGTCGGCCAGACCGTGACCCACGGCATCATTTCGGCGCTGGCGCGCACGCAGGTCGGCATCACCGACTACCAGTTCTTCATCCAGACCGACGCGGCGATCAATCCAGGCAATTCCGGCGGCGCGCTGGTCGACATGAACGGTAGGCTCGCCGGCATCAACACTGCGATCTATTCGCGCTCCGGCGGCTCGCAAGGTATCGGCTTTGCCATTCCCGCCAACATGGTGCGCGTCGTCGTCGCCTCCGCCAAGAGCGGGGGCAAGGCGGTGAAGCGGCCGTGGCTCGGCGCGCGGCTGCAGGCGGTGACGCCCGACATCGCCGACAGCCTCGGCCTGCGCTCGCCGACCGGAGCGCTGGTCGCAAGCGTTGTTCCGAACGGTCCCGCCGCAAAGGCAGGGCTGAAATCCTCCGATCTGATCGTCGCGATTGATGGTCAGAGCGTGGATGATCCCAACGCATTCGACTACCGGTTCGCTACGCGTCCGCTCGGTGGCACGGCACAGGTCGACGTGCAGCGCAACGGCAAGCCGCTCAAGCTCACGGTGGCGCTGGAGACGGCGCCCGACGCCGGCCGCAACGAGCTCGTCATCACCGCGCGGTCACCGTTCCAGGGCGCTAAGGTCTCGACCATCACGCCGGCTGTGGCCGATGAGCTACATCTGGACGCCGACACCGAAGGTGTCGTCGTCACCGATATCGGCGGCGATACCGCGGCCGCGAATGTCGGCTTCCAGAAGGGCGACATCATTCTGGCGGTGAACAACCAGAAGATCAGCAAGACCGGCGACCTGGAGAAGGCGGCCGGCGAACGCCAGCGGATCTGGCGCATCACGCTGGTGCGCGGCGGCCAGCAGATCAACGTCACGCTGGGCGGATGAGTCCGAAACGACCAGAGACGCCAACTCTCTTTGCCGCGGCGGGGCTCGATCAGGAAGCTCCTCGTCCGCTGCCGGACCGACTGCGTCCGCGCGCGCTGTCGGAGGTCGTCGGCCAGGACCACATTCTCGGGCCCGACGGCGCGCTGACGCGCATGCTGGAGACGCGCACGCTCGGCTCTCTGGTGTTCTGGGGCCCGCCCGGCACCGGCAAGACCACGGTGGCGCGGCTGCTTGCCGACGCGACCGACCTGCACTTCGAGCAGATTTCCGCGGTGTTCTCCGGCGTCGCCGACCTGAAGAAGGCGTTCGACGCCGCACGTGCCCGGCGCGAGATGGGCAAGGGCACGCTGCTGTTCGTCGACGAGGTGCACCGCTTCAACCGCGCGCAGCAGGACTCTTTCCTGCCCGTGATGGAAGACGGCACTGTGGTGATGGTTGGCGCCACCACCGAGAATCCGTCCTTCGAGCTCAACGCCGCGTTGCTCTCCCGCGCGCGCGTGCTGGTGTTTCATTCGCTTGACGCCGCCGCGATCGAAAAGCTGTTCGCGCATGCGGAAGCGATCGAGGGCAGAAAGCTGCCGCTGGATGCGGAGGCGCGTGCCGCACTGGCGCGCATGGCCGATGGCGACGGCCGGGCCGCGCTGACGCTGGTTGAAGAAGTCTGGCGTTCGGCGCGGGCAGGCGAGAGCTTCAATGCCGCGCAGTTGCAGGACATCCTGCAGCGCCGCGCCCCGATCTACGACAAGTCGGCCGACGGCCACTACAACCTGATCTCGGCGCTGCATAAATCGGTGCGCGGCTCCGATCCCGATGCCGCGCTCTATTACCTCGCCCGCATGCTCGATGCCGGCGAGGATCCGCTGTTCCTGGCGCGCCGTGTCGTGCGCATGGCGGTCGAGGACATCGGGCTTGCCGATCCGCAGGCGCTCGTCATCGCCAACGCGGCGAAGGACGCCTTCGATTTCCTCGGTCATCCCGAAGGCGAGCTCGCGATCGCGCAGGCGGTCGTCTATCTCGCCACCGCGCCGAAATCGAATGCCGTCTACACCGCCTTCGGCGCCGCCGTGCAGACCGCAAAGCAGGCCGGCTCGCTGCTGCCGCCAAAGCACATCCTCAACTCGCCGACCAAGCTGATGAAGTCGGAGGGCTACGGCACCGGCTATGAATACGACCACGACGCGCCTGACGCCTTCTCCGGCCAGGATTACTTCCCCGAGGCATTGGGACGCCAGACCTTCTACGACCCGCCGGAACGCGGCTTCGAGCGCGAGATCCGGAAACGGCTGGAATACTGGGCCAAACTGCGCAAGGAGCGGGGCGGCTCGCGCTGAAAACGGCCATTTCGTCGTGACGAAAGGCCGCTTTTAGGCTACGCAGGCACGCATGAGCCGCCGCATCAAGAGAGCCAACCCAAAACCCCGCGCCCGCGATGAGCGCAAGGAGGCGCGTCCGTTCAAGGCGCGCAGCGCGCAGAAGGCTGGGCCGCGTCCGGGCGGCAAGCCGGGCGCGAAGCCGCAGCGCTTTGCGGGTGAGCGCGCCGAACGGCGTGCGCCGGAGCCTATCCCCGCAAAGCCCGTCGAGGCTTTGCTGCCGACCAAGGTCCAGACCGTCACCGTCACGGCCGACGAGAACAACATGCGCGTCGACCGCTTTCTCGAGGCGCGCTTTCCCGGCCTGTCGTTCTCCCACATCCAACGCGTCGTCCGCAAAGGCGAGCTGCGCGTCGACGGCAAGCGCGTCGACAGCAAGGACCGTCTGGAGGAGGGGCAGAGCGTCCGCATTCCGCCATTGAAGCTTGACGCGCCCAAGCTGCCCGGCGCGCTGTCGGAAGCTGCGCAAAAGACCCTTCAGGCGCTGAAGGAGATGACGATCTACGAGGACGACGACGTCCTCGTCCTCAACAAGCCCGCTGGCCTTGCAGTGCAGGGCGGCTCAGGCATGACGCGGCACATCGACCAGATGCTGGAGGTGATGCGCGACGCCAAGGGTCAGAAGCCCCGCCTCGTGCACCGGATCGACAGGGAGACGTCGGGCTGTCTCCTGATTGCCAAGACACGCTTTGCTGCGAGCCATCTGACTGGCGCCTTCCGTTCGCGTTCGGCGCGGAAGATCTACTGGGCGTTGGTGCCGGGCGTGCCGAAACCGAAGCAGGGCCGCATCTCGACCTTCCTTGCCAAGGAGGAGGGCGAGGAGGACACCATCATGCGCATCGCCCAGCACGGTGACGAGGGCGCGAGCCACGCGGTGACCTACTATGCGATGGTCGAGACCGCCGGCAACAAGCTGACCTGGGTGTCGCTGAAGCCGGTCACCGGCCGCACCCATCAGCTACGCGCGCATATGGCTCATATCGGCCATGCCATCATCGGCGACCCTAAATACTTCAACAAGGAGAACTGGGAGCTGCCGGGCGGGCTGCAAAACCGGCTGCATCTGCTCGCGCGCCGCATCGTGATTCCGCATCCGCGCGGCGGCGTGATCGACGCGACCGCGCCGCTGCCGCCGCACATGCAGCAGTCGTGGAACCTGCTCGGGCTGGATGCAACCAGATTTGATCCGATCGAGAACGCGCCTGAAGAATAGTCAAGTTGACCGGGCGCTGGAGGAGCACAACATATCCTCCATGAAACGGCTCTCGATTTCTCTTCTTGTCTTGGCGTCGCTTTTGGCGGGTCAGATTGCCTCGGCGCAGTTGCTTCTGCCGGGGACCTCGCAATTCAATCCGCCGCCGCCTCCGCCACCCTCTCCGCCCCAGATCGAGGTGCCGAAAGTCCCGCAATTCGACGCGCCGCCGAGCTACAACTACCAGCCGATCCCGCGAACGTCGTTCGGCGACCGCATCTCGAAATGCTTGGAAGACGCCGCCGGCGCAGGGTTAGGGCCCGCCGCTCGGGCGGCCTATTCGCGGAGCTGCGCGAACCAGTAAGGCCCCCATGAGGTGGTGCCCGCGGCTCGCTTTATCGGCCACCGGTCTTATCTTAAAAGTCTGGCATTCAGGAAGCGGGACCGAAAACGTAAGATGCGTGAATTGTTCGATGAGGCTGCGGGGCAATCCCCGCTCGATCCGCATGAAGCGGCCCGCCAGGCCGCACGCGCGCCGCTGCGCAAGCGCTTCTACAAGGAGGTGGGCGTGGCCGAGGCCGAGGGCGGCTTCACTGTCACGCTCGACGGCAAGCCGATCCGCACGCCTTCGAGCCGCCAGGTGGTGATCCCTTCGCGGGGGCTGGCCGATGCCGTGGCCGCGGAATGGGAGGCGCAGAAGGAAGCGCTCGATCCCATGACCATGCCGCTGACGCGGCTTGCCAACAGCGTGATCGAGGGCGTCGTCGACCGCGTCGGTTCCGTCAGCGACGATCTGGCAAAATACTTCCAGTCGGATTTGCTGTTCTATCGCGCCGGCCATCCGAAGGGGTTGGTCGCCCGCGAGGCCGCGCATTGGGACCCCGTGCTGTTCTGGGCCGCCGAAACGCTGGGCGCGCATTTCATCCTGTCCGAGGGCATCATGCACGTGAAGCAGCCGGAGGAGGCGGTGCAAGCCGCGCGCGCCGCGTTGCCGGACGATCCTTGGGCCGTGGCGGCGCTGCATGTGATCACGACGCTGACCGGTTCGGCGCTGCTGGCGCTGGCGCTGGCGCACGGTGCGCGCGATGCCGACCAGGTCTGGGCGGCCGCCCATGTCGATGAGGACTGGAACGCCGACCAATGGGGTGTGGACGAAGAGGCCGCCGGCCGCCGTGCCGCCCGCCTGAGGGATTTTGAGGCCGCCGTGGCGGTGCTCGCGGCCGCGAAGCCGGCCGGGGCCGAAGGTCCTTAACGAGAGGTTTACGACGACGGCCCTAGGGTGGAGGCGCATTCCCCTGGGCCGCCTCTATGCCGACGCCGATAAGCTCGATCGTCCCCGTCAGTTCCGCCGGTCCCAGGGCCGATGCGGGAACGAGCGGGCTCGTGCTCCAGGACGGCAGCGTGGTTGACGCCAAGGTCGTCAGCGTGCTTGCCGATAACCTCGTTCGGATCGCAATCGCCAATCTCTCCCTTGACGTGGTGTCGGAAGTGGCGCTGTCGCCGGGACAGAACCTTCAGCTCGCGGTCTCCCAGAGTGACGGCACCATCCGGCTCGCCGTCGTCAACGGGACAGGCGAGGCGCTGACCGATCAGGTCACGCTGACGCCGGCCGGTGCATCACGGGTGGACAGCCCGCCGCTTGCGCCGTCGCTGAGCGCAATGCGCAATCCCCTGACGCTGGCCGAACAGGTCGCGGTGACCGTGGCCTCGGCCGAGGCCGTGACGAAACAGGGCAGCCAGGCGTCGCTGTTTGCTAACCTCACCGCAGTCGTGACCGGCAGCGATCTGCCGGCGGGTCTAAAGCAGGCGGTGCTGGACGTGCTCGCGCAGCAGACGCCGCTCAACAGTCAGCTCGACGGCGGCGATATCGAGTCCGCCTTCCAGAAGTCGGGTCTGTTTCTCGAGGCCTCGCTGGCGTCCGCCGCGACGCCGTCGTCCGGTACCATGCCGGATTTGAAGGCGGCGCTGCTGGTGCTACGCCAGACCTTGGCCGCGACCTCCGGCACGCTCGAAGCTGGCGCGTCGCAAGCGGCGGCGCAAGCAGCCGCGCCTTCGATGAACTCTGCCGCCCCGTCGCAGGCCTTGCCGGCTCAGGCTGCAGCCGAGGCGGTGCAGGCGGCATTGCCGTCCGCGGACGCGGATATCGCTCAATCGCCGCAAATGCCGCGCAGTGCCAATCTCGCAGCCGCCGTGCTGGCCGATATGGCTGGCGACGCTCCGCAAGCGACGACCGGGCGAACCATGACGGCGGGCCTTGCCACGAGCCTCCTGCAAGAAGTCACGCAAAATCTGCCGCGCATGACGGGCAACGTTCCGGGTTCGAACAAGGCCGTGCCGGACAGCCACGTGTTCGAGGCTGTGCGCACGGCCACGCCGCCGCCGTTCCGCGGCGCGCTGCCGTCGCCGCAATCGATCGTCGCACCGTCGCTCACGCCGGATACCCCGCTGGCTGCGACCGTGCATCGCCTGCTCGACGACACCGATGCCGCTATCGCGCGGCAGACCTTGTTGCAGGTCGCCTCGCTGCCCGATCGCGTCGACGCCAGCGGCCATCGCATCGATCCGACCGTGCCGCAGTGGAATTTCGAAATCCCGTTCGCGACGCCGCAGGGCACTGCGATGGCGCAATTCGAGATCTCGCGCGACGGCGGCAGCGAGTCAGCCGATCCCGCCAAGCGCACGTGGCGCGCGCGTTTTTCGCTCAATGTCGAGCCGGCTGGCCCGGTGCATGCGCTGATCACGCTCAATGGCGACAAGACTTTCGTGCGGATGTGGGCGGAGCGACCCACCACCGCGCAGCAATTGCGCGCCGGCGTCGGTGAACTCAGCCAGGCCCTGACGAAGGCTGAGCTCAAGCCCGGCGATATTATCGTGCGCGACGGCACCCCGCCGCAGCCGGCACCGGCCCGCGCCGGGCACTTCCTGGATCGCGCGACATGAGCAACGACACCAAGCTTGCGATCGCGCTTCACTACGAGAAGGGCAGCGGCGCGCCGGTGGTCGTCGCCAAGGGCAGGGGCACGATCGGCGAGAAGATCGTCGAGATCGCCAAGGCCCACGACATCCCGATCGAGGAGAACGAAGTCCTAGCCGGCGCGTTGTCCAAGGTCGAGCTCGGCGAGGAGATCCCGCCGGACCTTTACAAGGCCGTCGCCGAGGTGCTGGTGTTCGTGCTGCGGCTATCGGGCCGGGCGCGGTAGAGCATGATCCGGACCCGAAGGGCCGCGCTAGCGCAAAGTGGTAGCGGTTTTCCCTCGCGACAAACGCGGAAGGCGTTTGCGCGGGAGATCATGCTCAAACAACAACCTAAAGCGCGATGACGATTCATCCCAATCTCATCGCGCTTTAGCCTGTCATCGTTTCAACACGATAGCGGCTGCATGGTCGCGGCCACTTTCACCACTCAACGGACGTTTCGCTTGCCCACCCGCCGTTCCACCCTCGGCCTTCTTGCCGCAGCCGCCATCCTGCCGTCGCGCGCGCTTGCCAATGTCGCGCCGCCGCGCAACGAGATCCGCGAGAGCCTCGCAAAGCGCTTCACCGATCTAGGTACGGCCGGCACCTTCATCGGCTACAAGGTCGACGATTACCTGATCATCGCCAGCGACAGGGAGCGCTCGGGCGAGGGCAAGCTGCCGGCCTCGACCTTCAAGATCCCGAACTCGCTGATTGCGCTGGAAACCGGCGTGGTCGCCGATCCGGACAAGGATGTCTTCCCCTGGGACGGCGTCAAGCGCCCGATCGAGGCCTGGAACAAGGACCACACGCTGCGCAGCGCGATCGCGGTGAGCGCAGTGCCGGTCTATCAGGAGATCGCACGCCGCATCGGGCAGGAGCGGATGCAGAAATACGTCGATCTCCTCGACTACGGCAATCGGGACATCGGCGGCGGCATCGACCAGTTCTGGCTCACCGGAAATCTGCGCATCGATCCGATCGAGCAGATCGATTTCGTCGACCGGCTGCGCCGCCGCGCGCTGCCGATCTCGAAGCGCAGCCAGGATCTCGTCTGTGATATCCTGCCGGTGACCAAGGTCGGCGACGCCGTCATTCACGTGAAGTCCGGACTGCTGGGCGCCGAGCGCGGCGAGCCGTCGCTCGGCTGGATGGTGGGCTGGGCTGAGAAGGGCAGTGCGCAAACGGTGTTCGCGCTCAACATGGATTGTCGCGAGCAACGTCACATCGACGCCCGCATGACCCTGACGCAGGCCTGTCTCACCGATATCGAGGCGATCTAGCGCCGGTTGAGCGCCAACGAAACGCCGGTGACATTGGTGCCCTGCGGACGGATCGAGACGCTTTGTCGGCTGCCGCGCGTCGTTAGCGACAGATTGGCCGAGAAGTTATCGCCGCGCGCGGCTGCGTCGACATGGTCTGCCGTCGCGCGCCCCGAGATCGTGCCGGAAGCGTTGCGCGTGGCTTCGCTCCATGAGCCCGAAATGGCGCCGTCGCGATATTCGACATTGCCCGCGAGATCGAAATTATAGCTCTGGCTGGCGCATCGCAGATTGAGGCGAAGCTCGCCGCCGCCACCTGCGACGTTATAGGTCGCGCGGCAGCGCAGCCGTTCCTGTGCGCCGTCGGTTGTGCTCAGCGTGCCGCTGCCCGACCATGTGCCGGCCATCGCGGCAAACGGAGATGAAGCGGCGCCGGCTGCACCGTAGGGAAGGCACAGCGCGACGACGATCAAGCCTGCCCGCGCAATACCGGATCTGGACATTGCAGACCTCCATCTTGGGATTCATGGTCGTTCCAACGCGCGAACCGGAAAGCGGTTCTTGGAGTTCCACAATGTCTGGCGTCCCTTGGCGCGCTGGACTAGCCTGTTGGGAACAACCAAAGCGGGAGGAAAAGATGAATTCTGCCTTGTGGGCCTCGTCACTGGCATTGGCTGCCGCGGGCGGCTGGCTCGCCGCCACCACGTTTGCAGCGCCTGCCACCAGCAAGGAGCCGCGCTTTCCGCAGCTCACGATGAATCAGCTCGACGAGAAGCAGAAGCCGCTCGGCGAGCAGATCATGAAGGTCTCGAGCGTCGGCATCGGCGGGCCCTACAATCCGATGATCCGCAGCCCTGTGCTCGGCCAGCGCCTGTTCGACCTGTTTCACTATTTGCGCTGGGAAACTTCGGTTCCAACCAAGCTCAACGAGTTCGCGATCCTGGTGATCGCGCGCCAATGGCGCTCGCAGGTGGAATGGTTCGCCCATGCACCGCTCGCGGCCAAGGCGGGTCTGTCGCCGGATATCATCGCCGAGCTGAAGGCCAACAAGCGGCCGTCGAAGATGGGCGAGGACGAAGCGGTGGTCTATGACTTCGTCACCGAGCTCACCACCACCAAGAAGGTCTCGGACGAGACCTACGCGCGCGCCAAGAAGGTGTTTGGCGATCAGCAGATCGTCGATCTCACCGCGCTCGCCGGCAATTACGTGATGGTCGCGATGCTGCTGGCGATGGCCGGGGAAACCGTGCCGCCTGACAAGGAGGAGCCGTTCAAGGCGGGTGAGCCGTAACGTAAAGGCGAGCAGCTTCTTTGTGGTCACCCTTCGAGACGCCCGCCCTTTGGGCGGGCACCTCAGGATGAGGTATTTGCTTCGCGGCGAAGATGCTAGACCCTCATGGTAAGGAGCCCGCGCAGCGGGGCGTCTCGAACCATGAAGGCCGAGCAGCCAGTAGAATAACCACGACGCGCGCTGTCCCGGCCGCCGCCAAGGGACCGCAGATCAGGTCCCGTCCTGCCGCCCGATCCGCCCGAGATGGGTAAAGCCGAAGCCGGCGGAATATTTCAGGCCATAGCCGAGCGCCCGGTCGACGCCGATATGGGCGAGCCAGATCAAGGCTATGGACAGGGTAAGCGGCGAAGCTAGGCCGAAGCCCAGCGTCATCAGTGTCACCGGCGCCAGGTAGCTGTGGGCGGCGTTGTAGACCATCGCCCCGAACTTCGCGTCCGACAGGTAGGCGAGGAAGCTTAAGTCAGGCACCAGGAAGAGCAGGAGGTAGAGCGTCCAGGAGCCGCCCCAGGCGCCGTAGAGCAGCGTCATGCCCGCGAACAGCGTCAGCCCCTCCAGCCGCAAGAGAAGCCTGACGCCGCCGGTGGCCGCGCCGGTCTCGGTTACGCTCTGATCCATGGTCCGCCTCCCAAGGCAAAACTTTGTAATCGCTCACGCTTTCCGTACCGGCAGGGCAGCCCTGCGAGGCCGAAAGCCGCTTTCCGGCCCGCAAAATGCCGTGTTAGAACCCCCGGCAATCGCATTTAGCTAAGAACTGGCGGGAGCAAATGAAACATATCCTGGACGCCCTTGAAGAACGTCGTGCCGGCGCAAAGCTCGGCGGCGGGGAAAAGCGCATCGAGGCGCAGCACGCCCGCGGCAAGCTGACGGCGCGCGAGCGCATCGAGCTGCTGCTCGACAAGGGATCGTTCGAGGAGTTCGACATGTTCGTCGAGCACCGCTCCACCGAGTTCGGCATGGAGAAGACCAAGGTGCCGGGCGACGGCGTCGTCACCGGCTGGGGCACCGTCAACGGCCGCAAGACTTTTGTGTTCGCCAAGGACTTCACCGTATTCGGCGGTTCGCTGTCCGAGACCCACGCGCTGAAGATCACAAAGCTTCAGGACATGGCGATGAAGGCGAGGGCGCCCATCATCGGCCTCTATGACGCGGGCGGCGCGCGTATCCAGGAGGGCGTCGCGGCGCTCGCGGGCTACTCCTACGTCTTCCGCCGCAACGTGCTGGCTTCGGGCGTGATCCCGCAGATCTCGGTCATCATGGGGCCGTGCGCCGGCGGTGACGTCTATTCGCCCGCCATGACCGACTTCATCTTCATGGTGAAGAACACCAGCTACATGTTCGTCACCGGCCCTGACGTGGTGAAGACCGTCACCAACGAGGTCGTCACCGCCGAAGAGCTCGGAGGCGCTTCGGTTCACGCGACGCGCTCCTCGATCGCCGACGGCGCCTTCGAGAACGACGTCGAGACGCTCTTGCAGATGCGGCGCCTGATCGACTTCCTGCCGTCCAACAACACCGACGGCGTGCCGGAATGGCCGAGCTTCGACGACATCGGCCGCGTCGACATGTCGCTCGACACGCTGATCCCCGACAATCCGAACAAGCCCTATGACATGAAGGAGCTGATCCTGAAGGTCGTGGACGAGGGCGACTTCTTCGAGATCGCGGAGGCCTTCGCCAAGAACATCGTCACCGGCTTCGGCCGCATCGCGGGCCGCACCGTCGGCTTCGTTGCCAACCAGCCGATGGTGCTCGCCGGCGTGCTCGACTCCGACGCCTCGCGCAAGGCGGCACGCTTCGTCCGCTTCTGCGACGCCTTCAACATCCCGATCGTCACCTTCGTCGACGTTCCCGGCTTTTTGCCCGGAACCGCGCAAGAATATGGCGGCCTGATCAAGCACGGCGCGAAACTGCTGTTCGCCTATTCACAGTGCACCGTGCCGCTGGTGACGATCATCACCCGCAAGGCCTATGGCGGCGCCTTCGACGTCATGGCGTCCAAGGAGATCGGTGCCGACATGAACTACGCCTGGCCGACCGCCCAGATCGCGGTGATGGGCGCCAAGGGCGCGGTGGAGATCATTTTCCGTTCTGACATCGGCGACCCCGAGAAGATCGCGGCGCGCACCAAGGAATACGAAGACCGCTTCCTGTCCCCCTTCATCGCCGCCGAGCGCGGCTACATCGACGACGTCATCATGCCGCACTCGACCCGTCGCCGGATCGCAAGGGCGCTGGCGATGCTGAAGGACAAGAAGACGGAAATGCCGGCGAAGAAGCACGACAATTTACCGTTGTGAGGGGGCTACCGGCTGGAGCCAAAGCTCGCGAGGCACCTTGATCTTCCAATGACCGAAGACGATCCTCTCGACGAGATTTCCGAGATCGAAGCGCGGATCGAGGCGTTGGCCGAGATCGCGGAGCGATGCCGGAAGTTCATTCTGGCTTCCAAGATCGCGATCGGCGGCGGGGCCGCATTGCTGCTGATCACGATCCTCGGCCTGCTCGGAGCAGGTCAGGTCGCGGCGCTCGGATCGATCGCCTTGGTGCTCGGCGGGATCGTGTCGCTCGGCTCGAACATCAGCACGTTGCGGCAGACCGATGCCGCGATCAGCGCGGCGGAGATGCGCCGCCTGGAGTTGATCGGCAGGATCGACCTTCGTCTGGTCGCTGATACGCCCATGAAGCTGATGTGAAGCGGCTTGCAATCGTCTGCCGGGGGCCTACCATGACTGGCGTTGGACCCTTGCGGGAGCGCAGCCATGGAACTCGCCGTGGTGCCCATCGTCAAGCCGGACGCCACCAACTTCATCTTCGGCCAATCGCATTTCATCAAGACCGTGGAAGACCTCCACGAGGCGCTGGTCGGTGCGGTGCCGGGCATCCGCTTCGGACTGGCCTTCTGTGAAGCCTCCGGCAAGCGGCTGGTGCGCTGGTCGGGGAACGACGAACCTGCTCTCACCCTCGCGCGCGACAACGCATTGGCCATCGGCGCCGGACACACGTTCCTGATCTTCCTGGGTGACGGATTCTTTCCCGTCAACGTGCTGGCTGCGGTGCGCGCGGTGCCGGAGGTCTGCCGCATCTATTGTGCGACGGCCAATCCGACACAGGTGATCGTCGCGCAAACGGACCTCGGGCGCGGCGTGCTCGGCGTGGTGGATGGCAACTCGCCGCTAGGCATTGAGACCGACGCGGACATTGCGTGGCGGAAAGACCTGCTGCGAAAGATCGGCTACAAGCTGTAACGACTGGATGCCGGCATTGGCCGGCTCCACGCGTTGCGCTCAAGCGGTCGACGCCAATTGCGTATCTCGTGGAGAGCGCACGATCATGAAGGCCTTGCTGCACCTGTTTGCCATGGTTGTCGCGGCGTGGGAGGCGGCCGCACAGGATGCACCACCGGACGACCAATGCGTCCGTGAACGCGCCGCCATGGTCGAAACCATCCGGGCCTACGCCCGGTCCGCCGGAAGTAGCTTGGGACAGCAAGGCCTGTCGGAAAAGGTGCTCGAGGCCATGGCGCAAACCAAACGCCATCTGTTCATCCCCGAGCGATCCTGCGCGATCGCTTACGCCGACAGTCCAGTACCGATCGGCCTCGGCCAGACCATCTCGCAGCCCTCCATCGTGGCCTTGATGACCCATTTGGCCGAGGTCGCGCCCGATCACGTCGTGCTCGAGATCGGCACAGGTTCGGGCTACCAGGCCGCCATCCTTGCGCACCTGGCGCGAAAGGTCTGCACCATCGAGATCATGCCGCAATTGGCCGAGACCGCCACCAAGACTCTGAGAGACCTCGCGTATGACAATGTGAGCGTCAGGCTTGGCGACGGCTACGATGGCTGGCCCGAATGCGGTCCCTTTGACGCCATCGTCGTGACGGCCGCGCTGGAGCATCCGCCACCGCCGTTGATCGAGCAGCTCAAAGTGGGGGGTCGTCTCGTCATGCCGGTGGGAGCCGGTTACACCACGCAGGAGCTCACGGTCGTCGAAAAAGTCGCCCCCGGCAAGACGACGACGCGCAGCGTCGCTCTCGTGCGGTTTGTCCCCTTTACGCGTTCACAGAACTAGAAGCGCGCAACGGTCGAGCTCGAACGCGTAGGGCGGGAGAGGCGAAGCCGTAACCCGCCGCTTTTCTGACGACAGATTGGCGGACTATGTTAGCGCCAATCCGCCCTACGGCTGCGAAGCTTTCTCTTTGTCTACGCGGCCTTGTGCTGCTTCATGGCCTCCGCCGCGCGCTTCTTCAGTTCGGCCGGAGATACGTCCTCGATATGGGTGCCGATGTGCCAGCGGTTGCCGGCCGGATCCGTCACGCCGCCGCTTCGGTCGCCGTAAAATTGATCAGCGGGCTCCATCAACGATGTGCCGCCAGCCTTGAGCGCCTTCTGATAAACTGCGTCGACATTGGGTACGTAGAGATACAGCATCGTGGACGTTGCTTGTGCGCGGTCCGAGGAGTCGGAAATCATCACGACAGAATTTCCGATTTTGAACTCCGCATGCCCAACCTTGCCGTCGGGCCGCATCATCGGCTCGAAGACCGGTTGGGCTCCGAATGCGTCTTTCATGAAACGGATGATTTTCTCCGCGCCATCGACGACGAGATAGGGCGTGACGGTGTGGTATCCCTCGGGAACCGGCTTTACCTTGGTTGCCATGGCTGTCTCTTCTGGTTTGATGAATCCATGCAGGACGACCCAGCCCATGTCGTGTGCGGAATCTTCGACCCGGTCTTTGAATAAAGTATGACGGCTGGCACGCTGCGGTTCAGCGGATGGTCGCGTCAATGCTTGTCCGCTGCCAAGTTCCTCGTTGTCAGCGTTGTCGCCATGCCCGGTTGTGTAGGGTGGGTTAGTCCCGCGGCTGCGCGAAGCGCAAGCCGTTGGGCGTAACCCACCAAGGTCTGCTTCACCGGGATGGAGAAGTGGCGGATTACGCTTTCGCTAATCCGCCCTACGTGCCGCATCTGCCGCAGCGAAATGCGCCATCTGGTCTGCGTGGGCCTTGACGAACGCCGGGCGGGCCGTGGCGCGCGCGACGTAGGCGCGACAGGCCGGATGTCCCGCGAGCCCGTCGAAACGATCGACGGGGCGCAGCACGTCCGACATCAGGATATCGGCAACGGAGAAGGACCCCGCCAGCCATTCGCGACCCGCCAGCACCGGTTCGAGGTGTTTGAGGCGGAGCTTGAGGAAATCGTCCAGAAATTTCCATGCCGGCGTGTCGCCCGCATTGCCGGTGAACTTCAGGATGGACCAGGGCAGGCTGGCCATCTCCACTGAATTGAGCGCCGCGAACACCCACTTCATAGCCTCGCTGCGACCGCGCGGATCGGCCGGCATCAGTGCTGTGCTGCGCTCGCCAAGATGAAGCAGGATCGCGCCGCTTTCGAAGATCGAGATGTCGCCATCGGTCAGCCACGGCACCTGGCCGAAGGGCTGGTGCGCAAAATGCGCGGCGCCCCTTGCGTCGAACGGCACGCTCGCGACGCGATAAGGCAAGGAAGCCTCTTCCAGGGTCCAACGCACACGAAGGTCGCGCACAAAACCCCGCGGCATTTCGGGAACCCAATCGAAGGTGGTCAGCGTGAGGTCGGCCATTCGGCATCTCCATGTCCTGGTTCACCGCAAGGACGGACGAAGGGCCTGCGTTCCGACATCCGCGACGAATATTTTTCGCGGGGCTGCCTCAACTCACGGTCCTCGGGCAGAAGCCGTTCGGCAACCTGTCGTATGCTCTTCCATAAACGGCTATCCTGCGGCCAAACAACCATCGGGAGGACAACCAATGCCCGCCACCTTCTTCGTCGTCCGTGCCACCGTCGCCGATCCTGGCAAGCGTTCCGCCTTCGACAAATGGTACGAGACCGAACATCTGCCGGACGCGGTGAAAGCGTTCGGCGTGAGCAAGGCGTGGCGGTTTTGGAGTCTCGACGAGCCCTCGTTGCATCAGGCGATGTATCAGTTCGCTGACGAGGCGGCGCTCGAGGCCATGCTGAGGGGCGAGGCGCTGAAGCGGCTGACTGCGGACTTCAACCGCGACTGGCCCGAGGTCACGCGCACGCGCGAGACGTTGGTGCTCGCGCAGGAGTTTGGGACGTAGCCACGCATCCCGGAATGACGGCAGCGTTGGCTGTGCTGCGCTCGATACGGGCTACCAAGCTTCGTGCCAGCTTTTCCATGAATCTGAATGCGCGATTCAGCCGCAGTTCATGCTGTCACCCCGACACTTCGCTCTGCATCACTCGCCCGATAGCCCAGAGGACATGTCATGGAGCGCCGGAACTTTTTGAAACTTGCATTCGGTGTCGCGGCTGGAGCGGCCGCGTTCACGGCCACTGCACAGGCCGCGCCGTTGTCGCCGCAGCCGATCGATGACGGCGCTCGCATGTCGCAAGGCAATCCGGACGCCCATCCCGCAGTCACCACCAGCGAGGAAGCCGCTCACCTCAAGCCCGAGCAGGTCGGCTGGCACGGCCGCCATTGGGGCTGGCGTCATCGGCACTGGGGTTGGCGCCGCCGTCACTGGGGCTGGCGTCGGCGCTGGCATCGTCGCCATTGGCGTCATTGGTAAGGTCGCCGCCACCGCAGCCTGCCGACGACAAACGGGGACCGCTTTGCGGTCCCCGTTTTGTTCAGGCATCATCGACAAAAATGGCCGCGCCAGCCAATGCAGCGCGGCCACTTTGCAGTACGAACAGTTCAGAACGGGCGGCAGCGGCCGGCGTACCAGCGGAAGCCGTAGGGGCACACGCGCGGGCGCGGAGCGACCACGACCGGCGGCCGAGGAGCGACCACGACCGGGCCGCGCATCGGGCGGCAGCCGCCATAGGGGCCGCGATACCAGCCGGGGCCGCAGCCGCCGGCGGCGCTAGCCGCCTCGCTGAAGCCGACGACGGCGCTGGCGAGCATCACGGCTGCGAGCAGATATTTCATTTGATCTTCCTTCTCGTCCTTGGGGCAGGCGCTTGGGCGCACAATGAATCAAAAGACACGATTGGACACGTTAAACTTGGTGGAACGTGTCGACACGGCGCGATCCAACTTGGCAATCATGACCTGAATGCGACATGAATGCGCGCCTCGTTGTCGCGTCAGGCGATAGCGACTGGCGCTAGCGGCCGAGGAAGCCGAGCACCAATTCTTTGTACTTGTCGGGCGCTTCCAGGAAGACGAGGTGACCGGTGTCCGGAACCACCTCGGCCCGCGCGTTCGGCATCTTGGCGGCCAGCGTCTTTGCGAGATCGGCGTTGTGTCCCATCTTCGACCGTAGCGCCTCTGGTGCGTTCGGCCGGCCCGGGGCGTTGTGGTCGTCGGCGCCCATGATGAACAGCGTCGGCTCGGAAAGAAGCGGAATCTCGTGTGCCACAGGCTCGCGATAGATCATCTGGCCTGAGCTGACGAAGGCGCGCAGCCAGCGCGGATAGTCCGGGCTGCCCTTGACGTTGAAGCGCGCGTCGACGAACGGCGTGATCTGATCAGGCGGGAGCTTGATCGCATAGTTGCTCTCGAGCTGCTTGCGGTAGCCTTCCGCCGTGAGCTTGTCCTCGGTCTCGATGATCTTCTCGGTCGGCACGGGCGGCACGTAGAGGCGATAGTCTTCCAGCCCGATCGGCGCGGTCAGCACGAGGTGCACAACACGATCCGGATAGGCCCGCGCGATGCGCACCCCTAACATGCCGCCCATGGAATGGGCGACGATGTCGGCCTTGTCGATCTTGAGATGGTCGAGCAGCGCGATGGTGTTGCGCGCCAGCGTGTCGAAATGCAGTTCGCCCTGCGGCTTGGAGGATTTGCCGAAGCCGATCTGGTCCGGTACGACGACGCGATAGCCGGCCTCGCTCAGCATCCTGATCACCGGCGCCCAGTAGCTCGACGGAAAATTGCGCCCGTGCAGCAGCAGCACGGTGCGGCCATTCGGCTGCACTGGCGCCACGTCCATATAGGCCATGCGGACATTCTCGCCGTCGTTGACCAGCGGCAATAGGTTGACGGGATAGGGATAGGCAAAGCCCTCGAGCGCGATGCCATAGGGCTCGCGCGGTGTGGTGTCGGCGGCATGGGTGGAGGCGAGTGGAGAGGCGAGAAGGGCGGCGCAGAGCGTGGCCGACAGGATGCGGTTCATGGAGGTCTCTGATTGGAATTGATGCTGCGAGACACAGTCTCCGTCATGCCCGGGCAAAAGCGCGAAGCGCGTCTTCGCGCAGATGTCCTGGGCATCCACGTGCGAGCCGCAATAAACGCGTGGATGGCCGGGTCAAGCCCGGCCATGACGAGAGTCGCCGTTCACACGCAGTTGTGTTTATTCCCGCCCGTCGCCGAACAGTGCGGCGAACTGCTTTTCGCCGGTTCGGGTGAAGTTCACCACGCGGCTGCCGGGCGTCGCATCGCGTGCGGCCCACTTCAATTCGGTGAAGCGCTTCATCATGGCCGCGCCGAGCGTGCCGGCAAGATGATGGCGCCGCTCGCTCCAGTCGAGGCAGGCCTTGCAGATGGGGCGGCGCGGATGGGCGAGCATGTCGGGCGAGATCTGCAGATGCTTGGCGAGGAAGCGCTCGCCCTCCACCGTCAGTTCGATCTCCTGCTTCTTCTGTTTCACCAGGCGCCGCTCGCGCAAGGAGTCCAGCATCTGCACGCCGAGATCGCCGGCGAGATGGTCATAGCAGATCCGCGCCCGCCGCAGTGCCGGATCCTTCGGCCCCGTTCGCACGCGCATGTGGCCGGCCCGTGCCGCGAGGCCAGCGAGCCCTTCGAGCACACCGGCGACGTCGGGATCGGTGAGGCGATAGTAGCGGTGCCGACCCTGCTTCTCCGGCTCGACCAGCCCGCCGGCCTCGAGCTTGGCGAGATGCGAACTCGCGGTCTGCGGCGTGATGCCGGCTTCCTGCGCGAGTTCGCTCGCGGTGAGCGCGCGGCCGTTCATCAGCGCGGTGAGCATGTTGGCGCGGGCGGGGTCGCCGACGAGCGAAGCGACCATGGCGATGTCGGGTCCTGATTTCATGCTTCGATGATAGCCGAAGCATTGTAGCCGGGCAAGCGCGTAGGCTGTAACCAATTCGTCATTGCGAGGAGCAAAGCGACGAAGCAATCCAGGCTGCCTCCGCGGCCGCACTCTGGATTGCTTCGCGGAGCCTGTCATCGGGCCGCGCTTCGCGCGGACCCGTTGGCTCGCAATGACGGAGAAATGAGGAGAACCCCGCATGTCCGTCACCGTCTTCATCCGCTACCAGCTCGATCCGTTCAAGCGCGCGCAGTTCGAGGAGTATTCGAAGCGCTGGCTCACCATCATCCCGAAATGCGGCGGCGACCTGATCGGCTATTTCATGCCGCATGAGGGCACCAACAACATCGCCTTCGCGCTGATCACCTTCGAGAGTCTGGCGGCCTATGAGGCCTATCGCGCGCGGCTGCGCCAGGATGCGGAAGGCATGGCCAATTTCCGTTTCGCGGAGGAGAACAAGTTTATTCTTAGCGAGGAGCGGACCTTCCTGCGCAAGGTGGTATTATAGGCGGCACCAACACCATCTTGAGGAGATGCCCATGATCGCCGTGATCTTCGAAGTCTGGCCGAAGCCGGAACACCGCCAGGACTATTTCGATATCGCGGCCGATCTGAAGCCGCTCCTGCAAACCATCGACGGCTTCATCTCGGTCGAGCGCTTCGAGAGCCTGACGGAGAAGGGCAAGATCCTGTCGGTGTCGTTCTGGCGCGACGAGGCGGCGGTCGAGGCCTGGCGCAACACGATGGAGCACCGCCGCTCGCAGGCCAAGGGCCGCAGCAAGATCTTCGCCGACTATCGCCTGCGCATTGCCAGCGTGATCCGCGATTATGGCATGACCGACCGCGAACAGGCGCCGAAGGACAGCCGCGCCGTACACGACGCGCACTAGCGCGCGCGTCACTGCGTGCCTATGTCTGCGCGGCCAACAAGGGAGAGAAACATGCACGTCACGACCGCGGACAAGCGCGCGACATTCAGGAAGATGCACGAGAGCGGCTGCTTCATCCTGCCCAATCCGTTCGACGTCGGCAGCGCCAAAGCGCTGCAGCATCTCGGCTTCCAGGCGATCGCCTCGAGCAGCGCCGGCTTCGCCTGGACGATCGGGCACGCCGATAACCGCGTCGCGGTCGACGACGTCTGTCAGCATCTGGCAGCATTGTGTTCGGCCGTCGACATCCCCGTGAACGCGGATTTCGAGGGCGGCTTCGCGGTCGAACCCGACAAGGTTGCGGAAAATGTCGAGCGCGGCGTGCGGACCGGCGTGGCCGGCCTGTCGATCGAGGATTCCACCGGCGACAAGGACAAGCCGATCTATGAGCGTGCGCTCGCGGTCGAGCGCATGAAGGCGGCGCGCAAGGCGATCGGCGACAGCGGCACCATGCTGGTCGGTCGCTGCGAGGCGTATCTGTGGGGTGTGACCGACCTCGAGCTCGTGATCGACCGGCTCACCGCCTATGCCGACGCTGGTGCCGACTGCCTCTATGCGCCGGGCTTGAAGACGCGCGAGGACATCGCGGCAGTGGTGAAGGCCGTGCATCCCAAGCCGTTCAATCTGCTGATCGGCGGCTCCGGACTCTCGTTGCAGGAAGCCGCCGATCTCGGCGTACGCCGGATCAGTGTCGGCGGCTCGCTGGCGCGCGCGGCCTGGGGCGGCTTCATGCGCGCAGCGAAGGAGATGGCGGAGAAGGGGACGTTCGCAGAGCTGGCCGGCGGCTATTCCGGCGGCGAGCTCAACAAGATGTTTAGCTGACGCAAACGGTTTAGCTGACGCAAACGGTTTGGCTGACGCAAACGGTCAAACTAACGACACGCGGCGGGATGTCGGGTCCCGCCGTGTTCGTTCCTGTCGTCATGCCCGCGATGACAGCGTGATGGTGTTACTGCGCCTTGCCGCCGTCAGACGGCGCAGCCGGCTCCGCCGGCTTGTTCGGCGCCGCACCCGTGGTCACGCCCGGCGAGGCGTTGTTCTTCATGCCGGGAGGCGCGGCCGGATTGGCCGGTTGCGTCTGGGCGGTCTGCGCGGGTGGCGCATTGCTGGCCTGGTTGTTCGTGCTGGTGTTGTTCAGTCCGTAGAACACAGCGCCCAGCACCAGCGCGATCGCGACGGCGAACAACGCAATTTTGCCGCTGGAGGCGGGACCTTCGCCGAGCTCGGGATCGGCCTGCAGGTCGGCATCCCGGCGCGCTTGGCGAAGATACTCATCCTCGGCGAGATTCGGGCGGTACGGATCGTTTGGAAAACGGTCGTCAGCCATCGATTGGTCTCCTCGGTTATTGCGGCAGGTCAACCCGTAGCTGCGAGATTCTGTTCCGGATCCTTTATGCTTTCGTCGCAGGTTGCCCACCTCGCGGGAATCGGGAACCTGTTTCATCGGGGAACCCGGAGATGGTTCCGCCACGGACGGAAGGGAACAAAGCGATGTGGAGCCTGCCGCCGAGCGATAGCGTGCTGCATTTCCTTTCCCTGGTTGCGGTGGCCGCACAGGGCATGACCGCGGCGCTTGCGGCCGGCCGGCGCAGCATGGATTGGCTCGGCGTCTGCTTCCTCGGCTGCATCACCGCGCTCGGCGGCGGCACGCTGCGCGACCTCTTCCTCGGACATTATCCGCTGGCCTGGGTCGCTAACCCCATCTATCTCGCGCTGGCTGGCGGCGCGGCCTTCATTACAATCCTGTTCGCGCGCCTCGTGCACAGGCTCAAGGTCGCCTTCATCATGCTCGATGCCATCGGGCTCGTCGTCTTCACCATGGCCGGCTGCGACGTCGCTTGGCAGATGGATGCCTCGCTGCCGATCGTCATCGTCTCCGGCATGGTGACGGGCTCCGCCGGCGGCGTGTTGCGCGACATCCTCTGCAACGACGTGCCGCTGCTGTTCCGCTCCGAGCTCTATGCCAGCGTCTCGGTCGTCACCGGCCTGTTCTATGCCACGGCGTTCGGCCTCAAGCTCAACGCCGAGCTCTGGACCATTTTGATATTTGTGCTCGGCATCGGCTTCCGCCTGCTCGCGGTGGGCTACAAATGGGAGATGCCGAAGTTCGTCTTCACGGGAGATGAGCGGTAGATCTTCGCCTCTCCCCGCGCGCGGGGAGAGGCCGACGCGCGAAGCGCGGCGGGTGAGGGGGACTCTCCGCGCGTTCAAATGTCACCATCTTTGCGGAGGCTGCCCCTCACCCCAACCCTCTCCCCGTAAGAACGGGGAGAGGGAGTGCACTTTCGTCGCCCGGTACTTTCCGCCATCACGGCTCCTGCTTCCGCGCTTTCGCCACCTGTGCCGGCGTGACCAGCGGCGCGGCATTGCCCCAGGAGTTGCGGATGTAGTTCGTCACCGCGGCGATCTGCTCGTCGGAGAGTTGCTTGGCATAGCCCGGCATCTCGCCCGTGTTCGGGGCGCGGGGCGTCGTCACGGTGTGCGCGCCGTCGAGCATGATGCGCAAGGTGGAGGATGGATTGACCGATTGCAGCAGCGCATTGCCGGGCAAGGGCGGATAGATGCGCGGCGCGCCGGAGCCGTCGGCTTCATGGCAGGCGATGCAGAGCCGCGCGTAGACAGCCTGGCCGGCCTTCATCTCGGCATCATCAGGCGGCGTCACAATCGGCTCACGCCGCGCCGCCGGCAGACTCTTCAGATACACGGCCATCGCGCGCACGTCGGCATCGCTCATCTTCGAGGTCGAGCCGACGATGACCTCGGCCATCGGCCCGTCGGCGTGGCTCCTGGCGTTGCGGCCGCTTTGCAGATATTCGGCGAGGTCCTCGACGCTCCAGGACTTCAGCCCGCTGCGCGCCGCGCCATCGAGCCTTGGAGCGAACCAGCCGCCGATGTCGTTGCCGGACAACGCCAGCGCATCCTTGTCTGCGCCGAAGTAGTTCTTCGGCGTGTGGCAGGCGCCGCAATGGCCGAGCCCGGTGACGAGATAGCCGCCGCGATTCCATTCGGTGCTCTTGCCCTGATCCGGCTCGAACAAGCCGGGCTTGAAGTACAGGTAATTCCAGGCCCGCATCAGGCCGCGATAGCCGAACGGCCAGCGCAGCTCCGGCGGCTTGTTGCGGCTCACGACGGGCGGCAGCGTTGCGAGATAGGCGCGGATCGCCAGCGTGTCGTCCTTGGTCATCCGGGTGAAATAGGGGTAGGGGAAGGCCGGGTAGTACAGCGAGCCGTCCGGCGCGGTGCCGTAGCGCAAGGCGCGGGTGAAGTCGGCGTCGGTCCAGGCGCCGATCCCGGTGTCGCGATCGGGCGTCAGGTTCGGGGTGAAGATCGCGCCGAACGGCGTGTCGATGCGCGTTCCGCCGGCAAAAGGCTTTGCAGGATCGGCGGTGTGGCAGCCCGCGCAATCGCCAGCCACCACCAGCGCCTCGCCGCGGGCAATCATCTCCGGTGACGGCTCGCTGGCCGTCGCTGCGCCCACAATTGCACTGCACAAAACCAGGCCCGCCAGAATCGTCCGCATCCTCGGCCTTCTCCCGCGACCAAACGTCGTCATTCCAGATTATAGGGGCGTCACGTCATTTCGCGATGGCGGTGCATGATGACACAAATTGAAAATGCCCAATGCCTTTCCGGCCACGAAATTGCGATTTTTACTCGTCGCCGCTTCCGAGCCAGATTTGTGGTGCGAAGCGTTAAATATCCGACATAAAGTGGCGCAGGTGGTCGGCGCGCCCTAGCTGAAAACAACGGGCAGGCAACGGCTTAAGCGATCTTAAGTGAGCAAGACCTGAATAGGGCGGTGAAACGAGGACAGCATGGGCATCAACCAGGGGCCGATCAGTCTCGATCAGAAATACACCCAGGAAACCGGACACGTCTTCACTACGGGCATCCAGGCGCTGGTCCGCCTGCCCATGGCCCAGATCCGGCGCGACCGCGCGAGCGGCCTCAACACCGCGGGCTTCATCTCCGGCTATCGCGGCTCGCCGCTCGGCGGCTACGACCAACAGCTTTTTGCCGCGCGAAAACATCTCGAGCAGTACAACATCAAGTTCCAGCCCGGCGTGAACGAGGATCTCGCGGCCACCGCAATCTGGGGTTCGCAGCAGCTCAACCTCTCGCCCGGCGCCAAGTATGACGGTGTGGTCGGCATCTGGTACGGCAAGGGCCCCGGCGTCGACCGCTGCGGCGACGTCTTCCGCCACGGCAATGCCGCGGGCTCGGCCAAGAATGGCGGCGTGCTCTGCTTGGCCGGCGACGATCACGGCGCAAAGTCCTCGACCGTGCCGCATCAGTCCGACCACGCCTTCATCTCGGCGCTGATGCCCTATCTCTATCCCTCCAGCATCCACGAGATGATCGAGATGGGCCTGCTCGGCATCGCGATGTCGCGCTACTCGGGCTGCTGGGTCGGCATGAAGGTCATCACCGAGACGGTGGAGACCACCGCCGAGATCGACCTCACCGACGAGATGAAGCCCTTCATCATCCCGACTGATTTCGAGCTGCCGCCCGGCGGCCTCAATCTGCGCTGGCCGGATGACCGCTTCGAGCAGGACCGTCGCCTCCAGGACTACAAGGGCTTTGCCGCGATCGCCTTTGCGCGCGCCAACAAGGTCAACCGCATCACGATGGATTCCCCGAACGCCCGCTTCGGCATCATGGCGTCGGGCAAAAGCTATGAGGATGTACGGCAAGCGCTGCGCGAGCTCGGCATCACCGAGGAGGTCGCGGCTAGAATCGGCCTTCGCCTCTACAAGATCGGCATGCCCTGGCCGCTGGAGCCGGAAGGCGTGCGCCAGTTCGCGGTCGGCCTCGAAGAGATCTTCATCGTCGAGGAGCGCCGCGAGATCGTCGAGAACCAGGTCAAGCAGGAGCTGTTCAACTGGCGCGACGACGTCCGACCGCGCATCGTCGGCAAGATGGACGAGCACGACAAGCGATTCCTGACTTTCGCCGCCGAGCTCAGCGTCGCTTCGCTTGCGACCTCGCTCACCGAGCGGCTGCTTCGACTTAATCTGAACCCCGAGATCGCGGAGATGCTCCGCGCCAAGGCGGACTGGTTCAACGGTCGCCAAGCCACGCAAATGCAGGCAACTGCGCCTGTCTCCCGCACCCCGTATTTCTGCTCCGGCTGTCCCCACAACACATCGACAAAGGTCCCCGAAGGCAGCCGCGCGCTCGCCGGCATCGGCTGTCACTTCATGGCGCTGTGGATGGACCGCTCGACCGAGACGTTCACGCATATGGGCGGCGAGGGCGTGCCGTGGGTCGGCATCGCGCCCTTCACCAACGAAAACCACATTTTTGCGAACCTCGGCGACGGCACTTACTTCCACTCGGGAATTCTCGCCATCCGCCAGGCGATCGCCTCGAAAGCCAACATCACCTACAAGATCCTCTACAACGACGCCGTCGCCATGACCGGCGGCCAGCGCCATGACGGCGATCTGTCGCCGCAGCAGATCACCTCCCAGCTTCACGCCGAAGGCATCCGCGAGATCTATCTGGTCTCGGAGAATCCCGACGCCTATCCGGCCGACACCATCGCGCCCGGCGTGAAGAAATATCATCGCGACGAGCTGCAGGATGTCATGAAGATGTGCCGGGAATACAAGGGCACGTCGGCGATCGTGTTCGTGCAGACCTGCGCTGCCGAGAAGCGGCGGCGCCGCAAGCGCGGCCTGATGGAGGATCCGCCGCGCCGCGTCATGATCAACCCGGCCGTGTGCGAAGGCTGCGGCGACTGCTCGGTGCAGTCGAATTGCATCTCGGTCGAGCCCCTGGAGACCGAGTTCGGGCGCAAGCGCGCCATCAACCAGTCCTCCTGCAACAAGGACTATTCGTGCCTGAAGGGCTTCTGTCCGTCCTTCGTCACCATCGACGGCGGTGCGCCGCGTCACCGCGCCCCGGCAGAGCTCGCTGAGATCGGCGAACTGCCCGAGCCCGCTTCACGTCCGTCGCTGGACAAGCCCTACAACATCGCCATCGGCGGTGTCGGCGGCACCGGCGTTTTGACCATCGGTGCGCTGCTCGGCATGGCCGCGCACATCGAGGGCAAGGCCTCGATGATTCTCGACATGTCCGGTCTGGCGCAGAAGGGCGGGGCGGTGCTGAGCCACGTCCGCCTGTCGGATCATCCCGCCGAGGTGACCTGCTCGCGCATCGTCACCGGCACGGCCGATCTCGTGCTCGCGGCCGACGAGGTGGTCGCGGTCGCCAAGGACGCGATCACGCTCTGTGACTCCGGCCGCACCCGCGGCATCATCAACAGCCACGTCATCCCCACCGCCGATTTCATCCTCAACCGCGACTTCAACTTCCAGACCCGCAAGCTGAACGCGGTGCTGGAAACGGCGCTGCACAAGGACTCGGTGTTCTTCGATTTCACCAAGCCGGCCGAACAGCTTCTCGGCGACTCTATTGCCACCAACATGATGATGATGGGCTACGCCTACCAGAAGGGCCTACTGCCTCTCTCGGCGGAAGCGATCGAGCAGGCGATCGAGGTCAACGGCGTCTCGATCAAGATGAACAAGGAAGCCTTCCGCCTCGGCCGCCTCGCGGTCGCCGATCCCGCGCGCCTTGCGGACATGCTGAAGGGGACTGACGAGGTCGTTGCGCCTAAGACCTTGGACGCAATGACGTTAGACGAGGTCATCGAGCACCGCGCCAAGCATCTGACCGCCTATCAGAACAGCCGGCTGGCAAAACGCTACCGCAAGCTGGTCGACGAGGTCCGAGATGCTGCAGTGAAGGGCGGTTATGACGACGCACTGCCGCGCGCGGTCGCGGTGAACTACGCCAAGCTGCTGGCCTACAAGGATGAATACGAAGTCGCGCGCCTCTTCACCGACGGCGCCTTCGAGCAGCAGCTCCGCGACCAGTTCGAGGGCGACTTCAAGTTCAACTTCAATCTCGCGCCGCCGATTTTGGCAAGCGGCGTCGATGCGCTGGGACGCCCGAAGAAGCGCGCGTTTGGGCCGTGGATGCTCAGGGTGTTCCGCGTGCTGGCGAAGTTCAAGTTCCTGCGCGGCACACCACTCGACATCTTCGGTCGCAGCGCCGACCGCAAGCTCGAGCGCGATCTGATTGCAGGCTACGAGAAGGACGTCGCCACCGTGCTCGGCCTGTTGTCGCCGGTCACCATCGACACCGCGGTAGAACTGCTCTCGTTGCCCGATCGCATCCGCGGCTACGGCCCGGTGAAGGAGAAGGCGGTCCAGGACGCCAAGGCTCGCTACGCCCAACTCGCCGCCGACCTCGCCAGTCCACCGCCTGCGCCGCGTCAGATCGCGGCGGAGTAGGGCAGTCCCGTAGGGTGGGTTAGCGCAGCGTAACCCACCACTTCTTTCTCGATGTGGAAAGTAGAGAGGTGGGTTGCGCCCTCGGCTAACCCACGATTTCTGTTCGAAATCAACCACCGTTCTACTTTGCATGGGGTTGTTTTCGAAAAATGGAAAATCGCTTGTGCCGTCGGGCAAAACACCTTTACGACTTTGTCCGTCCGGGACGTCATTGCGAGCGTAGCGAAGCAATCCAGAAAATGCATCCGCGGAAAGACTCCTGGATTGCTTCGCTGCGCTCGCAATGACGATGCGAAAGACCTTCCCCTGCGCCTCTGGATGATGGAGTGGCGAGTTGCGCCAACCCGCTGCCCTCTCGCCCGACGGAATATTTCCGCGCTTGCCAACGGGGCATTCGCGGTTCAGAAAAACGGAGCAAGAAGAAACGCCAGCGGAGACCTAAGTTTTGACCATCAAGGGCAAGGCCTACATTGCCGGGATCTATGAACACCCGACCCGGCATGCGCCGGACAAATCCACAGCCCAGCTCCATGCCGAGGTCGCCAAAGGCGCGATCGAGGATGCCGGGCTCACCAAGGACGATGTCGACGGCTATTTCTGCGCCGGCGACGCCCCGGGCGGCGCCTGGCCGATGGTCGACTATCTCGGCCTCAACACCAAAAAACTCCGTCACGTCGATTCCACCGAAACCGGCGGCTGTTCCTATATCATCCACCTCGGCCACGCCGCTGAAGCCATCGCCGCGGGCAAGTGCTCGATCGCGCTGATCACGCTCGCCGGCAAGCCGCGCACCGGTCCGATGCCGCCGCGCGCGGCCGGTGCCGAGGTCGATTTCGAGTCCGCTTACGGTGCGACCACGCACAATGCCTATGGCATGTGTGCCATGCGCCACATGCACGACTATGGCACCACGAGCGAGCAACTCGCGTGGATCAAGGTCGCAGCCTCGCATCACGCGCAATACAATCCGCACGCGATGCTCAAGGACGTCGTCACCGTCGAGGATGTCCTGAACTCGCCGATGATTTCCGATCCCTTGCATCGCATGGATTGCTGTGTCGTCTCCGACGGCGGCGGCGCGCTCATCGTGACGACGCCCGAGATCGCCAAGAGCCTGAAGAAGCCGCAAGTGCGCCTGATCGGCCATGGCGAGGCGATGAAGGGCCCGCGCGGCGGCAAGGATCTCGACCTCACTTACTCCGCCGGCGTCTGGTCCGGTCCGCGCGCGTTTGATGAAGCGGGCATCGCGCCGAAGGACATCAAATACGCCTCGATCTACGACAGCTTCACCATCACGGTCTTGATGCAGCTCGAGGACCTCGGCTTCTGCAAGAAGGGCGAGGGCGGCAAGTTCGTCGCTGACGGCAATCTGATCTCCGGCGTCGGCAAGCTGCCGTTCAACACGGACGGTGGTGGCCTGTGCAGTAACCATCCCGTCAACCGCGGCGGCATGACCAAGATCATCGAGGCCGTCAGGCAGTTGCGCGGCGAGGCGCATCCGAAGGTGCAGGTCAAGAACTGCGATCTCGCCATCGCCCACGGCACCGGCGGCCTTTTGGGCGTCCGCCATGCCGCCTCGACCGCCATTCTGGAGCGCGTGTGATGAGCGAAGCAAAAAAGTATCCGGCTCCGGTGACGAACGCCGAGACCGCGCCGTTCTGGGAAGCGGCCAAAGAGAGCAAGTTCATGATCAAGCGCTGCACCGCATGCGGCGAAGCGCATTACTTTCCGCGCGCGATCTGCCCGTTCTGCTTCTCCGACAAAACGGTGTGGGAGGAGTCTTCGGGCGAGGCCACGATCTACACCTACAGCCTGATGCGGAAGTCGCCCACCGGTCCTTACGCGATCGGCTACGTTACGCTGAAGGAAGGCCCGTCGCTGCAGACCAACTTCGTCGATTGCGATCTGACGAAGTTGAAGATCGGCCAGAAGGTGAAGGTGGTGTTCAAGCCCACCGACGGCGCACCATTGCCGTTCTTTACACCCGCCTGACGCGAGCTGCTTTCCCTTCTCCCCTTGTGGGAGAAGGTGGCGCGAAGCGCCGGATGAGGGGTCTCTTTCCGCGGAATGACTCTCTGTGCGGAGCCAACCCCTCACCCAAGTGAGTTTGTTGCTGATATCTCGCTGCCCTCTCCCACAAGGGGGAGAGGGCACATCAACGAACAGCGGCGTCGAAAATCCGGGGAGGAAACCAGAAAAATGTCCGCCAGATACGAAGAACTCAAAGCTCTCAAGAACCTCGGCCAGAAATACGCCTACAGCGATCGCGAGGTGATGCTCTATGCCTATGGCATCGGGCTCGGGGCCGATCCGATGGACGAAAACGAGCTGGGCTTCGTCAACGAGGGCACGCTGACGCCGCGGCCGCTCAAGGTGGTGCCGACCTTCGCTTCCGTCGCGGCCTGGGGCTCGGGCCCCGGCGAGATGAACCTCAACCGCGTGATGGTTGTCGACGGCGAGCGCGACATCACGTTTCATCAGCCTTTGCCGACGGCCGCGCACATCACCGCCGATTCTTCCGTGCTCGAGGTCTATGACAAGGGCAAGGACAAGGGCGTGGTGATCAGCCACCAGACAGTGCTGAAGAACGAGAAGGGCGAGAAGCTGGCGACGCTGGTAGCCTCGCGCTTCGCCCGCGGCGACGGCGGCTTTGGTGGGCCGAACCTGACCCAGCCCGATCCGCACGCGATCCCGTCGCGCGCGCCTGACAGAACCATCGACATCACCACACGCCCCGACCAGGCGCTGGTCTATCGCCTCTGCGGCGATCGCAACCCGCTGCACTCCGATCCCGCATTCGCCAAGAAGGCCGGTTTCCCGCGCCCGATCCTGCATGGCATGTGCACCTACGGCATCACCTGCCGTGGCGTGCTCCAGACTTATGCCGACTACGATCCGTCCGCGTTCCGGCAGCACGTCGCGCGGTTCTCTTCGCCGGTCTATCCCGGCGAGACCGTGACCATGGACCTCTGGAAGGACGGCAACGTGATCTCGTTCGAAGCCAAGGTAAAGTCGCGCGGCGTCACCGTGATCAAGAACGGCAAGACGGTGCTGGGTTAGTAAGGCACTGGCGGCGCACTCCCTCGCCCCGCTTGCGGGCAGAGGGTGGGGTGAGGGGGAGTCTCCACGGGGACGCTGAGAGTTGAGTTCGCGGAGCCTCCCCCTCACCCGGAAATCAAGCTGCGCTTGATTTCCGGCCTCTCCCCGCACGCGGGGAGAGGCGAAGAAAGAAACAAAAACAGGGAGAAGCCACCATGGGACTACTCGACGGCAAGGTTGCGCTGATCACCGGCGCGGGCGGCGGGCTCGGTGAGGCCTACGCAAAACTGTTCGCGCGGGAAGGGGCGGCGGTCGTGGTCAACGACCTCGGCGGGCCGCGTGACGGCTCGGGCGCCGACAAGTCGATGGCGCAGCAGGTGGTCGACGCGATCAAGGCCGAGGGCGGCAAGGCAGTCGCCAACGGCGCCGACATCTCCACCATGGAGGGCGGCCAGTCGGTGTTCGACGACGCGATCAAGCATTTCGGCCGCGCCGATATCCTCGTCAACAACGCCGGCATCCTGCGTGACCAGACCTTTGCCAAGGCCTCCGAGGCCGACTGGGACAAGGTCATCAAGGTGCACCTGAAGGGCACCTTTTGTTGCACCATGCCGGTGTTTCGCTGGATGCGGGAAAACGGCGGCGGCGTCATCGTCAACACCTCCTCGACCTCCGGCTTGATCGGCAATTTCGGCCAGACCAATTACGGCGCGGCCAAGGGCGGCATCTGGGGTCTGTCCAATGTGCTGGCGATCGAGGGCCGCAAATACAACATCCGGATCTGGACCCTGGCCCCGGGCGCGCTGACCCGCATGACCGCAGACCTGCCCCGCTATAAGGAGAACCCCGGTGCGGCGTTGGGGCCGGACGGCATCGCACCGGCCGTGCTATACATGGTCAGCGATTTGTCGGGCGATCAGACCGGCAAGGTGCTGGGCGTGTCCGGACCCCGCGGCGTGCGCGAAATGCGGATGATGGAGATGGAAGGCTGGAAACCGCCGCACACGGGCTGGAAGGCTCAGGACATCGTCGATCACGCCAAGGAGATCTTCTTCTCCGAGGAGCAGATCAAGATGGGCGCGCGGCGGTTTTAGCCACACCGTCATTCCGGGCCTGGCCCTTCAGGCCATCCCGGAATGACGAAGGAAAGATGGACAAGGAAAGACGATGAAACTCACCGCCGACGCCAAGGGCACCTTCGCAATCGCGCCGACGCCGTTCCACGATGACGGCCGGATCGACGAGCGCTCGATCGACCGCCTGACCGATTTCTACGAGGAGGTCGGCTGCGACGGCGTCACGGTGCTCGGCATCCTTGGTGAGGCGCCGAAGCTCGATGCGGCCGAGGCCGAGCAGGTTGCGGTGCGCTTCGTCAAGCGCGCCAAGAAGATGCAGGTGATCGTCGGCGTCTCCGCCCCGGGTTTTGCGACCATGCGCTCGCTGGCGAAGGCCTCGATGGATGCGGGCGCCGCCGGCGTGATGATCGCCCCGCCGCCGTCCTTGCGCACCGACGACCAGATCATTGGCTATTTCAAGCAGGCTGCCGAAGCGATCGGTCCTGACGTGCCCTGGGTGCTCCAGGACTATCCGCTGACGCTGTCGGTGGTGTTCACCCCCGCAGTGATCCGCAAGATCGTCACCGACAATCCGAATTGCGTGATGCTCAAGCACGAGGACTGGCCGGGGCTGGAAAAGATCTCGACCTTGCGCAACTTCCAGAAGGACGGCTCGCTGCGGCCGCTCTCGATTCTTTGCGGCAATGGTGGCCTGTTCCTCGATTTCGAGATGGAGCGCGGTGCCGACGGCGCCATGACCGGCTATGCCTTCCCCGAGCTTCTGATCGACGTCGTCCGTCTCTCGAAGGATGGTAAGCGCGACGCCGCGCATGACCTGTTCGACGCGCATCTGCCGCTGATCCGCTATGAACAGCAGCCCGGTGCAGGGCTCGCCGTGCGCAAATACGTGCTGCAGAAGCGCGGCATCATCGCCTCCAGCGCACAGCGCAAGCCGGGCGCGACCATCACGCCGGCGGCGAAGGCCGAGGTCGATTATCTGCTGTCGCGCGTGGCCCGCGTCGACAAGCGCGCCAATCTCCAGCCGCAATCGAGCGCGGCAGGTTAGTTGCATGGCCGAGATCGCCGCATCACGCCCCGCGTCGACGATCCTGCTGCTGCGCGACGGCGCAGCACGGGAAATCGAGGTCTTTATGATGGTCCGCCATCATCAGATCGAGTTCAACTCGGGTGCGCTGGTGTTTCCCGGCGGCAGCGTCGATGCCGGCGACAAGGAGATCGTCGCCCGGTCCGAGCTGTATTCGGGCGGCGAAGGCCTGAGCGAAGCGGAGCGCGGCTTCCGCATCGCCGCGATCCGCGAGACCTTCGAAGAGAGCGGCATCCTGCTGGCGCGGCCGAAGGGCTCGGGTGTCCCGATCGATGCCAAGCGCGCCGGCGAGATCGCGGACGCGCACCGCGTCGCGCTGAACGAGCACAAGATCAGCTTCCTCAGCATCCTCGCCGACAACGGCCTCCAGCTCGCGCTCGACACGCTCGTGCCTTACGCGCACTGGATCACGCCGGAGGGCATGCCCAAGCGCTTCGACACCTGGTTTTTCCTCGCGGCAGCACCGCCCGATCAGCTCGGCGCGCATGACGGGCGCGAGTCGACGGACTCGATCTGGGTGTCGCCGCGCGAGGCGGTGGAGGGCGGTGAAAGTGGCCGCTTCAAGCTGCCGTTCCCGACCACGCGCAACCTGATCCGGCTGGCGAAGCAGGGCAGTGTGGCCGCGGCGCTCGACCATGCCCGCGGCATGTCCATCGTCACGGTGATGCCGGTCATGACCAAGACCGAAAGCGGCCGTCAGCTCCGTATCCCCCGCGAAGCCGGCTATGACGGTGAGGTGTTCGAGGTGGGCGCCCTCGGCTGACACACTTCGATATGTAGCGAATTATCGGTGATCGCGGCCGCGTTAAGTTCCGTCGCCTGAGAGCAGGACGGAACGCGTGACATGGATAGCCGGCAGGACACCAACATTGCCGTCGAGCTGGCGCTGCTGCTCGCGCTCGCCACGCTCTGGGGCGGCTCCTACACCTTCATCAAGCTCGGCATCGCCACCATTCCGCCGATCACGCTGATTGCCGCGCGCACCGCGATCGCCGGCCTGCTGCTGCTCGCCGTGATGCGGGCGCGCGGCATCGGGATGCCGACGGATGCCGCGACATGGCAGCGCTTCGCCTTCCAGGCCGTGCTCAACAGCGTGATCCCCTGGACGCTGATCGCGTGGGGCGAGCGCCATGTCGATGCCGCCCTTGCCACCATCCTCAACTCGGCGGCGCCGATCTTCACCTTCCTGTTCACCGCCATCGTAACCCGGCACGAAGCGACGACGCCCCGCAAGCTGATCGGCGTGGTCGCCGGTATGGCCGGCATCTGCCTGATCGTCGGGGTCGATGCCTTCCATGACATCGGTCGGGGTCTCATCGCGGAAGCGGCCATCGTCGCCGCGACCATCTGCTACGCCTGCGCTGCGATCTTCAGCCGTGGCTTCAAGGGCCTCGATCCGATGGCGCCGGCGGCCGGCTCGCTGCTTGCGGGGGCGGCGGCCTTGATCCCGGCCTCGCTCATGGTCGAGCAGCCCTGGACGCTGTCGCCCTCGCTGGTCTCGGTGCTGGCGCTGCTTGCGCTCACCGTGTTCTCGACCGCGGTGGCGTTCGCAATCTATTTCCGCCTGATCCAGACCCTCGGCTCCGTCGGGACCACCGCGCAGGCCTATCTCCGCGTGCCGATCGGGGTCGCCATCAGCGTCGCCTTCCTCGGCGAAAGCCTGAGCCGGACCGCCTGGATCGGGCTTGCCTGCGTCGTCATCGGCGTCGCCGCCATGACCATTCCGGCCAGGGGCCCGGCCAGCGTCAAAACGTCCTGATCGGAAGGGTTAACCGAAGACGGAGGGCGCTGCCCGGCCCGCGATGTTAAGGATATTCCGCGGCCCAAGGCATGTTCCCCCGAGGCCGCAATACGTCGTATATTGGGCTTCCCGTAGCCCGGTCCTCAACCCAATGTCCGCCGAATCGACGCCGAATCCCGAGAAGAAGCGAATATTCTCGCTCTCCATCGGCCAGCTCACGTTCGGCAGCTTCCTCCTGGTGCTGGCGGTGATCATCGTCACCTCGACCGCGAGCGTGATCGCGATCCGGCATATCGATTCGACCTTCGCCGAGCTGCAGCGGCTCCAGAGCGTCGGCGATCTCGCCGAGGACATTGACCGGCGCATGAACGAGTTGCGGCTCGCCGCGCGCGACTTCGTTACCGACCCCGGCGCCGGAATCCAGTTCCAGCAGGTCGGCGAGGCGGCCGCGACGCTGAGCGACATCCTGAAGAAGACCCGCATCGAGCTCGCGCCCGAGCAGCAGGACATGATCGACGGAGTCACCGAGCGGCTCGCGACCTACCGTAGCGGATTGGAGCGCATTTCGACGCTGATCGACCGCCGCGCCCAGTTGCTTGCCGGCCTGCCGCCGCTGCGCGAGAGGTTCGATGCTGCGGTCGCCGGAACCGCCGATCGCGAGCTGGCGTCCCGCCTGTCGGAGGCGCAGAGCCGGATCGCGCTGGGATTGCTGGCTCGCAATCCGTCGGCGGCCGAGCAGGCGGCACAGAGCATGCGGACGACGGACATCGCCGACACCAAGCTGAAGGCGGCCGTGAACGACTACGCCGAAGCCATCATCGCGGTGGCCGTCCGCGAACGGCAGATCGCCGATATCGATCGCGAGGTGCTGGGAACCGAGGGCCGGCTGATCGGACGTGTCACCGAGCTGCTGCGCGAGGTCAGCGCGCGGCGCGGTCATGTGCTGTCGCGCGACTTCGCCCGCACGCTGACGGAGGCCAGATGGCAGAGCATCGTGCTCGGTACGATTTGCGTGCTGATCGGCATCGTCGCGGCCGCCTTCGTGGTGCGGCGGACAGTCCGTCCGCTCGCCCAGATTGCAAGGTCGATCCGCGCGCTGGCCGCCGGCGAGAAGAGGACGTCGATCCCGTCCGCCGACCTCGACAACGAGATCGGCGACATCGCCCGCGCGGCCGAGGTGTTCCGCCGTGCGCTGGAGGAGGCCGACACGGCGCGCGAAGCGGCGGTGCGCGCGCTGACCGAGCAGCGCCTCGCCGAGGAGAGCTATCGCAAGCTGTTCGAGGGCTCGGTCGACGGCATCTATGTCACGACGCCGGCCGGTGACCTCCTCAACGCCAATCCCGCGCTGGCGCGGATGATGGGCTACGACAGCCCGCAGCACCTCATCGACAGCATCAGCGACATCGCCCATACCATCTACGTCCATCCTGAGGCACGCGCCGAATACCAGCGGTTGATGGAGCGCGACGGCATGGTGCGAGAGTTCGAGTACCAGGTGCGCCAGCGCAGCGGCAACATCTTGTGGCTCTCGGACAGCGCGAGCGGCGTGCGGGACGAGCAGGGCAAGATCGTTCGCTACGAGGGTACGCTGCGCGACATCACCGACCAGAAGCGCGCCGAAGACGCCATCGCCGAGGGCCGCCGCCTGTTGCAGCAGGTCATCGACACCGTGCCCGCGGTGATCAACGTCAAGAACCGCGATCTGCGCTACGTGCTGATGAACCGCTACATGGCCGGCATCTTCGGCATCGAGCCGAAGGATGCCATCGGCCGTACCACGGCCGACCTGATGTCGCGCTACGGCGCGGCCAAGACCGACGAGAACGACAAGCGGGTGCTGAAGTTCCGCAAAGGGCTCGGCTTCTACGAGGAGGAGTACAAGGATTCCTCCGGCAACATGCGGCAATGGCTCGTCAACAAGCTGCCACTGCTCGACGCCGAGGGCGAGATCGAGCGGATCGTCACGGTGGCGCTCGACATCGGCGAACGCAAGCGCGGCGAGCAGGAGATGCGCAAGGCGAAGGAAGCCGCCGAGACCGCGCTGCGCAATCTGCGCGAGACCCAGGCCTCGCTGATCGAGGCGGAGAAGTTAGCTGCGCTGGGGCGGCTGGTCGCGGGTGTTGCGCACGAGGTCAACAATCCCGTCGGCATCAGCCTGACGGTCGCCTCTGCGCTGGAGCGCAAGACTGCGATGTTCAGCGCCGAAGTCGAGCGCGGCGAGCTGCGCCGCTCGACGCTCAACGAATATCTCAACACCAGCCGCGACGCGTCCTCGCAGCTCGTGTCCAATCTCAACCGCGCTGCCGAGCTGATCCAGTCGTTCAAGCAGGTCGCGGCCGATCGCAACTATTCGGACCAGCGCACCTTCGACCTCGCCGACCTCACCGAGCAAGTCGTGCTGAGCCTGCGGCCGGGGCTGCGCAAGCACAATCTGACGCTCAACGTCGACTGTCAGCCCGATCTGACCATGAACAGCTATCCCGGCCCGTACGGCCAGGTGCTGACCAACCTGTTCCTCAATGCGGTGGCGCACGCCTTCCCCGACGGCCGGCCGGGAATCATCGACATCCAGGTGCGCGAGTCCGGCAAGGACAATGTCGAGATCATCTTCTCCGACAATGGCTGCGGCATGAGCCTCGACGTGCGCCGCCGCGCCTTCGATCCGTTTTTCACGACGCGGCGCGACCAGGGCGGGACGGGGCTCGGGCTGCACATCGTCTACAGCATCGTCACCAACCGGCTCGGCGGGCGTCTCGATCTCGACTCCGAGCCGGGCGGCGGGACGCGCATCCAGATGATCCTGCCGCGCACGGCGCCGCTCGAGCAAGCGGCGGAGTAGCTACTCCACGTCCGCCAGCTTGCGCAGCGTGGCGCCGAAGATCTGGCTCGCCTTGCCGACGAGCGCCGTTCCCGTCATCTCCGCACCTGTGTCCGTGAAGGTCCCGCTGACGCCGATGCCGACTGGGGCCGGGCCGCCGAACAGTGGATTGTCGTCGCCTCGCGGGGAGGTGTGCCGCTGCACCAGCACCTCGCCCTTGAAGGTGTTGTCCCTCACCGTGTAGCTGCCGGTGTAATAGAGATAGGCATCGCCGCCGAGGATCTTGCCGTCGCGAAAAAAGATCACACCGCTGCCCTTGCCGACTCGACCATCGAGCAGCGTCACGTGAATCGAATAGAGGCCGTTCTTCATAACGTCCCGCGGCCGGTCGCTTTCGCCCTTGGCGTACCGGTCCAGCTTTTATGCCAAAGCATGTTCGCCCGCGCAACGCGGCAGTTTGGCGGCCAACGGCGCTCGTCGATGGCGCGAGCCGTAGTTGTCCCGGCTTGTTTGTGACGGGGATATGACGGTCTCATGCTGACGTGGGACCAATCGTGCGAATCAAGTTGGCCCGCGAAATGCATGACCATCATTGCACCGGCCGCGGGGTGCTGGAGCAAGACGAACATGACCCACTGGATCGATTCCGGCGGCGATGAGCCGCGCCTGTACGGTACGCGTCCCACGAATTGCGAAGCAGACCAGGTTGGCAGCGCGGCGACACGCTGGAGAAGTGTGTGCAGGCTCGGCTGTGCGTTCCTGCTCGTCGCCCTCGCTGTCCCCTTGGCGCACGCGCGCGACCGCGGCCAATTCGTCAACACCAATGCCGAATTGAAGGCCTGGTTCGACGGACTGCGAAGCGGCAAGGGGCCATGCTGCTCCGATGCCGACGGTTCGGCGATCTCGGACTCCGACTGGGAGAGCAAGGACGGGCACTATCGTGTCCGCGTCCCGCGCTACGGCTATGTGACCGGCGGCCAGCCGCAGGAGCTCGTCTGGGTCGACGTACCCGAGGAAGCCGTGATCTCGGAGCCCAACCGGGTTGGGCGCACGATGGTCTGGCCGATCTACGGCTATACGGGCGTCACGATCCGCTGCTTCATGCCGGGAAGCATGACCTAGCTCGGCGCGCGACAGCTCTCGTGTCCGATACGCCGTGCGGCGTCGTCAGGCGTACTTCTTGTCGCGCTCGAGCAGCTCGATGGAGATGCCTTCCGGGCCGCGGATGAAGCAGATGCGGACGCCGGGCCGGATGGTCGTCGGCTCGCGCGTGAACTCAACGCCCTTGGCCTTGATCTCGGCGGCGACGGCGTCGATGTCTTTCACTGTGAGGCCGAAATGGTCGAGGCCCTGATGGGGATGCGGGGGCGGCGGGCTGACGGCGCCTTCAGCCTCCAGCGGTGCAATGAAGATCTTGGCGCCGCCAAGGTTCACGTCGATCCGTCCCGGAGCGCGCACGATCTCGCCACCGAGGACATCCCGCAGCCAGGCCGCCGTGGCCTCCGGATCGGGGCTGCGCAAATGGACGTGGTCCCAAGTGACGACTGGCATTTCATTTCCTCCCGACCGGGGCTTGCGATGTTGCAGTGCATGTTAGCGATCCCGGCCGATGATCGCCACCGTCCTTCCCGGAATCGCTTGTGCGCGGGAACCATAGTTCGTCTGCTGTATTAAGGTAAGGAGTGGCCGAATCCATTATCGCTATCGGTGACGCAGCCATGAACGCAGGGTTTGGCCGGGTCGGGTTGAGACGCTTCGCTGGGGTCGGTGATCGCTTGGCGCATGCGGCGACGATCGTGAGCGTCTCATTTGGCCGAAGCCTCCTATGGTTGCTGGCAGCACTTGTTGTCGGATGCGGTGTTTGGATGCTGATGCCGGCCAAAGGCAACGGCGCTCAAGGCGAGCCAGGAAAATCCGAGTTGGCGGCCGTCGATCCCGCGCCGGCCATATCGCCCTCGGCGAACCAGGATGCAACGTCCGCGACGGTTTCCGGCGTACAGGCGGCGGCGGAGCTCGATCGCCTTCGGATTTCGTCGCAGACCTGGCGACGCGGCGGGCTTGGCTCGAAGGCGCTGGTGACCTTCACCCTGCGAAACGACAATGATTATGCCGTAAGAGATCTTAAGATCGTCTGCGCCTTCACCCGGCGCGACGGCAGCCATCTGACCGATCGCAGCCGCCTGCTTCGCGAAACCGTGAGCATGAAGAGCCGCAGGACCTTTGTGCGCATTCCCATCGGCTTCATCAACGTTAATGCCGATCAGGCCACATGCTCGGTGATCGCAGCGCGGCGTGCGTGAAGGGGCGGATGTCCCGGTAGCGGAAAAGTTACCGCCATGTCCGTGCTCGTCAAAAAACCTGGCGTTGCCGTTGAACCGAACGGCCTATCTTGAAACCAAATTAAAGGATCGCCAGTTAAGGCGCAGTGCTCGCGCCTGGAAGCGCGCGCGGAGCGGTGCCAATGCCCATCTTTCGGTATTTCATGTTCGTCGGTGGAGCGTTGCTCGCACTGCTGTTGGCGGCGAATTTCATCTGGCCGACGCCGGCTGCGACGTCGGGCATCGCGAGCGCAAGCAACGACCCGCCGCTGATCCGTATCCGGTCGGATCGACATCTGCCGGAACGTGTCGTTCTCGATACCAGCAAGCCGACGATTGCCCCTCCTGTCGTGCAGGCGGCCGCGGTTGCCGCGCCGCAGCCAGCGCAGGCGAACGCGTCACCCGGCCTGAACGAAATGTCGGCGAAGGCGCGGGTACGCGAGACCTTCGCCCAGTTCATCCCGCCCGGGTCAAAGGCCGAGGCAACATCGGTCAAGAAGACCGACGCCAAGGCGCAGGCCTCGGTTCAGTCCAAGCGCAGGGTCGCCAGGGCCCGGCCGGCGCAGTTCGCCAGACCGATGATGCTGGTGGCGCAACAGCCGCATTTCGGCTTCTTCAACACGACTTGGTGAGCTCCTCCGCTGCCCCAGCGGGGGGCCGGCAGGGCTTTTTATTTTCAAACCTCTCTGCTAAGTCGAACGCATCCGAGCGACGCGCTCGGTGCTGGTCCGCTGGCACCGAACGAGCATGTCTCGGTTGTGGCCCGGCCATCGGGCCGAAGCGCTCGTAGCTCAGCTGGATAGAGCATCGGATTTCGATTCCGAGGGTCGGGAGTTCGAATCTCTCCGAGCGCGCCATTTCGGTCCGCAGTTCGCCGCGACACTCTCCACCCAACAAACCATCGCTCCGCGCCGGCGTGCGCCATCTCCGCCGATTATGAACATCGCCGGCATCCATCCCGGCTGAGCGCGTTGGAACCCGCCCTTCTGCGTTGTCACGCCGACCGGGGGCCATTCGTCATAGTTATGAGGAAGTGCGCCAAGGAAATGTGACCGATGAACGAACAGGAATGGCTCACCGAGCAGTTCGCAGCTCATCGCACTCAATTGCGGAAGGCCGCCTACCGGATTCTTGGCTCGATGGGTGAGGCCGACGACGCCCTGCAGGAATCCTGGCTTCGGATCAGCCGCGCCAACGCACATGGCGTGGAGAATATGGGTGGATGGCTGACGACGATCGTCGGGCGGGTGTGCCTGGACATGCTGCGCGCGCGAGTCCGCAAGTCCAGGCGTGAGGAGTCCTTGGACTCGTTCGGGCCGGACGCGGTGACGAGTGGTGGGAATGTGATCGATCTCGAGCAGGAGGCGATGCTCGCCGATTCCGTCGGGCTGGCATTGCTCGTCGTCCTGCAGAGATTGCCACCAGCGGAGCGGGTCGCCTACGTCCTGCATGACATGTTCGATCTGCCCTTCGACGAAATCGCGTCAATTGTCGGGCGGTCTGTCGAGGCGACTCGCCAGCTTGCGAGCCGTGCGCGCCGCCGTGTTCAGGGAGGCAGGGCAGTTCCAGAGGCCAATCAGGCTCGCCGGCGTCAGATTGTGGAAGCCTTCCTCACAGCGTCTCGCGCCGGCGACTTCGCTGCCCTGGTCGCCGTGCTCGATCCCGACGTGGTGCTCCGTGCGGACGAGACCGCTGCACGCAGCGGAGTCGCAATAGAAATTCGCGGTGCGTCAACGATTGCCAGACGGGCGCTTGCGTTCTCGGGGCGCGCGCCGGCGACACGCCTTCTGCTCGTGAACGGTGCCGTTGGAGCGGCGTGGTTTCAAGACGAAGAACCCGCCATCATCTTTGCCTTCACTGTCGACGATGCGAAGATCGTTGAGATCGAGCTCATCGCCAATCCCGAAAGGCTTCGCAGCATCGACCTGGCAAATCTCGATGAGCAGGGGTCTTCATAAAAGACCGGGCTCCTGACGCGTCCTGTCACGAAGTGGGAGCTCTCTTTCGTCAATAAGGTATGGGCTGATGCCGAAGCCCAGGTTCGAGCAAACCCTGGAGATCAGCGCTATGAAATATCTGATGCTTATCTATCAGCCGAAGGACTTCGACGCGAAGGCGCTCACTGAAAGCGAGTATAAGGCTGTGGCGGCGCAATACGCGGCCGTGACCGCGATGACCAACGTAACGCCGGGACTGCCGGCTGGTCTGCCGAAAGACGCTGTGACCGTTCGCGTGCAAAACGGTGAGACGGTGACAGCGCAAGGCCCCTACCAGGAACGCGCAGTGGGAGGTTACTTGGAATTCGAGGCCGACACGATTGACGCCGCGATCGAATTGGCCGCCCGCATCCCGGCTGCCCGTTTGGGGGGTGCCGTTGAGGTTCGTCCGGCCCAGAAATACTGGTAGGAGCTACGGGGTCTGAATCCTGGCCAACCGGCTGCGCGCCAGCGTCTCCGACGGCGCTTCGTTGAAGGTCGCGCGATAGATCGCGGCGAATTCGCCCATGTGGTGGAAGCCGTGGGCACGGGCGCAGCATGCGACGGTCAGGCTGCCGCCGCCTCTCAGGAGCCGGGCGCGGGCCGCCCACAGCCGCTTCAGCCGGATGTACTGGTGCAGGCTCATCCCGCGCAGCTTCGAAACGGCGCCGCCCAGTGTGCGCGTCGAGACGCCAAACTCGCTGGCGAGCCTCGCCGTGTAGATCGGGGCGGTCGGATGGGCGGCGACATAGTCGTCGAGCCGCTTGACGAGCCTTGACGACCGCGCGTGCGCGATCCGGTTATCGCCGATTGCGCGCGGATCCACATGAAACAGCTCATCGACAGCGAGCAGCAGCCCCTCCTGAATCTGCGCGGCAAGCTCGGGAATCGCGAACAGGCCCGGTTCCGCGCTGGCGGTCCGAAGGATGTCGAGAATGAGCTGGCGCACATGCATCAGGGCGGCGCGGTCCGGGACATAGGATTGGATCGTGTCGGCCCGGTCGAACCAGCCGCGGTCGGTCAGAGCGGGCGATAGGATGATCATCGCGTGAAGGTTGATTGCGGGCTCGATGAAATGGCAGTCATCGTTGCCGCGCAGTGCAACGAAGAAGCGCGAGTCCAGGTCTTCGCCGTTGAGAGTGGCGCGCACATCGTCTGTCAACGGCAGGATCACCATCCCGCCGGGCGCGCGATAGGCCGTATCCAGGATCCGCGCAAAGGATCTCATCACGATGATCCAGCACGCCGGCAGGCAAACGACCGCACGTGCCGCCGCGAAATGCGCGACGTCGAGCGGAATGCTCCTGGCATCCTCCATCAGCTCCGCCGGCCGGAACGCATCGACCTCAGTAAAGGTCGTCAGTTGCAGTGCGGAGGAGGGCGCAAGAGCACTGAACAACATTCGTCTGGCTCACAGCCGTTTCAATGACGCAAATCATATCAATGCTGAAGAGTCTTGATTCCGTAAACCGCGGGGCGGTGCCGTAGTATTGCGGTGTGTCCGAGGCGGGACGCGGGGACGAGGGGAGGCCCGATGGATCCGTCCCGCTCTCTAGCGCTCCCGGGCCATCGGCCGGCCGGAGGCGAGATCGATAAAATGGACGCGCGTGCAGGCGGGACAGGTGAATGCCTCGAAACTCCGCCCCTGCAGTTTCGGCTGCTTCTCCAGATGCGTTTGCACATTCATGCCCGTCTGGGGGCATTGGAAAACGATGAAATCCGCCATCGGCGCAAGCTGCCGCAGCGGCATTTTCTTGCTTTGATCTAGATCAGTTTTGGAATTGCTCTACGCGCAGAGGGCGCAGCCGGGATGGGTCTCCTCGCAAAAGCGAAGGGGCCCGAAGGCCCCTTCAAATCTCACCAGCGGCGATAGCCGCCGTAATAGCCGTAATATCTCGGACCATAGTATCTCGGGCCGTAGTAGGGCGCGTAATATCGCGGACCGTAATACGGGGCGTAATAGTTCGGCCGCCACCAGCAGCGTCCCCAGGCATTGCAGACCATGCGAACCTGCTCAATGTCAGAGACCTGCGGCGCTGGCGCAATCGGCGCAATGGGCATGGCGGACGCCGCCGGCGATGCCATGATGGCACCGAACAGGGACGCGGCAAAGAGGCCAATCTTAAGCTTCATGATGTCTTCCTCCGCAAACGCGATCCAAGATATCGGAGAGGGTTCTGATCAAATTGTGGCGGAACCGAAATGTAATGCTGATGAACAAAGCTTCAGCAATGTCGCCGCGGGCCTGATCAGGCGGCGCGGAAACCGTCCCAGGTCTGGGCTCATAGCCATCCTTGATCCCGCGCAAGTCCGAAGTCCGGCTTCGCTCGTAGTCTTGTCGCCGTGAGCAGTCCGTCGAGGACTTCGAAGGGCATCACGGGCGGTAGAGCCCACATGGACCAGTGGGCCACGCCGGCATGTTGTTTGGAGCAGTTCAATGAACAAGATGAGAATCGACAAAGGCGACTGGCTCGTCGTGTGCGACGGGCGCAAGGCACTCATCCTGGAAAATCTTGGCGACGAGATGTTTCCGAACCTGCGTACCCGCGAGGTGCATGAGCACGCCAACCCATCGACCAGTGCGCAGGGGACCGATACGCCGGGTAGACTCCATGCGTCAACGGGCGGTGCCCGCAGCGCGGTCGAGCAGACCGATTGGCACGACGAGGCCGAGCGTGCGTTCCTGCGGACGCTGGCCGAGCGGCTCGATATCGCAGTCAGTTCGGGCGAGACTTCGGCGCTGACCATGGTGGCCTCGCCGCGCGCGCTGGGCATGATCCGTGCCGACTACTCGGAGGCTGTCCGCAAGGCCCTTCAGGGCGAGGTCGGCAAGGACCTCGTCAAGCTGCCGGTCTACGAGATCGAGAAGCAGTTGCTGCTGTCGGGAGCCGCCAAATAAGGCATGAAGCGAGGCTTGCCGGCAGGAGACGGGTGCCCCTCAGAAGCAGGGGTGTCTCCGGCCATCCTGGCCGATATAGCCGGCCGAGCCCTGATAGCAGTGGTTGTTCGAGGGACCGTCGTAATAGGCGAACCTGCCTTGCGTGACGCCGGGGCCATAATTGTGCAGGTAGCTGATCGGATAGGGTAGCGGGTGGGTGTAATGGCGGTGGTGCCGGTGATGCACCCGGGCTTCCGAGAGGCTGGGGGCAAGGACTGCCGCCGACAGGACGGCGACCGCGGCAACAAGCTTCAACCTGCTCATCTCGATTCTCCGGAACCTGCGCTAACAGACCTGCCACTTATAGCCATTTTGGGCCGGCTGGGCACCATCCGGAGGTCGAAAATCGCCTCCGATCGCGGTTATTCCGGCCGGGTGTGACCCAAAAGCCGGGGAGCGTCCGCGGCCCTGCCCATTTTTGGCCTTTTCGAGATGCTTAACGAATTCCCCACACAAGTGTGACCAAAGAGAATTCCGTCAAGATTCCTTTCGCCGGCCCCTTGGGGGGGAGCTCTTCGAGGCCGGCTCATTGCAAGGCTGTCGCCGTCACTTTGCCATGCGCATCACGCCCTTAAGCCTGCTGTTGCTCTCCGTGATCGCCGCCACGCCTGCGCGGGCCGATCTGCACATCACCCGTGACCACGGCGGCTATGTCGAGGAGTACAAGGCCAAGTACAAGCGCGTCCGTGACAAGGGCGAGCGGGTCATCATCGACGGCATCTGCAATTCGGCCTGCACGCTGGTGCTGGGCATCGTGCCGATGAACAAGATCTGCGTGACGCCCCGTGCGAGCCTCGGCTTCCACCAAGCTTATTACGACAAGGCCTTCACCTTCGGCATCAAGGTCACCAGCGCCGAAGGGACGTCCGATCTGATGTCGTACTATCCCGACACGGTGAAGGACTGGATTCGCCGCAACGGTGGGCTCACCACCGACATGAAGAAGATCAAGAACGGCGTCGAACTCTGGAAGATCATCGACCCCTGTCCGACCGAATGGTGAGGGCCTGAGCCGCACCGCCGCTCTTGTCCGCCCTGCAGCGCAGCATCCCGCAAAGCTGAAATTCGCATTGCCGCACAGCCCCCGGTCGGGCAATGAGGGCGGCAATGAATCATAATCAAGACTCCCCGGCCGCACGTGCAGCGCCGATCCTGTTCGTCGTGCTCTGGAGCACCGGATTCATCGGCACCAAATACGTCGTCAACAACGCCGATCCATTGACCTATCTTGCCATCCGCATGGCTGTGGTCGTCGGCCTGATGGCGGTGATCGCCGCGATCGCCCGTCCAAAGTGGCCGGACCGCATCGGCATTGCCCACAGCGCCGTCGCCGGGATTTTGGTTCATGGCTTCTATCTCGGTGGCACCGCGATCGCTATCGCGCACTCGATTCCGGCTGGGCTCTCCGCGCTGATCCCGGGACTGCAACCGATCCTGACCTCGACCATCGCCAACCGCTGGCTTGGCGAGCGGGTCACGCCTTTGCAATGGGGCGGCCTGGTGCTCGGCCTGGGCGGCGTTGTTCTGATCCTGCACAACCGTCCCATGACGGGCGAAGCCGGTCTCGGCTGGCTCGCCTCGGTGGTCTCGCTGATCAGCATCACGCTCGGCACGCTTTATCAGCGGCGCTACTGCAACCACATCGACTGGCGCGCCGGCAACCTCGTGCAATACGCCGCCGTGACGATTTTCTTTGCGATCGGCGCCTTCCTGTTCGAGGACCGCGTGGTGCACTGGACGCGGGAATTCGTACTCGCACTCGCCTGGCTGGCCGTGGTGCTCTCGATTGGATCGATCGGGCTCCTGTACTGGTTGATCCGCCATGCCGCAGCGACCTCGGTTGCGAGCCTGTTCTATCTGGTACCGGCCGTCACCGCGCTGATGGCTTATGCGCTGTTCGGAGAGAGGCTGGACGCGCTCGCGATCGCTGGCGTCGCGATCTGCGCGGCGGCGGTGTTTCTGGTCAACCGGCGCTTCTAAGGTCCCGGGAGAGCCGGACCCCGGCAATACATCCCTGACGTGTACCGCCCATCCGTGCTAGGCTGGCGCGGCTTATTTCAGTTTCCCATTCAACTTGGTGATTTCCATGAAGAGAGCCAGGCGTGGACTGCTCGGCAGGTCCCTGAAGCCGGTTCGGATTGCCTGCATCAATTACGCGGAGAAGATGATCAGCGATCGGGCTATGGGCAAGCTCACCGCCGCGCTGCAGAAGTGCTACGACGAGCACTTCCTGCCGGTGTGGGGCTATCCGGTCGATCTCTACGTTACGTATAAACCGAAGCAGACGGATTGGCAGCTCGTCTATTTCGACGATGCCTCCCACAAGAACATGCTCGGACGCCACGAACTGACGCATCGCGGCCAGCCGATCTCAAAGATCTTCGTCAGGGCACTCGGCGATGAGCCAATCAGCATGGCGGCCTCGCACGAGCTGTTCGAGATGGTGCTCGATCCCATGGCCAATCTGTGGGCCGACGAGAGCAGGCACACCCAATATGCCTACGAGGTCTGCGATGCCGTCGAGGAGGAGTTCTTCATCGTCAGCGGCTTCCCGATGTCGAACTTCGTCTATCCGTCCTGGTTCGAGCCGTTCGAGCATCCGCGCGGTACCAAGTTCGATCACAAGGGAACGCTGAAGGCGCCGTTCTCGATGACTGAGGGCGGCTACGTGATCAAGAAGGTCAACGGCAGGCGGGTGATCAAGGCGTTCGGCTCAGCCGAAAAGCGGCGGCGCTTCGCCAAGGAGGATCGGCGCGGCCACAGGAGCGAGTTTCGTGATCCAAAAGGGAAGCACCACCCGGGCCGGCGCGCGTCCAAGCGACGCGGGTAGAGCGGAACCTCCGGGCGCGGCGCACCCGGAGGCCGAGGTTGCGATCAGCGCCTGGCTTTCCTGGCCTTCTTTTTCTTGGCAGCTTTTTTGCCGGCTTTCTTTGCCGTCTTCTTCGCGGTCTTCTTGGCCTTCTTCTTCTTCGAAAACTTCTTCGCAGCCTTCTTGGCTTTCTTCCTGGCGGCCTTCTTCGGCGCTACCTTTTTTGCAACCCTCTTGGCGGCCTTCCTGACTTTCTTGACGGCGGTGACAGCGGCGTCGTTGGTTGCCTCCACCGCGGTGGTGATCGTCTCCATCGCCTGTTCGGCTATCGGTTTCTCATCGTCCATATCGTCCCCCAGGGCTTGAACGGAGCGGTGACGATAGCGGGATTCGAAATTGTGTCAAAGCAACGCACAACCTTTGCGGATCTTCGCATAGGGCTAACGCGTGCTCGCGCAGCACCGGATTGAACGCGTGGAAGTAGGCGGCGATTTCACCGCACTGGCGCCGCTCAAGCACTGGAGCTGGCCGGTCGCGTTCGCCGACGTCGGCGCGCGGTGGTGACCGCGATCTCATCGACCGCTGGTCTGTCGGCGGCCGAGCTGGTCATTCCGGGCCGGTGCGCAACGCCCATCCCGGGTTCGCGCTTTGCGCGCCCCGGGATGACGATTGGCGGTTGCTTTTGCGCAAACCGCAGCCCGTCACTTCGGCTGCGGCACGATCCTGATGTAGGGCTTCGGCTCCTTCCAGCCCTGCGGATAGATCGTCTTGGCCTCGTCGTTGGAGACCGAGCCGGCGATGATGACATCCTCGCCCTGCTTCCAGTCGGCCGGCGTCGCGACGCGGTGCTTGGCGGTCATCTGGAGCGAGTCGATGGAGCGCAGGATCTCCTGGAAGTTACGTCCCGTGGTCATCGGATAGACCATCACCAGCTTGATCTTCTTGTCCGGGCCGATGACGAAGACGTTGCGGACGGTCTGGTTATCCGCCGGCGTCCGGGTGAGGGGATCGCCCGAGGTCGAGGCCGGCAGCATCTCGTAGAGCTTCGAGACGTTGAAGTCGGTGTCGCCGATCATCGGGTAGTTGGGGGCGGCGCCCTGCGTCTCCTTGATGTCTTCCGACCACTTCGCGTGGCGATCGACCGGATCGACCGAGAGGCCCATCAGCTTGACGCCGCGTTTGTCGAATTCGGGCTTCAACTTTGCGAGCGCGCCGAGTTCGGTCGTACAAACCGGCGTGAAGTCTTTCGGGTGCGAGAACAGCAAGGCCCAGCTATTGCCGATCCAGTCGTGGAATTTGATCTTCCCTTCGGTGGTCTCGGCTTCGAAGTCGGGGGCTGTGGTGCCGATTGGGAGTGGCATGGTTCTACCTCATCGCATTGAATTTACTGGTAAATTTTCTAAGGCCGTCAAGCTCAGTATATGAGCGTGAACGGTACAAGTGAACCGGCTCAAGTAAAATGTGAATTCCTTCTTTGAAAGACCGATTTTCTAGCATCTTTCTGATAGAGCCGCGCCTGTGGCGAAACAACCCTACCCGGAGGGACGCGGTCTAGATTGCCCCGATAATGCCCTTTATGACCAGCATTACGCGGGCCCTGACTTTTGCTGGAACCGAAATGGTCCTGACAGCGACTAATCGGCAACCATCGAGAAAAGTCGCGATCCTCCTATCGAATCGTTAACCACTCGTTCAGGTCCTGCATGGAAATGCTGGTCGATCAGAAGAAGTTTGGAAGTGAACTATGTCTGCCGTTGCGCCTAACTCCGTCGAGTCTCCCTCTCTCGAACCGTCTTGTCGCGATACCGCGGCCCATGCGCTGACCATCGTGCGCGACGGCGTGATCACGGGTGAGGGCCCGACCACCAAGGGCAGGGTGCATTTCTCCCGCTCGCTCGACGCCGATGACACCGCCTGGTGCACGCGCATCCTGACCGCTGCCGCGGTCAACGACCAGCCGATCAGCCGCGCTGAGGCCGAAGTCCTGTTCGAGATCAACGAAGCCGCGACCGAGCGCACTGATGGTGGCCGGTTCGACGACCTGCTTGCCAAGGCCGTCGCCCATTATGCAGCGAACGCCTCGGGCCTGCCGGTGCCGCCGCGCAGCGTTGCGCTGTCGCCGGACACCGACATCGAGAGCTGGGCACCATCCTACGCCTCCAAGGTCAACAGCGAGATGCTGGAATGGATCGCCGGCCAGATGCGCGGCAAGCGCCACAACAACCGTCGCTTGATGGCGATGGTGGCGACCTTCCTGGGCGCCACCGCGCTGCCCCTGGCGGGCCAATTGCCGAACGTGTTCGACATCGGCATGTAAAGCTTTGGGCGTGTGAGATTTTCGTGCCTCTCGTGAGGACGCGATGAAGCGGCGGGGTTATTTCCCCGCCGTTTTTTGTTTGCCGGCCTCCGGCTCGAGCCCGAGCGTGCGACCGGGGAAGCCGGCGGCGTCGAAATAGCGCTGGCTGCCGACGCGCTGGAAGTTGAGGACGGTCTGCAGTCCGTTCTCGGACATCTTCGACTTCTCCACGGCCTTGTACGCCTTGGGCACGATGCCGTTAGGCAGGGCCTCCGACATCACCCGGCCGACCAGGCCGCCGTTCTGCGACCTGCGCAGCCCCATGATCTGGGCGGCGGTCATGCCGACGTCGGCATTGCTGACCGGTAGCTCGTCGACGAAGCCGGCTTTGAAGTCCGGCCCAATCGCGGCCATGAAGTTCATGGTGTCGCCGCGGCTGAAGCTGCCATGCATGCCCTGGCCCTGGCGCAGCACGGTGTCGGCCACCTGCACCGAGCAGTTGGTTGGCGCCTCGCCGCAATCGCTGGCATAGGAGCGGAAGTTGACGACGATCGCCGGCGTCGGCGTCGCCGCCTTGCCGCGCAGGTTGATGCTCGACAGCGGCAGTGTGCCGGGGAAGCGGCCGAGGGAGTCGTCGACGAACAGGCCGGAGACGTAGTCCTGCTCGAGCAGCGCCTTGACGGTCTTGGCTGCTAGCTTCTTGTCCTTGTTCGGCAGATAAACCAGGTCCGAGCCGCCATTGGTGGCGACGACGAGATCGGGCTTGGTCGGGTCGTTGCCGAGCACGCCGTTACCGGCCTTCGGATGCTTGTTGCCCTCGACCTTCGCATTCTTGTCGTTGGGATCGAACAGCGGCAGATCGAGCGCCTTGGCGAGGTCGAGCGCCAAAAAGCCCATCGGCAAAAAGTCCTTCGGCGTGTCGTCATAGCTGACCTTGGCCGAGGGGCTGGTCTTGCTCTCCTTGGAGATGGTCGAGAAGCCGTGGTCGGCCTGGATCATAATGTTGGTGTTCGCGGCGAGCCCGAGCTCGTCCAGCGCCTTGCGGATCTGGGCGAGGTTGTTGTCGGCGTTCTTGATGCTCGCCATCGTGCTCGGGCCGTTGATGCCGGGCATGATCTGATTGAGGCTGTCGCCCTGGTTATGCTGGGTGCCGTCCGGATCGCGCGACCAGAACACCAGCACGAACGGCTTGTTGCGTGCCTTGAACATCGGCAGCACGGCCTTGGTCGCGACGTCGGCGAGGTAGGCCTGCTGCGCGACGTTGGCGACGGTGGTGCCGGGCGTCTTGGCGTCGCCGGCCTTGGCGTTGTCGCCGCGCGAGGGAGTGGCGAGGGGCAGACCGGCCTTGGTCAGGGCCTCTTTCATTTCGTCCGACAGCGCGACACTGTTCTTGCCGCCGGTGGCGTCGTCGATGACGATCGAATGATTACCCGGCTTGTCCGGATGATCGGTGTGGTCGAACTGATAGGTCGGACCGACCTTGCCGATCGCCGCCGTGCTCAGGCCCTTGTCGCGAGCCATCTTCAAAATGGTCTCCTCGTTGAGATAGTCGCCCTTGAAATGCTCGTCGATGTCGCCGAGAACCGCATCGTTCTCGATGAAGGGGACCACGGTATCGCCGGCGGGCACGGACGTGTAGTTGGTCCAGATCGTGTTGGAGAACACGCCGGTGTCGCCGAGATAATGGCCGGTCGATATCGCCGAGCCGTTGGCCATGGTGAAGGTCGGAAACAGCGAATGGGGATTCTTGAAGTTGACGCCCTTGTCGCGGACCTCCGCCATCGCCGGCGCCGTCTCGGGAGTGACCTTCAGCGCGCGCAGGCCGTCAGGGATGAACAGGATCAGGTTATGAGGCGTGTTGTTCTGCGCGGAGGCAAGTCCGGTGGACAGCACTGTCAATCCGGCGGACAGCAACACCAGTGAATGGCGCATAGATCTCTCCCAGCAGTGAGGCGGCTCGGCGACCGACCGCGGCCGCTGCCTTCGTTTAGTTTTGCTGCATGACAGTTTTGTTACAAGAGCGAAGAGGGATGCAAGGGGGTTGGGGAGGGCGCCGCGCGATGTCTGGCGGCGGAGTGAGGTATTGGCTGGGTGAGTGGCGGTGCTTTGTTAGGAGCACTTGATACGGCCATCCCCAGCTTCGGCGTCGTCCTCACTTTTCGACGATGCGCAAATAGCGCAATCCGCTTTCACGAGCATCGTCATTGCGAGCGCGGGAAGCAATCCAGACTGTCGCAGCGGGACGACTATGGATTGCTTCGCTGCGCTCGCAATGACGGAGTGTACGCAACAGCGTCGCTCTTTCAATTCTCATCGCCAACTGCGGACGTCTCCTTGCGGCTCGTTTCGCGTGATGATCGCGATATCCGTCTCTGCGGCGACCGGAGTGCACAATCAATAGCATAGTTTCAGAATTCGAATAATCAGTATTAGTTGTCGTCGACGTCTTGACGCCGGACTCGTGTTTTGGCCCGCCGTCACTCAGATCGGCAATTCAACGAACACTATCCTGGGAAACGCAGGACATGCTGGACTGGCTGCGCAAACAACAACATGGCCGCTGAAACGCGAGGGCCCACCGTCCGCTGGACGGTGGGCCTGGTGGCGCGCCGATCTTACCAGTAGCTATAGCGACCGCTCAGCGTGCCGTTGTTGTTGCCGCCGGGGCCGACGTCACCTTGCGTCGAACTCGGCGTCGGATGGTTGGTGCCGTTGAGCGAGCCGTACGGCGCCGCAGGCCCGGGGTAGTACATTGGGCCCGGCCGCACCGGTTCATAGGCGGGGCCGCTACGCTCCCATCCCACGCCGTTGCCGTTCCAATCGTAGGCCTGGGCCGACGCGGCGGTTGTACCCGCCATGAGCGATGCCGTGACCAGGCATGCAAGTTTACGTTGCATCGAGATGCTCCCTTGCTGTGTCGGGGCCAACGACCGCAATGCAGCAGCGTTCCGCCGCATCCGGTCAACTCGATCAACTCGCGATCAACAGGTTATGAGACGCGTTCACGGAACGACGTCTTGGCAACGCCCCGGCGGCGGGACGGGCGCGTCTTGCCCGCAGGGCTCGCTCTGTTAATCCCGTTCCTTAACCAATAATTAATTGTACGTTTGCGGGGGAGCTGCGGCCCGGCCTAGCGTGCAGTGGGGAGCTGCCGTAGCCAACGAGTTGGTGCGTATCATGACCTATAAATTGCATGGGGCGTTGCTCGCCTTGCTCAGCGCAACCGCGCTGCTCCTTAGTCCGAACGAGAGTGTTGCCAGGCCTGCGGTTGCCCCCGCCGCGCCCCCGGCGGTCGGCCGTCCAGCGTTCGTGCCGCCCGCAGCCCGGTTCCACCACCGGCGGAACAATCCATTTGTCTACTGGCCGGGCGGGGGCGGGTTCTACTACGACCCCGGCATGACCAACCAGCCCTTCGTCGATGCGGCGCAGCCGCCGCAGTCCACCGACGTGCGCTACACCTACACCTATGATGTCCCCTGGGACTGGGCGCATCGTTTCCCGCCGAACGTCGTGCCGTCCGACCGTCCGTATGTGCCGAGCTGCCCATCGGAGACGGTCACCGTGCCCGGCCGCGGCGGTGGCGAGCACACCGTCAACATCATGCGCTGCTACTGAGCGGCGGATTCTCTAGCCCAGCTCGAAGCTGGTCACGCCGAAGATGCGGTCGAGCTGCAGTGGGCGGATCGGTCCGGTATACATCCGCGCGGTCTCGAACACCGGCGTGAGGCCGAAGGACTCGGCCAATGCAACGGCCTCGCCGTTGATGGCGGGGACGTCGAGAAAGACCTCGCCGCTGCCGGCGCTTGCGAGCAGGGCCCGCAGGATCGTATCCGCGCCGGCGCGATCGTCGGCGACGAGGGGGCCGATCTTGCGGCCGGTCCGGCACGGACGGATCACACCCCATGCCGCAAGCCGGCCGTCGCGCATGAGCGCGCGACCGATATGGCCGGGTGCATCGATCCAGGCACGCAGGAACGCGCGGCGCGGAGCGGGGAAGACGGTGGCATCGTCGGCCTCCACCACTGCTAACGGGATGTTCTCGAGCGCGACGACACCAGCCGGCGGCGAAGGCGGGGCCGCGACGGTGCCGCCGTGGCGGATATTGGCGTAGGCAAGCCGGAAGCCGGATTTTTTGTAATTGTCCTGCTGCGCCACAACGCCGTCGAGCCCGATGACGCGGGATCCCGCATGCGCGATCGCCGCATTCCAGATGCGCAGGCCGTGGCCCGCACCGCGAAAGGCGGCGCGCACGATGTAGAAGCCGAGAAAGGCGAAGGTCTCGCCATAGTTCACGCAGGAGACGGTCGCGACCGGCTCGCCATCGATCTCGCCGAGGAAGAAGCCTTGCGCATCGGGGACGGCGAAACAGGCGGCGTCGGCGAGCCCCGGATTCCAGCCCTCTGCGGCGGCCCAATCGACCGCGAGGGAAGTCTCCCCGGGGCGCATGTTGCGGATCTGCAAGTCGCTCATGATGGTGGCCTGTTGCGATGGTGGACCTATCGGCAATTCTGCTTGTAGAAGAGCCGATGATAGGCCGGGCCGTCGGCTCGCCTCAACGGTATCGCAAGGGATGATCGTCATGGCAGCGGAAAAGGTCGCACTCGTCACCGCAGGCGGCAGTGGCATGGGGGCGGGGGCTGCGCGGCGGCTCGCCGGCGACGGTTTTCGCGTCGCGATCCTGTCGTCCTCCGGCAAGGGTGAGGCACTGGCGGCCGAGCTTGGCGGCTTCGGCGTCACCGGCTCGAACAAGTCGAGCGACGATCTGAAGCGGGTCGTCGACGGTGCGCTTGCCAAGTGGGGACGCATCGACGTGCTCGTCAACAGCGCCGGCCACGGACCGCGCGCGCCGATCACGGAGATCACCGACGAGCAGTGGCATGCCGGCCTCGATACTTATCTGCTGAACGTGGTCCGTCCGACACGGCTGGTCACGCCGGTCATGCAGGCGCAGAAGGGCGGCGCCATCATCAACATCTCGACCGCCTGGGCGTTCGAGCCGAGCGCGATGTTCCCGACCTCGGCAGTGTTTCGCGCAGGCCTGGCCGCCTTCACCAAGATCTTCACCGACACTCATGCGGCCGACAACATCCGGATGAACAACGTGCTGCCGGGCTGGATCGACAGCCTGCCGCAGACGGACGCGCGCCGCGACAGCGTGCCGCTGAAGCGCTACGGCAAGGTCGAGGAGATCGCGGCGACGATCTCGTTCCTGGCCTCGGACGGTGCGGCCTACATCACCGGACAGAACATCCGCGTCGATGGCGGACTGACGCGATCGGTCTGACGCCGTTGTCTCAATGTGACGCGACCAGCCGCGCCAGCGTAGGCAGGATCTTGTAGCGCGCGATCTCGTGCGGATAGTCGCCGCGGTTGGCCAGCAGCGCGATGCCGAGCCGTCGGGCCGGGACGAGGCCGATATAGCCAGAGGCGTTGTTGAGGCCGCCGGGCTTGTCCACGACCGTGAGACCGGGAAGATGCACCGTCTCCCAAGCCATGCCCTGTCCGAATTTCTCGTCGACGCGGAAGGCTTCGCGCTGCGTTATCTGGAGGGCCTCGCGCAGTTGCGGTTCGATCGATCGGCCGTCGACGCAGGCAGCCATGAGGCTCGCCAGATCCCGCGCCGAGGAAAACATCTGGCCGGTGCCGGGGACATCGAAATAGCTCTGCTGGTTGCCGGGCGGGCCGATCGCCATGCCCTGGTCCGAATAACCCTGGACGACGCGCCGCATCCGCGGCGCGTCCATGACGGCGCGATTGTCTGCACCGCGCTCCGGGATGGACGTCGCTTTCATGCCAATCGGCATCAGGACGCGGCGCTCGATGAGCTCGCGGATCGGCTTGCCGTAGCAGCGCTCGAGCACGAGCTGGAGCAGCACGTAGCCGGCATGGCTGTAGATGCGCTGTTTCTCGGGCGCCGCGTCCGCAGGTGGCGCGAAGGCGTCGAGCATGCCGATGAACTGCTCGCGCGTGTACGACTCGTTCGGCCACGGCGGATGGTCGGTCGGCAGCAGCAGGCCCGAGGTATGGGTGGCGAGCTCGCCGACGGTGACGCGGCGAATGTAATCGCCGGTGAGCTCAGGCAGGTATTTCGACACACGATCGTCGAGCCGCAACTCGCCGCGCAGCGCGCCGAGCGCCACCAGCGTCGCCTCGAAAGGCTTTCGCAAGGAGGCGAGATTGAACAGCGTATCCGACGTCACGGGGAGTCGGGTCGTGTCGTCGGCAAAGCCATAGTTGAAGAATTCGACGTGGCGTCCGGCATAGAGCGCGGCGGCGAGGCCGCCTGGATGGTCCGGCGTCGCGGTCGGTGCGAGCTCGGCCGCAACGATGTCGCGCATCAACGCAATCATGTCGGAATCCGCGGCTGCGCGGCGCGGCCGGGCGAGGCAGATCGCGAGCGGTACGAGTGCAGCCCGGGCGAAAGTTCGCCGGGTGAGACGTGTTGATGTGACAAAAGACGGCACGGTCCGAATGTACGATGCGATGCGCCCCCGCTTCGTCTTACAGGGAAGGGCCGCGCATCCCAATTCACGTTTGCGCGCTGTGGGTTCCGCATGACGGCCGTCGTTCAGCTTCGTCGCGCGAATGGAGCGGAGCGAAATCCGCGCTCCGAGTGGATTCGCGGCCGATAGAATTTTACTTAGCCGATAGGATAACAATTGTTGACGCTGCCCGGCGCATCGCCTATAGTTAGCTACATGGCTAACCAATTGACCGGACTGGATCAGATCTTTGCAGCACTCGCCGACCCGACCCGGCGGGCGATCGTGATGCGGCTGTGCGCGGGCGAGGCATCGGTCGGCGAGCTCGCCGATCCCTTCGACATGGCGCTGCCGAGCTTCATGAAACACATCCACGTGCTGGAGACGAGCGGCCTTGTGCAATCGGAGAAGGCAGGCCGCGTGCGCACCTGCCGTCTCAAACCGGATGCACTTCTCGGTGCGGAAGACTGGTTCCAGCAGCAGCGTGCGATCTGGGAGGCGCGGCTCGGGCCGAACCATTGCGGCAGATGTTTTGGATCGGACCACGCCTCGAACACCAGCGCACGCGGCGCGTCGATCGCTCGCGGCCCATGTGGCGACGATGAAGGGGTGATTGCGAACCCTGGAATCTCCAAGTTCGGCGTCCTCGCTCACAGACGATTCGCGGAAACAGATGCGGCCCCGGCGACAGGGAGGACCTCGCCGGGGCCGCGCTCGCGCGCGCATCCTGTCACGGCGCGCGACTGATGATCCGACTATCGCCGCGGGACGTTGAATTCACTCGCCCTTGAGGCCGGCGTCGCGGATCAGCGCGCTCCATTTGTGCGTCTCGGCGTCGATGAACCGGCTGAATTCGGTGGCCGTGGTCGCGTGCACCTCGAGGCCTTGCGCAGAGAGCTTTTGCTTGATGTCGGCGCTATCGAGCACGCGCAGGATTGCGGCTTGAATACGATCGACCACGGACTGCGGCGTCTTGGTCGGCACCATGAAGCCAAACCAGCCGGCGGCGATCACGTTGGAAAAGCCTTGCTCGCGTAGGGTCGGCGCCTGCGGGTAGAGGGCGCTGCGCTCGCTGGAAGCGACGCCGAGCACGGTGAACTTGCCGCTCTGGATATAGGGCAGAGCGGTCGGCAACGCTGTCAGCGTGGCATCGACGCGCCCGGCGAGCAGCTCGGTGTAGGACGCTGCGTCGCCGCGGAAGGGAATGTTGAGGCCTTTAACGCCGGCGTCCCTGAACAGGAGCTCGCCGGCGAGCTGTGGCTGCGAACCGGCGCCGGGCGAGGCGAAGGTCAGTCCGTCCGGCTTCGACTTGCCGTAGGCGATCAGCTCAGGCAACGTCTTGAACGGCGCGTCCGCGCTGATGATCAAGAACAGCGGCGCGATCACGGCCATGGCGACCGTCTGCAGGTCCTTGCGATCATAGGTCAGCTTGCCGAACAGCGCTTCGGCGGTGGCGTAGGGGGCTGCGACATAGAGGAGCGTGTAGCCGTCGCCCGGTGCGTGCGCGACCAGATCGTTGGCGATGCGCGTGCCGGCACCGGGCTTGTTCTCGACGATGAACTGCTGATGCAGGTTCCGGCCAAGCTCATCGGCGAAGAGGCGCAGCGAGATGTCGTTCGATCCGCCCGGCCCATAAGGCGAGATCAGCCGCACCAGTCGCGAGGGCCACGCATCTTCAGCGCGCGCGGACAATGAAACAGCGGGCAGCGAGACGGCGAGGGTGCCCAGCAATGTTCGGCGCGTCATGATCATGGTGGCCTCCCGGACGTGGAGTGCCAGTTGCGTCGTTCATGGCCTGGCCCTCTTCTTGTTTTGTTTACGTGCTTCGATCGACGGCTCCGCAGCGTTGACAATCGCACGGATGTTGTCGGCAAGGGCGGCGATCCGCGGACCGATCTCGCCCTCCAACTGGCCGGGCTGAAGCCGGAACGCGGGGATGCCGCAGTTGATGGAGAAGGACTGTTTCAGCTCGCGCGCATGAAACAGCGGCGCGGCGACGGCATGGATCGAGGCGATGTACTCGCCCCAGCAGGCGCAGAAGCCGCGGCTTGCGCATTGCGCGAGGCCCGCGCGGTAAGTGTCGCGGAACGCCGACCACAGCTCGGCGTCTTCGTTCTTGATACGCTCTTCCAGGAATGCGGCGTCGGCCGGCGGCAAGGTCGCCGCCGCGGCGCGGCCCATTGCCGTCATCACCACGGAAATCGGCATGCCGATGTCGGGGACGTGCGGTCCGACATCGCCTGAGCGCGCAGTCTCGACATAGATCATGGAGGTGCCGTCGAGCAGGCCGATCGACACGGTGCCGCGGACGCTTTGCGCGAGCTCCTGCATCATCGGGCGCGCGACCTGGCGGAATTGCATATCGGCCAGCAGCGGATGCGCCATCCGCAAGGCGCGCGCACCGACGCGGTATTTCGCGCGCTCGGCGTCGTAGCGGAGATAGCCGAGCTCGGCGAGCGTGTGGGTGAGGCGCGCGACAGTCGGCCGCGGAATGCCGGTCAGTGTCGACAGCTCCATGTTGCCGAGCAGCGTCGTTCCAGCCTTGAACGCCTCGAGCACCACGAGACCCTTTGCAAGAGTCGTGGCGAAAGCTGCGTCATCGGCACTCTCGGCCAGCACTGCGGCGGCGGATGAGCAGGTCTGTTTGGACCTGAGAGTTCGAGCCATATGGAATTAATGAACCCGCCAGGCCGATCTGTCCAATAATTTCGCCAATCAGCCAAAAATTGTCCAACATGTGGACGAACTTTCGCGACCGCCGCAGGCCGGGGAGACGGCCGCAAAGCAACGTCAACGCACAGATATTTGTCGTGATTCCATGACGTCCTGTGACAGGATTGTTACGACGATATGTCAAATCGATAACAGCGGAGCGGTTCATGCTGCAGTGGCAGGCGCGGTCAAATCCCCTCGCGTGGTGGTGGGGGGCCCTGACGCTGGTGAGTGCCGCCAACATCCTCGTCTGGTTCATGCTGTACCGCGAGTTCTACCCGACGCCTTCGGCCAGCGTGGGCGGCGGCTCCGACATCGGGCTGATGTTCCTGCTCTGCGCAGCCTATGTGTTCGGCTGCGCCTTCCGCTCCGTGCTGCCGCGCGCCGACGTGCAGCGGATCTGTTTGTTCGACACCTGGCTGTCGAGCGTCTTCGTCGGCCGCTCGGTCGCAACCGTCGCAGAGGTCTGTTTCGCCGCGCAATGGGCCATCATTCTGCACCAGCTCGGCGGCATGGCGGGCGCACAGACGACCATCAACATCGCGCTCGTGATCGTGCCTGTGATCATCATTGCGGAGTGTTTCTCCTGGTACGCGGTGCTGACCACCAACTATCTCTTCAACGCCATCGAGAACTCGCTATGGGCGGTGACCTTCTTCCTGGCCGGAATCGCGCTGTGCCGCTTGATGCCAGAGTTTCAGGGCCCGGTGCGCTGGGCGCTGATCGCCGGCATCGTCGGCATCGCGTGCTTCCTCGCCTTCCTCGTCACCGTCGACGTGCCGATGTATCTCAGCCGTTGGCGGGCAGGGCATGCCGAGGGCAACAAGTTCCTCGGCTTCCTCGAGGGCCTGCATGACGTCAGCACGCGCTGGGTGGTGACCCACGACATCGCGCACTGGAAGGGTGAGCTTGCCTGGATGGCGCTGTATTTCAGCGCCGCGGTGTGGTCGAGCCTTGCGCTCTGCGCACTCTATGCGATGGAAATCACGCGCTATCTCGCCTGATCGGCTTACTTGCCGACCAGGCTGCACTTGCTGCGGTCGAGCGGGCGGAAGGCCTGGTCGGGCGGGATCGTCGCGACCAGCTTGACGAAGTCCCAGGGGCCCTTGGATTCCTCGGGCGTCTTGACCTGCACCAGATAGAGATCATGGACCATGCGTTGGTCCTCGTGGATGCGGCCATTGGTGGTGTAGGCATCCGACACCGGCGTTGCCTTCATCTTCGCCATCACGGTCGCGCTGTCGTCGGAATCGCTGTCCTTCACGGCTTGCAGATAATGGCGCACCGCGGAATAGACGCCGGCCTGGATCTGTGACGGCATCGCCTTGCGGCGCGCATAGAACGCATCGGAGAAGCGCCGGGCGGCGGGCGAGACATCCTCGAAGAACGAGGTGACGATGAGGTCGCCGCGGGTCGCCTTCAACCCAACCGACTCGATGTCGACGTTCTGGAACGACATCGGCACGATCTTCATGCCTTGCGCGGCAAGCCCGAATTCTTCCGCTTGCTTGATCGCGGTGGCGTTGTCGCCGGCGACGTTGATCGCGAGAATCTTTGCGCCCGACGACTGCGCCCGGAGCAGGAACGAGCTGTAGTCGGGCGTGCCGAGCTGCGCCCTGACGCTGCCGGCGACCTTGCCGCCGAGCTCGGTGATGCGAGCGCGCGCGGTCGCCTCGATCGAGTGGCCGAAGGCGTAGTCGCCGGTGATGAAGAACCACGGCTCCTTGCTGGTCTGCATGATGCCGGAGACCACGGCGGTCGCGGTGGAATAGGCGTCCTGGGTCCACTGCACGCTGGTCGGCGTGCAGGCTTCATCGGTGAGCTGGTTGGCGCCGGCGCCCGAGACGAGGAAGATCCTGCCATTGCCGCGCACCAGCTCCTGCACGGCGAGCGCCGCCCCCGAACTGCCGCCGTCGGCGATCGCCTGAACGCCGTCGTTGAACCACTTTCGTGCGAGGGACGATGCGAGGTCAGGCTTGTTCTGGTGGTCGGCCTGCAAAATCTCGATCGGCTTGCCGTTGATCTTGCCGCCGAACTCTTCCGCCGCCATCCGCGCCGCCTCGACCGAGCCAGGGCCCATTGCGGTCGCGAATACGCCGTTCATGTCGGTGAGGACGCCGACGCGGATCGCGTCGCCCTTGATCTCGGCGCGGGCCGCGGAACCGGCGAGCGCGAGCGCGACCAGCAGGGTGGCGGCGGATGTCATGCGGATTGTGCCCATGTCGTTTCCTGATTTTGTCGTCCGTTGATTGATCGGCGTCGGTGGTCAGGCCGTCTCGGCGATGACCCTGTTGCGCAAGATCCCGATGCCGGAGATCTCGACCTCGACGGTGTCGCCGGGGCGCATCCACAGCGGCGGCGTACGCTTGGCGCCAACGCCGCCGGGCGTACCCGTGACGATGACGTCGCCGGGGACGAGCGGGCAGATCGTCGAGATGTAGGCGATCAGCTCCGGTATCGCCGTGATCAGAAGATCGGTGGTTGCGTTCTGCACGACGATGCCATTGAGCCGCGTCTGCAAAGAGAGTTTTGACGGATCGGGGATTTCGTCCGTTGTCACCAGCCACGGGCCAAAGCTGCCGCTTTCTGCGAAGGTCTTGCCGGAGAGGAACTGGCTGGTGTGCCGCTGCCAGTCGCGGATGCTGCCTTCGTTGTAGCAGGCATAGCCGGCGACGTGGTCGAGCGCACGGCTTGCCGGGATGCGGCGGCCTTCCTTGCCGATGACGAGCGCGAGCTCGCCTCATAGTCGAAATCGTCGCTGACATCAGGCTTCACGATCGATTGGAGATGTCCGACCTGGCTGCAGGCGAAGCGGGCAAACAACGCCGGCTTCTCGGTGACGCTGCGGCCGGTCTCGGCGACGTGGTCGCGATAGTTCAGGCCGACGCAGATGATCTTGCCGGGATCGGGGATGACGGGCGCAAAGGTGATCTTGTCGAGCGGATGATCGGGCGCCACCGACGCGGCGAGCTTTGCCGCGTCCGCAAGCCGGCCCGTTTCGAGCAGCCGGCGCAGCGTCGTGCAGCCGTCGGCGGCCATGCGCGCACCGAGATCGACGACGCCGTCGTCCTTGACGGCTCCGAAGGAGGTGCGGCCGTCGGCGATGAATGAGAGCAGTTTCATGAGATGTCCTTGAGAGAGGTTCGGTCAGGCCGCGGACGGCACATGGGTTGGAGGGATGATTGCGGCTATGAGCAGGTCGAGCTCGGCATCGTTGCGGGCTGTGCCCTGAACATAGCGATCGGGGCGAACGAGCGCGGCGGTGATGCCGTGCTCGTGGAGCCAGCGTCCGACGCCCTCGGCATCATCGCCGGAGAGAATCGCGATGCCCGCTTGCGATAGCCCGCTGCGAAGACGGGATGAGAGCGCGGCGGCGCTCTCGACCAGAACAACGTGGGCGTAACCGATCCGATCGTCGCTACGGCTGCCGTCGTTCAACGCGAACTGCGGCGCAAGCTGTCCGACCAATGGTAGATCGTTGAGAGTGAGTCCGGGGCCGAGCAGCGGCTTTTTCACCTCGAGCTTCACTGGCGCGTTCTCGCGCGCTTCGCCGGCGGCGAGGCCCGCTTCGATCGCCTTGGTGTTGATGACGCCGCCGAGGCGAATGGCAAGCTCTATGAACTCGCGCACGTGAGGCAGGCGCTCGCTTTGATACGTGTCGAGCAAAGCGGCGCCGGCGCGGCCGCGCAGGATGGCACCGAGCTTCCACGCAAGGTTCGCGGCATCGCGGATACCGGCGCACATGCCTTGTCCGAGGAACGGCGGGGTCTGGTGCGCAGAGTCGCCAGCGAGCAAGAGCCGTCCGCTCCGCCATTGCTGCGCGATGGTGGAGTGAAAGGTGTAGACCGCGGCACGCTCGATCTCGGCGTCGCCGGGTGCGATCCAGCGCGACAAGAGCTTCCAGACCATTGCCGGCTGTGCGACCTCTTGGGAGTCTTCGTCGGGACGGACCGTGATCTCCCAGCGCCGTCGTGTACCGGTGCCGCGGACATAGGTTGCGGGACGGCGCGGATCGCAATGCTGGATGCTGTAGTCGCCGAGGTCGTCGCGGTTGCGCTTGAGCAGGACGTCGACGACGAGCCAGCGCTCGTGAAAGCCGAGATCATCCATGCCGGACCCGATGAAGCGGCGCACCAGCGAGCGCGCGCCGTCGCAGCCGACGACGTAGCCGGCGCGGATTTCGCTGAGCTTGCCGTTGGAGAGATCTTCATAGCGGACGCGTACGCCGCGTTCGTCCTGATCCAGCGCGAACACGTCGCAGCGGTTGCGCAAGGTGACGTGCGGCCAGCGGTTCAGGCCGCCGATCAGCACGTCCTCCAGGTCAGGCTGGTGGAAACGGTAGCTGAGATTCCAGCCCATCGGCGTCGGCGTTTGCGGACGCGACCAGTCCAGAAGCATCCGGCCGTCGGCGTCGAGGAAGCGCATGCCGGGGCTGAGGATGACATGCGGCAGAATGGCGTCGGCGAGGCCGATGGTCTGGAACACGCGCATGCATTCGTCGTCGAAATGCACCGCGCGCGGCAAATGGTAAGTCCGCGCCTCGCGCTCCAGCACCAGCGTCCGCACGCCGCAGAGGCCGAGCAGGTTGGCGAGCGTCGCGCCGACCGGGCCGCGGCCGACGATCACGACGTCGAAGTGTTTGGGGGCGGATCTATCTTGCATGGGGCTATCTCTTCCCCAAGTTATGCCCCCGCTTCAACGCCACCGCGCCAAGTGTCCGCCCTGCGGACGGATGCCTGGCACTCGTCAAGCCTGGCATGACGGTGCGGAGGAGTCCGCGCGAGAGCGACGACATATGGCTTTGGGTGAGGTCTAAACCCCGACCGGAATCGCGGACGCCGTCTCCTGAAGCTGCGTCGCGAACTGCGCGATTGCCTCGTCGATCCCGAGCGCCGAGCGGATCCAGATGATGGAGATGCAGCCAAGCACCGCGCCGCTGCGGACGATGGGAACGGCGATCGAGGCAGTCTTGGGATTGTATTCGCCTTCGCTGCGGATGGCGTAGCCGCGCGCCCGGGTCTCGGCGATCATGCGGTTGAAGCGAACGGACTCGAGGAAGGGGCGGTCGTCGACCTCGTCGATTCGGCGCAGATGATTGACGATCAGGTCGCGCTCGCGCGCGGGGCAGGCGGCGAGATAGGCGCGCCCCGCAGAGGTGCGCAACATCGGCAGGCGCTTGCCGATCATGCCGCGATCGATCGAGAGCGGGCTGCGGGAATGGGTGGTCTCCTGTACCACCATCGCCGCGTTCTCGTAGGTGGAGAGGTCGACTGGCCAGACCAGGGCCTTGCTGAGCTCGGCGAGAAAAGGCGCCGCCGCCTGGCAGATCACCACGCCGGGGTCGTAGCCGTCGCCGAGGCTGAGGGCGCGGCGGGTGACGCGAAAGCGGTCGTCGCTGGCGCTACGCGCGACATAGCCGAGCTCCTCCAGCGTTTCGAGCAAGCGGTAGACGGTGGGGCGAGGCAGGTCGAGCGCGCGCGCGACGTCGCCGGCGCGGATGCCGCCGGAGCGGTTGACCTCGTGCAGCACGTCCAGTCCGCGCTTGAAGGCGCGGACGCCCTCCGACTGCCGTGGCCGGTCCGGCCGCGTCCGCTCCTTGGACACTTCGAATTTCCTTCCTTGTGCCGCTTCGCCCCGCGACTATCGTCCTTGCGAATGCGAAGCGATGACCGGGACGCCACCGTAGGATCGCGCGCGGCCGGTATCAAGTTCGTCGCAATGCGGCGAACGCGAGACGATCGGGAGGACGTCGATGGAAATCACCGCGCTCGGCTATATCGGGATCAGTTCATCGGAGCTCGACCAGTGGAGCCGAATGGCGACCGGCTTGCTCGGCATGCAGCAGATCGACCGCGGCGGCAAGATGCGCGCCTTCCGCATGGACGATCGCAAGCAGCGGCTGATCGTCGATGGTAGCAGCGATGCTGGCCTGGCGATGATGGGCTGGGAGGTTCCGTCCACCGCCGAGCTCGACCGGCTCGCCGACCGCCTCGAAAGGCACGGCGTGAAGGTGACGCGCGGATCGCGCGCGCTCGCGGACGAGCGGCACGTGACCGAGCTGATTGCGTTCGCCGATCCTGCCGGCAACCGGCTCGAAGCGTTCTGCAAGCCCGAGCTTGCGACCGAGCCGTTCAAGCCGGGCCGGCCGATCTCGGGCTTCCGCACCGGCGCGCTCGGCATGGGACACGTCGTGCTTAACGTGGAGAACGTTGAGCCGCTGTTGCCGTTCTACCGCGACGTGCTCGGCTTTCACGTCTCCGACTTCGGGCTGAAGCCCTATGGGCTCTACTTCTTCCACGTCAACGGCCGCCACCACAGCTTTGCGATGGTGGGTTCGGGGCGGAAGGCGCTGCACCATTTCATGGTCGAGCTCGGCAGCCTCGACGATGTCGGGCAGGGCTATGATCTCGCGCAGATGGACGAGGGCCGCGTCGCCTACACGCTGGGGCGGCACACCAACGACCACATGACCTCGTTCTACGTCAACACGCCATCAGGCTTCTTCATCGAATATGGCTGGGGCGGGCGGGTCATTGATCCCGAGACCTGGCAGCCGCACGAGACCTTCGACGGCCCATCGCTGTGGGGCCACGAGCGGCTCTACATGCCCGAAGAGCAGCGCAAGCGCCTGCGCGACATGCGATTGGATGCGGCCGCGCGCGGGGTCCGCGTGCCAGACCCAAGCGTGCCGCCGCTGAACTGCGCGTGGCTCGACTCGGTGATCTCCCGCGAATGATCCGCCGCCGCGCGCGGCGCTCAGGCTTCCCCCAGGTCGGCCTGCGTCAGCAGGCCCTGGCGCAGGGCCAGCCGGACCAGCTCGATGTCCGAGGCGACGCCGAGCTTGTCCTTGATCAGGGAGTGTAGGTTCGCCACCGTCTTCGGGCTGACGTGGAGCGTTTCGGCGATCTCCTCCGTGCTCCGTTCGGCGAGCAGCAAGCGCAGCACCTCGAACTCGCGTGCGGTGAGGACGTCGGCGGCGGAGCTCTCGCCGGCAAGCCGGCTCAGCGCCAGCTCGTGGTCGATGTCGGGGCTGATGGCGATCTTGCCGGCGAGAATGTCGGTCACGGCGCGCACCAGCGTCTCGGGCGGACTGGTCTTGGTGACATAGCCCCTAGCGCCGGCGCGGATCGCCTGCACGGCAAAACCTGCGTTCTGGTGCATGGTGAAGACGAGGATGCGCGCGCCCTTGTCCCATTGCCTGATCCGCCTGATCGCTTCGATCCCGCCGATGCCGGGCATGCTCAGATCCATGATCACGAGATCCGGTTTTGCCGATTTGAACAGGCGGTAGGCCTCCGCCCCGTCGGAGGCCTCGGCCACGACGCGGAAGCCCGGCTGCTTCTGCAACACCGAGCGATAGCCTTCGCGAACGACGGCATGATCGTCGACCAGCATGATGGCGCAGCCGGCTCCGTTCATGCGGCGCGCTCTATGATGATGGAATCGACCGGTGCGGGGATTACGACGCGCAGCGTCGCGCCGCGAGTCCCGCCCGTGTCGAAGCTGAGCTCGCCGCCGAGCGCGGTGACGCGTTCGCGCATTCCGAGCAGGCCCATGCCGGATTTGACTGCGGCATCGCCGGGGCGGCCATCGTCAGTGATGCAAAGTGCGATGACACGATCGTCGTTCTCCGCAGCCCCGCGTGCGGCTAGTTCGAGGCTGACGCGCGTGGCGCCGGCATGCTTTGCCGCATTGGTGAGCGCTTCCTGCACGATACGGTAGAGCCCGGCACCGACGGCGGCGGGCAGGTTCTCGAACGCGCCGTCGAAGCGGACGTCGAACTTTGGCCGCCCACGGCTGCGCCCGTTCCAGCCGGCGACCAGGCCCTCGAGGCTGGCGACGAGGCCGAGCTCGTCGACATCGGGCGGACGCAATCTGAACAGCGCGCCGCGCAACGTCTCCATCATGTCCGTTGCGGTGCGTGCGATACCGTCGCATTCGGCAAGCAGGGTGGGGCAGTCTTCCGCGGCGGTCTGACGCGCCGATGCGGCGAGGGCGCGGATCGCAGCGAGCGATTGCCCGAATTCGTCGTGCAATTCGCGCGCAAGATGACGGCGCTCCTCGTCCTGGAGGGCGATCAGCTTGCGCGTCAGTTCGCTGCGTTCCGCGAGTGTGGTGGCGAGAGTCTCGGCCAGGTGGTTGAACACCTCGCGAATGGCCGACAGCTCCGCCAGATCGAACGGCGGCAGCCGTGCCGTCAGGTCGTTGGCGGCGATCCGTTCGAGGCCGGCGCGAACCACCTGTGTCGGACGCAACGCGCGGGCCAACGCCGCATAGACGAGGGCACAGAGCAGCGGTAGCGCGATCGCGAGCGCGGTCGTCAGCCGGCCCGCCTCATGCCAGGCTTGCGCCGTGAGCACGGCCGGATCGATCCATGCGACGGCTTCGCCGATCTTCATCCCGCGCGCCTCGACCGTGCGGACGGCTTCGCGGCCCGGATCGAACAGGCTGCGATAGAAGGCGGCGAAGACCCGTGGCGGTTCACCGCCCGCATTGGGTGCACCGCCGCAGAAGCGCTGAACGACATCGCCGTTGCTGCCGCGAAAGGCGAGACAGAGGCCGGGCGCCATCACGGAGGCGGCGACATTGTCCAGGTCGGGAAATTCGGAGCGCGGGTTGTTGACCCATTGGATCTTGTTGCGCTGGAGCTCCAGCGTCTTCGCGGCGAGAGCTGCGATCGCATCGATCCTAGCGTGCACCGAACGGTCGGCCTCGACGAGGAAGTAGGCCGCGATCGCCGCGAAGCAGAGCGCGGAGATCGCCGCCACGCGGAGCGTCAGGCGGAGTTTTAGGTCGGGCTTGGAGCGGTTCCACATCGGCGGACACCCTGACTGGTCTTCGGCCATTTAACGGCAGAACGGAACCGCCGGAAAGCGCCGCTGACGATCCGGGACGACGTCGTGAAATTTTCCCGGGCCTTGCCGGGACATAGATGGCTGCGGGGGCGGGGGCTGCCGGCCTAGCGTCAAGGCCCGTCCATCCCGCGAGGCCGCCCATGCGTCGATCCCCGCCTGTGTTCGTTTCAATTCTCCTGCTCGTTCTGCGGGCCGCTGCTGCGTCCGCCGCTGAGCCTGGTAGCGTTGCCATCGATGATTTCAGCTATCTGGACACGTCGGGCGAGCCCGCCAACCAGACCGCCGCTCACGAGAAGCGGCTGGCCGCGTTCATGGCCGCGCTGCGACGGGACATCGCCGCCGGCGAGCGCTACCGGCTTGTTCCGACCGCGCAGGACGGGGCAGCGTTCAAGATCATCGGCGGCATCCAGAAGACGAGCACGTTGGTGCAATGGGCAAAGGTCGCGGTGATCGACGTCGCTGCCCGTAAGGTCGTGATGGACAAGCTTTACACCTTTCGTGGCGACAATGACGAGGCGTGGGAGCACGCCGAGCGCTTCGTCGCGCGCGAGATCCTGGCGGCGCTCGCTGCACCGGCGCCGATCGCACTTGCGGTGTTCGAGTTCGAACTCGACGACAACACGGCTGCACCCGCGGTGGGCCTCGCGGCCACAGATAGCTCCTATCTGACCGAGGTGACGACTGCGGTGCGCGATGCGCTCGGGCAATCGGGCCGCTATCGCATCGTCGACGTCAGCGGCGTGCGCGAGGACGCCGTAAGATCCCGCGCCTTGCGCGACTGCAACGGCTGCGATGCCGCCATCGCGGCAAAGCTCGGCGCGGATCAATCGCTGATCGGCGTGGTGCGGCGCGTCAGCCGCACCGAATATACGATCGGCTTCCAGGTGCGGGATGCCCGGACTGGCGCCGTGGTGTCGCGCGGCGACAGCGGGCTGCGCATGGGCGCCGACTATTCCTGGAAGCGCGGCGCGGTCCGGCTGGTCAGCGATCGGCTCATCGAAGGCGCCGCGCAGCCCTGAGGCTCGCGGCTGGCCTCAGAACGTCAACTGCACCTTCATCGATTGGGCGCGGTCGCTGGCGAGCTCGAACGCGGCGACCGCGTTCTCGAACGGCATGGTGGCCGTGATCAACGGCTTCACGTCGATCAGGCCTTCGCCCATCAGCCGCACCGCGAGCTCGAATTCGGGATCGAAGCGGAAGGTGCCGCGGAGCTGCAATTCCTTGGCGACGATGGTGTTGATCGGAAGCGTCATCTCGCCGCCGAGGCCGAGCTGCACGAGGCTGGCGCCCGGCCGCAGCAGGTCGAGCGCAGTGCGCAGCGCGGCCTGGTTGCCGGAGGCTTCGAACAGCGTGTCGAACACGCCCTTGCCGGCGCGCCAGGCATCGAGCGCCGCAGCATTGCCCGCGACGTTGATGGCGTGACTGGCGCCGAGCTTCTTGGCGACCGCTAGCGGCGCCTCGGCAACATCCGTCACCACGATCTCCGCGGCGCCGCCGAAGCGCGCAACCAAAATCATCAGCGCGCCGATCGGGCCACAGCCAGTGATCAGCACACGCTTGCCGAGCAGGGGACCCGCCTGCTTGCCGGCATGCAGGCACACCGCGAGTGGCTCGGCGACCGCAGCTTCCGCCAGCGATAGCCTGTCGGCGATCGGCACCGCCTGCGTGGCATCGACGGTCAGGAATTCGCGAAAGCCGCCCTGCACATGCGGAAAGCGCATCGCGCTGCCGAGAAAGCGCATGTCGAGGCACTGGTTGCGCATGCCTTCCTGGCAATGCAGACATTGGCCGCACGGTTTGCTCGGGTTGACGGCAACGCGCGTGCCCGGCTTCACATGGCTGACGCCGTCACCGACCGCCGCGACAACGCCGGCGATCTCGTGGCCCAGCGCCATCGGCTGTTGGATGCGCACGGTGCCGAAGCCGCCATGATGATAGTAATGCAGGTCCGAGCCGCAGATGCCGCCATTTGCGATCTTGACGCGGACCTCGCCTGCACCCGGCGCCGCATCGGGATAGCTGTCGATCCGCAGGTCCTTCGGTGCGTGGATGACGACGGCGCGCATGGCCTGTTCCCTTGTTTCTCGCTCGCGATCACATCGCGGCGATCATGCCACCATCGACATAGATGATCTGGCCGTTGACGTAGGTGGAGGCATCTGAAGCCAGGAAAATCGCGGCCCCAACCAGCTCATCCGGCTTGCCCCAGCGCTTCGAGGGAATGCGGCCCATCAGCCAGTTGTTGAAGTCGGGATTGTTGACCAGAGCTTCGTTCATGTCGGTGAGCATGTAGCCGGGGCCGATCGCATTGGCCTGAATGCCGTGCTGGGCCCATTCCACCGCCATGGAGCGGGTGAGGTTCTTGATGCCGCCTTTGGCGGCGGTGTAGGGCGCGATGGTGGGGCGCGCCAGCTCGCTGCCGAGCGAGCCAATATTGATGATCTTGCCGTGCTTGCGCGGGATCATGCGCTTGGCTGCCTCGCGGCCGATGACGAAGGCGCTGGTGAGGTTGGTCTCGATCACCTTGCGCCATTCATCCGTGGTGAATTCTACCAGCGGCTTTCGGTGCTGGATACCGGCATTGTTGACGACGATGTCGACGGCAAGGCCCTTCTTGTCGAACGCATCGAAGGCGGCGACGATGGCCGCCTCATCGGTGACGTTGAAGGCCGCGCCCTCGGCCTGGTGCCCCGCGGCGCGAAATTCGCCGACGGCTTGCTCGACGCGCTTGGGATCGACGCCGTTGACGATCATCTTGGCGCCGGCCTTGGCCATGCCCTCGGCGATGGCGCGGCCGAGGCCGCGGGAAGAGCCGGTCACGAGCGCGGTGCGGCCGGAAAGGTCGAAGAGGGAGGTGCTCATCTCGAAATTCCTCAGACGTTGGAGCGGCGCACGGTGAGATCGCTGCGGTCGAATACCGCGGGCAGGAGGTCGACGCCAAGGCCGGGTCCTTCCATCGGGAAGACGTAGCCGTCCTTGATCACCGGCATGGTGGTGACGAGCTCATTGTACCAGCCCTTGTAGAAGGCGCGCACCGATTCCTGGATCAGCGTGTTGGGCTGGCTGAAGGACATGTGGATGGCGGCGACGAAGCCGACCGGGCCGATGCAATCGTGAGGAGCAAAAGGCCGGTGATAGGTTTCGGCCATGGCGGCGATCTTGCGGCCCTCGGTGAGGCCGCCGGTCCAGCACAGGTCCGCCATCACCACATGCATGGCGTCGCGATCGAGCATGTCCTTGTAGGGGAAGCGCGACCCCAGCGTCTCGCTGGCGCAGACCCAGACATCGGTCGAGCGCGCATATTCGGCCAGCGCCTGCGGCGAGTTCATCCGGATCGGGTCTTCGTACCAGGTCGGCCTGTACGGCTCGAGCGCGCGGGCGATCTGCTTAGCCGTCGGCAGATTCCACAGCGAGTGGAGCTCGACCATGATCTCCATCTTGTCGCCGACGGCTTTGCGGATTTTCTCGAACGGCTCGATCGCCTGCTTCATCTGCGCCGCGGTGATGAACAGGCCCTTATTCTCCTGCGCCGCCGGATCGAACGGCCAGATCTTCATGGCGGAGATGCCGCTTTCGAGCAGGCTCTCGGCCAGCGCATCGGCGCGGGTCATGAAGGCGTCGAGATCCTCGTATGGTCCTTCGGACTCGCCGAGATTCCAGTTGGCGACCGGGCTGATATTGGTCGAGCGGACGTATTTGGTGCCGGCGCAGGTGTTGTAGATGCGCTGCTTGTCGCGGCAGAGACCGCCGAGCATCTGATGCACCGGCTGGCCGCAGACCTTGCCGAACAGATCCCACAGCGCGATGTCGATCGCCGAAGCCGCGCGATATTCGACGCCGGTCGAGGACTGCGCCATCGGCAGGTTGAGCATGTCGCGGTGGATCGCCTCGATGTGCAGCGGATTGCGGCCGAGCAGGCGGGCGGCAAAGGTGTCGTGGATCTGCGCTTCGATGGCGCCCGCGCCATAGAAGGTCTCGCCGAGACCGATCACGCCGGCGTCGGTGTGGATGCGTACCCAGATGACGTTGGAGAATTCCTCGGTGCGCAAGGTTTCGATCGACGTGATCTTCACGGCAACAGTCCTCCCGTCACGAACGCGTTGCGCCCGTTTGTTGTTGATTTCCGCGCCGCATGAAGCGGCGGTCTCGGCGGGCAGTCTTACGCCTGCTTGTAATATATCACAACATGTTTTAAGAGGGCCACAAACAAGGCGCCGCCCTGCAAGGACGACAATGCGGGCCGACGGGAGGACGACATGGCACGGCGCAAGCGCGCGCTCGAGGTGGTGAGAGACGACGGCGAGGGCCGGCCCAGCCGTCGCAATCGGATCAACTTCTTCGAGCTTGCCTATCAAAGAATTGAGGAGCTGCTCGTCCATTGCGAGCTCAAGCCCGGCCAGTTCATGACCATGCTGGAATTGCAGCAGATCACCGGCTTCGGCCGCACGCCGGTGCATCACGCCGTCAATCGCCTCTCCGCCGACACGTTGATCATCATCCGCCCGCGCCACGGGCTGCACATCGCCCCGATTGATCTGGCGCGCGAGCGCATGCTGCTTGGCCTGCGCCGCGACATGGAGCGCTTCGTGATCCGTCTTGCAGCCGACCGCGCCAGCCTCTCGCATCGCAACCAGGCCCTGCACATCGAGCGGCTGCTGCGCGAGCGGCGTGCGAGCCTCACTCTTGACGAATTCAATAGCATCGATCGCCGCATCGACGCGCTGGTGCTGGAGGCGGCCGGCGAGCCGTTCCTCGCCCACACGCTGCGGCCGCTGCATACGCTCTATCGCCGCATCGGCTTCATCCATCACCGCTTCATGCCGGGCCAGGCCGACCTGTCCGGTACGATCGATCATCATCTGGCTATTCTCAATGCGGTCGCCAGCCGCCGCGTCGATGATGCGGTGAAGGCCAGCGATGCACTGATCGACTACATGGACTTGATGTTCACGGGAATGGAGGCGGGGATCGACCCGCGACTGCTCGATTGCAGCATCGAGCCGCTACTGGGCACGTAACGAGTTTTCAGGAGGACCAGACAACATGTCAACGATGGCCATGCCACAACCGATCGCGAGCGAAGCCGCGGTCCGCTACCTCATCACCAACTACAGTCCGAAAGGCAACAAGGTTGGCTGGCTGATGATGGCTTCGATCCTGGTCGAGGCTTGGGATCTGTATTCGATCGCCTTCGTACTGATCTTCATCCGCGAGCAGTACAATCCCGATCCGTTGATGCTGGGCCTTGCCGCCGCCGGCACGCAGGGCGGCGCGCTGATCGGCGCGCTGCTCGGAGGCTGGCTGTCCGACAAGATCGGCCGCCGCGTGATGTTCCTGGTGACGATGGTGATGTTCATCGTGCTGGCGCTCGCACAGGCCTTCGTGCCCAGCGTCGGCTGGCTCGTCGTGATCCGCTTCCTGCTCGGCATTCCCCTCGGCTCCGACATCTCGACCGGCTACACCTACATCATGGAATCCATGGCCAAGGGCGAGCGGGAGGTCATGGGCAACCGCTGGCAGTTCATGTTCGCGATCGGCGAAGTCCTAACCATCGGCGTCATCGTCATCTTCCTCCTGATCGACATGCAGCACGAGTTGCTGTGGCGCGTGACGCTCGGTCTCGGTGCGGTGCCGGCGCTGATCATCCTGATCATGCGCCACGACGTGCCGGAGACGGCGGTGTGGCTGGTGCAGAAGGGACGCTTCCGCGAGGCCAAGCAGGTCGCGCGCGAGATGTTCAACGACAATCTCGACATGCTGCCGGACCGGGACGTCGAGGTGCCGAAGGTCTCTACCCGCGCGTTCCTCGCCGACCTCAAGAAGGATCCGATCCGCTGGCGCGCCACGATCTACGGCTGGATCGCCTGCTTCGCCCAGGGCAGCGAGTTCTCGACCTTCGCCTTCTACCTGCCAGTGCTGTTTGTCATGGTCGGCGTGTCGAGCGTGCTCGGCAACAACCTGGTGACGATGGGACTGTTCTGTCTTGCCGCGGTGTCGGGCTGGGTCGGTCCGCTGCTGACGCCGAAGATCGGCCATCGCGGCATCGCGATCGCCGGCTTCGGCATCGTGCTAGCCTCGCTCCTGGTCGCGGCCTTCGCGCTCTACACCGACAACAAGATGCTGCTGCCGTTCGCCGCGGCCGCGATGCTGTGGGGCCATTATTGGGATGCCTCGAACTGCATGACGATCCCGACCATGGTTGCGAAGCCAAAATATCGCGGCACCGCGAGCGGCTTTGCCTACATGTTCGTGAAGCTGCCGTCGTTCCTGGCGATCTTCCTGTTCCCGTCGCTGTTCGCGGCGATCGGACAGGCGAATGCCACGCTGTTCGTCGCGATCTTCCCGCTGATCGGATTGCTCGCCGCGATCTTCATCCTGCCGGAAGTCTACGGCTACGAGAACGACTGACCGTGCTCGCGGGCGGATTTGTCCGCCGGCATCGCAATAGTTGATCGCGGCGGTGTCGCCGCGATCAACCCGCTCGACGGGTCTTCGGCGCGTCAGGGGCTCATGAAGATCGGATCGATCGTCGCCGTATGACCGAGCAGGCCGATCGCTTCCAGTGCGGCGCTATGCTGGTCGATCGCCACGATGGCGAGCAGGAGCAGCAGCACCGCGGCCGTGAACGCGAGCAGAGCGTTGGCCTTCTCGGGCTGATGTTCGCCCGGGCGGGCCAAAGCCTGCATCTGGCGGCGCGGCGAGAAGTGCTTCGGCAATTCCTTATTCTGCATGATGGACCTCCTTGCCGCGCCGCATGAGCAGGCGCGACAAGCTGAATGATAGGTCCGTTCTTGCCGGCGATATTGATATGGCGCAAATAGCCGCGCTTAAGCCCAGTGTGCGGCTACCAGATTGCCGCAGCTAACGCCGCGATCAGGGCCGGCGGCGTCACGAGCAGGCCCAGCTTGAGGAATGGCCAGGCGCCGACCTCGATCTTTTCCCGCCGCAGCGCCACCAGCCAGAGGATGGTGGCGAGCGATCCGGTGATCGAAAAGTTCGGCCCGAGATCGACGCCGATCAGGATGGCGCTGACGACGGAGGCCGGCAGATGGTCGCTGGCGACGATCGATCCCGCCACGAGACCGACCGGCAGGTTGTTGGCGATATTGTCGGCGATCGCGGTTGCGATCCCGACGCTCCAGGCAGCTTTCGGCATCGACTGCGCGACGGCCTCGTGCAGCAACGCGGACAGATGGCCGATCACGCCGGTCTTCACCAACGCTTCCACCATGACGAAGAGGCCGCCGACCAGCGGCAGCACGCTCCATGACACGTGCTTCAGCACCGGCAGCGGCGACTGGCGGTTGAGCATGAGAACGAGGCCGGTCGTCACCACGCCGCAGACGAAGGTCGGCAGGCCTAGCTGCTTGTCGAGTGCCGAGGCCGTCAGCAGCACGGCGCCGATCGCAGCAATACCGACAGCCGTCAGCTTGCCGCCGCGGCTGAGCTTCCGGTGCGGCACACGGTGCTCGATGGTCTCCTCCTTCAGCGCCCGATGCTGGGTAAGGCGCAGGACGATGTAGGTCAGCACGATCGAGGCGAGCGAGGGCAGCGCGAACAGGCGCAGCCATTCGGTGAGGTGCGGCATGCGGGAGGCGAACACCACGAGATTGGCCGGGTTCGAGATCGGCAGCACGAAGCTCGCGGCATTGGCGATGAAGGCGCAGACGAAGAGATAGGGCAGCGGCTTTGCGCCGGCCGCGCGCGTCGCGGCATAGACGGCGGGCGTCAGCACGATCGCAGTGGCATCGTTGGAGAGCAGCACCGTCACCAGCGTACCGACGAGATAGATCAGCAGGAACAGCCGCTGCGGCGAGCCGCCGGCATATTCCACGGCAAGCGCAGCGAGATAGTCAAACAGGCCTTCGAGCCGCGCCAGCTCGGCGATCAGCATCATCCCTATCAGAAAGAGATAGACGTCGATACCCTTCGCGATACCGGTGAGCGCGTCGTCCCACGACAGGAAGCCGAACAGCACCAGGCTCCCAGCACCGGCCAGTGCCCAGACCGCCTCCGGCAGGCGAAAGGGGCGGATGATCACGCCTGCGGTCGCCGGCAGGATGATGCTCCAGGCCCAAAGATTGTCGTGCGGCGCGAGTGGCAATGTCGGTCCTCGTTCGATGGCTATTCGGCTGCAATGGTCGAAGCGGGCAGCACCGTCGTCCCCCGTTGCGGTGGTGCTGTATGGGCGATTTGGCGCGTCTCGGGAAGGGCAAAGACGCAGACGACGGCGCCGATCGCGGCGATTGCACCAAGCGTGAGGAATGCTGCGCTATAGCCCGCGCCGACCACGACCAGGCCGGCCAGTGTGGTCGACAGGGCTGCACCCAAGCTTTGCGCCGTGATGACCGCGCCCTGGGCGACGTTGAAGCGGCCGGTGTTGCGCATGAGGTCGGCGACGATCACGGGAAAGATCGCGCCAAAAATGCCGGCGCCGACGCCATCGAGGAGCTGTACGCCGACCAACCAGTACGGATTGTCGGAGAGCGTATAGAGTGCGCCGCGGATGGGCAGGATCAAGAGCGCGGCGAGGAAGAAGTGCTTGTGGCCCCAGCGGTCGGCACAGGCGCCGACCAGCATCGCGAACGGCACCATCACCACCTGCGCCGCGACGATGCAGGCCGACATCAGGCTGGTGCCCATGTTCTTGTCCTGAAGAGCGAGTTTTTGCCCGACCAGCGGCAGCATCGCCGCGTTGGAGAGGTGAAACAGCAGGACGCAGATCGCGAAGACGAGCAAGGGACGGCAGGTGAGGAGCACGCTGAAGCCCGACGGCTGCTCGCCTGCGCGACCGTCAGCCAAACCGCGGGCAAGGTCATGGTCGATGGCACGTTCGGGGACGAGCATGATACTGACGAGACTTGCCAGCGACATGAAGGCGAGCAGGTAGAACACGATGGTTGAACCGAATTGGTAGGCCCCGATGCCCGCAATCGCCGCAGCCGCGGCATTGCCCGCGTGGTTGAACGTCTCGTTGCGTCCGATCCGTGCGGTGAAGGCGCGATGGCCAGCCGTGCCGAGCGATACGGCGGCAAGCGCCGGCGGAAAAATCACGCCGGCGGCATGCGCAATACTTTGCGAGATGGCGACCGGCACGAAGCGCGGGAAGAGCGGCAGCGTCAGTGAGGCGACCGTCACCAGAGTGGCTGCGGCAGCCATCGCCAGGCGCTTGGCCCTGGTCGCATCGATCAGCGCGCCCGCCGGCGTCTGCGCGACAATTCCGGCGATCGCAGCGATCGACATCACAAGGCCGATCCGGGCTTCGTTCCATCGTTGCTCCGTGAGGAGATAGACCGCAAGATAGGGGCCGAGGCCATCGCGGACATCGGCGAGGAAGAAGTTGGCCGCATCCAGCGCGCGGCTGGCGCGTCTGCGATCTGCAGGTGTGGACACGATAGCCTCCAGACCAATGCGGTGCGTTTCGTCCTCGCCGTGAGCGCCCGCCTAGGCCGCACGGACCTCGGCGTGGGATTTGGTCTTGTCTTTGGGTTTGGGCGTCTTGACCGGCTTCAGTGCGTGCGGGCCGGGTCCGATCTCCAGCACATGGATCACCCGACCGTGCTGCGTCTCGGCTCCGTCACCGCGCGCGGCGACCTTTGCACCCGGCGCGAGCAGGGTCGCGACGCTCTCGGCCTCCTTGGGCCCGATGCGAAGAACGACGCCATCTGAAAGCAGTGCGCCGCGAAGCTCGCCCCTTGGGCCGAACAGAGACATCCGTACATTGCCTTCGGCGGCCATCGGCTGATGCTTGAGCTTTGGATGTTTGCGGTCGGGCTCCGGGCCCTCATCGATGATCTGTCGCCCACCGGATGAGGTGATGGCGACGGCGGCGACGAGGTCGGCCCCGCGCGGCCGCACACCCCGAACGCGGACCGTGTCGCCGGGGGAGAGGTGGCGGGTCAGTTCGCTCGCCAGGTGCGGTGGCGTGTGAACCAGGATTACAGTCCGTCCGTCAGGTTTCATGACGAAGCCATCGACCTCACCATGGGGATTGAGAATGAAGCGCTCGAAGGTGCCTTCGACTTCGGGCAGGTAGTCGGGATCGATCCAATGCATTGGTTTTTCTTTCTCGGTTGATTGAACGGACGCATTAGCTGCGCGGGGGCGGAGGAGGTGGAAGACCAGAGCCGGGCAGGGGCGGAGGCGGCGGCGGGCCGCGCCGGTCGGGACCATCCGCGGGACCGCGGGGCGGCCGCGGGCCGGCGAGTTCGCTCATCTGCTCGGGCGAGTTTCCGATCGCCTGCACGTCGACCACTCTGCCGAGTGGCGTGTCGAGGATGCCGCCGCGCACTGAGACGGGTTGACCCTGCCGCAGCCAGTCCTGCAGACGTTCAGCCTCCGGCGGTGGGAGGCGCAGCACTGTGCCGTCCTCCAGCAGCGCGCCGTTGACTTCGCCGCGCTTGCCATGCAGCGGCGCGGCGATCCTGCCGTTGATCATCTGGTCCTGACCGCGATCGCGCCGGTCAGGCGGGCCGCTGTCGACGACGCTGCGGCCGGTGGCGACATTGGTGATCGATGCGGCATCGACCAGGGCCACCGCGCGGGCCCGCAGGCCGCGGATCGAGACCTGATCGCCCGGGTGGATCGAGAAGACCGTTTGTGCTGTCAGATGCGGCGGCAGCTTCACCTCGGTGCCATCGGTCAGGATGATGCCATCGACGTCGCCGCGCGGTGTCAGCGTGTATTGCTTGACCGTGCCGCGCGACTCCGGAAGCTCTGAGGAATCCCATATCGGGCCTGTGGTCTGCGCGTAGGCGGCCGCATTGGCGCCGATCGCCGTGGTGGCGAGCAGCGCATATAACGGCCATCGCATGCGTGCTGTTTTCATGGAACAACTCCTTTCGATTTCGCGACGATGTCGCCTGGCCATGCTTGAGCAAGCGATATGCCAGTCGCGAGATCGTTGATTTCAAAGGAGTTGTTGCAAGGTGCCGGGGTTATTCGTCGTCTTTGCGGACACGGTCCGTCAGGTTTTCTGACGCCTCCGCCGCAATCCCGTAGCGCTGCATCTTGGTGTAGAGAAGCTGGCGGTTGATGCCGAGTCGGCGCGCAGCTTCCGTCCGGTTGCCATCGCACGCAGCCAGCGCGCGTAGGATCATCGTCTTCTCAAGCTGCGCGACTGCGGCCGGAAGGTCCGCATCGGGAGGGGAATCTGGCGGCTGCACGTCGGCGCGGCTGGTGTCGATGTCGCCGGGCCCGATCACGTCGGACCGGGTTAGGATGTAGGCACGCTCGATCACATTGCGAAGCTCGCGGACGTTGCCGGGCCAGCCATGCCGCTGCAACTTCTCGATCGCCGCGGCGTTGAGCCGCTTGTGCCGTCCGCTTGGCGTGGCAACACGGGCAAGGAAGTGCTCGGCGAGCGGGACGATATCCGCCGCGCGCTCGCGCAGCGGCGGAATCGCAATGGGCAGGACGTTGAGCCGGTAGTAGAGGTCTTCGCGAAACTCCTTCGCCGCGACGAGTTTGGCAAGATCGCGATGGGTGGCAGTGATGACGCGCGCGGTGGTGCGCACCGGCTTGCCACCCACGGGGGTAACGACCTGCTCTTGCAGGGCGCGCAGGATTTTCGCCTGCATGGCAAGCGGCATGTCGCCGATCTCGTCGAGGAACAGCGTGCCATTGCCGGCGTCGCGAAACGCGCCGGCCCGGTCTGCGGTCGCGCCTGTGAAGGAGCCCCTCACATGGCCGAACAATTCGCTCTCGAGCAGGTCTTCGGGAATGGCCGCGCAATTGACCGCGACGAACGGATCATCCTTGCGCTTGCCGTAGATGTGGAGTGCGCGAGCCACCAGCTCCTTGCCGGTGCCGGTTTCACCATGGATCAAGACGATCGCATCGCTGTCGGCAGCGAGCCCAATCGCCTTCTGGACGCTGCGCATCGCCTCGCTCGATCCGATCAAGCTGTCGCCGGCCTCGCGCGCGGGTACCAGGATCGAATGCGCGCGTTCGGGCAGGCGCTTCAGTAGCGCCTTCAGCTCCTCGCGGCCGATCGGCTTGCTGAGATGATCGAAGGCGCCGAGCCTCATGGCTTCGATCGTGTTCGCGGCGCTGGCAAACGCCGTCAGCACCACGACCGGCGGCGCATCGCGTTCCGACCGGATTCGACGCAGCACCTCGATGCCATCCATGCCGCCGGGCATGCGCAGATCGAGCAGCACGGCGTCGACGTCGTCGCTGAGCGCGGCAAGGCCCTCCCGGCCGGACGCCGCCAGGCGAGAGGTATGGCCAAGGTCGGTCAGCGCTTCGGCAAGACCCTCGCGCAGCGCCGCATCGTCATCGACAATCAGGATGATCGCCATGGCACCTCGATCTCGAACGTCGCGCCGCGTGGGGCCGGCACGAGCCGTGCTTCGCCGTCATGATTTCGCGCGATCTCGCGCACGATGGCAAGACCGAGCCCGGTGCCGTCCGGCCGTCCGGTGACGAACGGTTCGAACAGGTGTTCGCGCAGCTCGGCGGAAATGCCGGCACCGGTATCGGCAACCCGCAGCACCAGGCTGCCATCCCGGCGGCGGGCGTCGACCGCCACGATGCCTCCGGGCGGGCAGTTCTGGATGGCGTTGAGGATCAGATTGTCCAACGCGCGCTGCATCTGGAAGGGGTCGAACCGTGGCAACTCCCGGCACGCGCCTTCTGTTCCCGCCGTTATGATCAGGTCCTTGGCGGCCGCGAGCTCGCGATGGGCGTCCAACGTCCTTTGGATGAAGGACGCAAGATCGACGTCCGTGAGCTTCGGCTCGTGCACCTGGGTCATATCCAGCAAATCCCGCAACAGAAGATCGAGCCGGTCAACCTGTTGCAGGATGGTGCTGAGAGCCGCGTTGCTGCGTGAGCCGTCAGCGACGGCGAGCGCGTTCTCGGCCTTCAAGCGCATTGCTGCGATCGGATTGCGAATTTCATGCGCAAGGCCGGCCGATAGGCGGCCGAGCGCGGCGAGCCGCTCGGCGCTCGCGGCGCGCCGGCGCTCGAGCGAGAGACGCTCGCCGGTCGCATTCAAGGCATCCACCAGCCGATCGAGCTCGGGCGTGCCGGTACGCGCCAGCTTCGGCAGGTCGACCAGACCGTCCCGCCGGTGGTCAAGCTCGCTCTCGATCAGCGCGATGTTGCGCGACCACGTGTAGAGCAGTCGGGCGAGCCAGAGGGCCGATCCGAAGATCGTCAGGGCCAGAAGCATGAGGCCAGCCAGCAATTGCGTGTATGCGGGTCCCTGCGCGGTGAAGACCCGCGTCATGGTCCAGCCGGTGGCGCCTTGCAACGGGCCGCGCAGCGGGCACGCATGCACGATGAGGACCTGGGATCGGCCGGCTTGCTGGATCGATGCGGGGCGCCCGGAGCGCAAGGCCTCGGAGTTGACCTCGCGAATGGTGTACTGCTCGGCTGCCGGCAGATCGGTCTTCGGGCCGGTCCCTTCGTAGGTCGGAAATGCGTAGGCAAGCGAGCCGGCGTCGGCTTGCCAGATTCCGCCTTCCACACCGGCCGCGCCGGCGAGAGCGGTCTGGGTCACACCGGTCAGCTCGCCTTTGAGCCGATCGTCGATCGGCCCGCCAGACCAGCCCGCGACGAAGAATTGATAGCGGTCGGCGAGATCGCGGCAGGCGCGGGCGACGAGTTCCTCGGACCGCGCCAGGCGCGCATTGGCGGTCTGCTGAAATGACTCGAACAGCAGGTAACCGGTCGCAATGCCGGAGACGACCAGCATGATCCACAGAGCCAGCAGTCGGAAACGAAGAGAGCGCATTGCTGCGTCCTGTGACTTGTCGCCTGATCAATACCTCAAAATTTTATCGCCAGCAGCACCGCGCTGGCGCCGATCATGGCGATGCCGAGCCAGCCCTGCGAGGTCGGGCGCTCGCCGAGAAAGGCGAAGGCGAAGAGGGCAACCAGGACGACGCTGAGTTTGTCGATCGGCGCCACCAGCGTCGCGGGACCGAGCTTCAGCGCACGGAAATAGCAGAGCCAGGACGCGCCGGTCGCAAGTCCCGACAGCACCAGGAATAGCCAGGTCTTCGACGAGATCGCCGAGGGCACGGCAAACTGGCTGGTGAGGAACAGCAGCACGGAGAAGGCGAGCAGCACCACGATGGTGCGGATGAAGGTCGCCAGATCCGGATTGATGTTCTCGACGCCGACTTTGGCAAAGATCGCGGTCAACGCGGCAAAGCAGGCCGACAGAAACGCCCAGGTCTGCCAGGCGGAGAGGAGGGCGGGTTTCACGGGTGGGTATCCGATGCGGTGGCTGTTCAGCGGTCGTTATGCGGATGACTGCAGCCTAAACTCAGGTGTCGTCCCGGCGAAGGCCGGGACCCATACCGCGGAATCTCCCTTGAGGCACGCGCGTCGTCGTTTTCGCCAAACACAATCCTGTGGTTATGGGGTCCCCGGCCCCCGTGCGCAATTGCGCACTAGGCCGGGACGACATTGGGGCTGCACTCACCGCACAACCGACAGCTTCTCCGTGATCGCCTTGCGCAGGATCCGCGACAGCGCTTCCACCGAATACGGCTTCTGGATCAGCTCGAAACCGCGGTGGGCGTTTTCGGCGAGCACATTGCTGTAGCCGCTCGTGAGCACGACGGGCAGGCCCGGATAGCGCTCGCGGATGATGCCGGCGAGCTCGACGCCGTTCATCCCGGGCATGATGACGTCGGAGAAGACGAGGTCGACGGCGAATTCGTTCTCGTTGAGGATTGCCAGCGCCGCATTGGCGTTGGCGACGCGGCGTACGACATAGCCGAGGTCTTCGAGGAGCTCGGTGGAGAAACGGCCGACATCGTCATTGTCCTCGACCACGAGCACGCGGTAACCGCGCCCAGTGGTTGCGGCCTCGCTGGTCAGTGCTGCGGCTTCCCTCTCCCCGGCAGGGCTCTGCGCCTGCGGCAGATAGATGGTGAAGGTCGCGCCGTGGCCTTGCGTGCTCGTCACCTCGATGTCGCCTTCGGACTGCTTTGCGAAGCCGAAGGCCTGGCTCAGGCCAAGCCCGGTGCCCTTGCCGACCTCCTTGGTGGTGAAGAACGGCTCGAAGATGGCGTCGATGTTTTCCGGCGCGATGCCGCTGCCGGTGTCCGACACCGAGATCGCGACGTAGTCCCCGCCGCGCGCCGATTGCGCGCGCAGGCTCGGAATGCCCAAGACCTTCCGGACCGCGATGGTGAGGCGGCCTTCGTCATCCATTGCATCGCGGGCATTGATCGCAAGGTTGATCAGTGCGATCTCGAACTGGGCGATGTCGGCCACGGTGAAGCAGTCGGCGTCCGTGATCTCCACCGCGATCTCGATGCGGCCGCCGACCAGCGGCCGGACAAGCTGCGCCACGCTCTCGACCTGGCTGCCGACATTGAAGATCTGCGGCTTCAGCGGCTGCCGGCGGGCAAAGGCCAGGAGCTGGGCGGTCAGCTTGGAGGCGCGCTCGACGGTCTCGGAGATCGCATCGACATAGCGGCGGCGGCGCTCCTCCGGCAGCTCGCGGCGGCGCAGGAAGTCGGTCGCGGATCGGATAATGGTGAGGAGGTTGTTGAAGTCGTGCGCGACGCCGCCGGTGAGCTGGCCGATTGCCTCCATCTTCTGCGACTGTCGCAGCGCCTCCTCGCCGCGCCGCCGCTCGGTGATGTCGACGGCTTCCGGCACCGCACCGGAAATGTTGCCGTGGCGGTCGAGCACGGGGCGCATGCCGAACTCGAAATCGCGCTCGCCGACGGGAAGACGCAGGCGCATCTCCAGTCGTACGGCTTCGCCTTTGAGCACGGTGTCGAAGGCCTCGCGCACGATGGTGCTCATGCCCTCCGTGGCGGTGAACCAGGGCGTCTCCCAGAACGGCTTGCCGATCATATCGCGTACCTCGGCGCGGATGCCGTCGAGCGCAGTCCGGTTGGCGTAAACCAGCTCGCCTTTGAGATTGACCAGCCCCTGATACTGGTTGCTCGTCTCCAGGATCGCGCGCAGCCGCGCCTCGTTGGACTCGAGCTCTGCGGTGCGCTCGGTGATGCGCTCTTCGAGCGTCTCGTTCAGCCGCCTCAGCTCGATCTCGGCCTGCTTGGCCGCGGTGATGTCGTGGGCGACGCCGATGAAGCCGATGTGCTTGCCGGTCGGATCCCAGCGCGGCTGGGATTCCGAGCGCAGCCAGCGCCACTCGCCATTGGCATTCTTGTAGCGCGCTTCCAGCACGAAGGGCTTGAGCGACGCCTCGCCCTGGACCGATTGCTGCAGCACGCGCGGCAGGTCGTCCGGATGCAGCACCTTGCGCCAGTCGAAATCAATGGCTTGGTCGTAGGGCAGGCCGACGAAATCGACATAGGCCTGGTTCGCGAAGGAGCGCTTGCGGTCGAGCTTGGTCACCCAGATCGGCACCGGCGCGCTGTCGGCGATCAGCCGAAAGCGCTCCTCGCTCTCGCGCAATGTGGCCTGGGCCAGCATTTGGTCGGTGACGTCGAGGTCGGCGCCGACCAGCCGCACCGCGCGGCCGCTCGCATCGCGGTCGATCTTGCCGACAACACGGATCCAGCGCACCTCGCCGTCGTTGGGGCGGATGATGCGGTACGTGTCGGAATAATCGTCGCTCTCGCTCTTGAGGGTGCCGAACAGCCGCTTGATCGTGCGCTCGCGATCGTCGGGATGGATTCGCTGCTTCCAGTCGCCATAGGTCTCGTTGGCTGACTCGGGCGGCAGACCGTGGATCAGGAGATATTCGGGCGTACGCCGGTTCTTGACGCCGTCGCGGAAGTCAATCTCAAGCCCGCCGACGCCGGCGATGCGCTGGATCCGCGCGAGCTCCGCCTCGCGCTCCTGGAGCGCACGATAGGCGTTGTCGCGCTCGCGCGCGATCTCCTCCAGGTGCTGGCGCAGCCTTTCGGCGGCGATGGTCTCGGGCAAGGTGTCGTTCAAGGCGTTGGCCGTTGTGATGCGGGTGCGCACGTGCCGGGCCGATCTTCACACAGACGGGGCGGGATGACCATTGCTCAATGGGAGAGTGCTTAAGGAAAGGATCCGTCGCTGTCGGCGTATCGTGACGTCAGATGGGGAAGGCATGAACGGCCGGCAACGCCGTGTTTGGCAATTTGTTCCGGAGACCGGAACGATCGGGCCTTCGGATGCGTCGTCGCGGGACGCAACAAGCGCGCTCTCGCAAGACTTCGTTTCAGGAGAGGCTAAATCTTGAAGCTCTCTGTCAGGCCTGCGGCAACATCCTCTATTTCGAGAACCGGCCATCGGGGTCGCCTTGGCGCGCCGCCGGACGGGCAGCAGACCCATGTGTCGGCCTACGCGACGATGCACCCCTGGGAGGACTTTGCTGAGACCTTGGCGAACGATCTCCACTTCGTCGACACGCTGGAGATGGCTGCGGAATTCGGCATGGAGGTGCGCCCCCAGGTCGACCGCGACGGGGGTTAACGGCGCCATCCGCTTCACCCCCTATGAGGCCAGAGACGTCCAGGCGCTCGTCAGCGCATGGCTGCCCTTCTTCGCCATCAACAGCGTCAACCGGACAATCGGCCTGTGCGACCTCTATCCCTTCATCCTGTCGCCTGCGGTGGTCGCCAAACGCGGCTTTGTGAATAGCCTCGTGCGGGGCATGGCCACGGCCGGGAAGCCATAGGGGCGGTCCGCAAGACCTCGCCGGGCCCCGTTCGGTCTTGCGCTGGTACGCCAGGGGCGCGGATTTAGACCGTTGCCTCCGGCCCATTTTGCTGTACCACGACAGGCATACGGCCCGTCCCGACCGGCCCGCCACCGGCCAGGGAGGGGTCCCGCCCAAGGACGAAGCTCAAGAAGAACATGTTCAAACGCATTCTGATCGCCAATCGCGGCGAAATCGCCTGCCGGGTCATCAAGACTGCCCGCCGGATGGGAATTCAGACGGTTGCGGTCTACTCCGAGGCCGACCGCGATGCCCTCCATGTCGAGATGGCCGACGAGGCGGTGCTGATCGGCCCGCCGGCTGCGGCCGAGAGCTACCTGGTGATCGACAAGATCGTGGACGCCTGCCGCAAGACCGGCGCGGAAGCGGTGCACCCCGGCTACGGCTTTCTGTCCGAGCGCGAGGCGTTTCCGCGCGCACTGAAGGAAGCCGGCCTCGTCTTCATCGGCCCGAATCCCGACGCGATCGCGGCGATGGGCGACAAGATCGAGTCCAAGAAGGCCGCGGCGAAGGCCAAGGTTTCCACCGTGCCCGGCTATCTCGGCGTCATCGAGGACGACCGGCACGCGGTGCGCATCGCCGACGAGATCGGCTATCCGGTGATGATCAAGGCCTCCGCCGGCGGCGGCGGCAAAGGCATGCGCATCGCGCATTCGAAGGCCGAGGTCGCCGAGGGCTTCAACCTGGCCAAGGCCGAGGCCAAGGCCTCGTTCGGCGACGATCGCGTTTTCGTCGAAAAATTCATCGTCGATCCCCGCCACATCGAGATCCAGGTGCTGGGCGACAAGCATGGCAACGTGATCCATCTCGGCGAGCGCGAATGCTCGATCCAGCGCCGCAACCAGAAGGTCATCGAGGAGGCGCCGTCGCCGCTGCTCGACGAAGCCACCCGCCGCAAGATGGGCGAGCAGGCGGTCGCGCTGGCGAAAGCCGTGAATTACGACTCGGCCGGCACGGTCGAGTTCGTCGCCGGGCAGGACAAGAGCTTCTACTTCCTGGAGATGAACACGCGCCTCCAGGTCGAGCATCCCGTCACCGAGCTCGTTACCGGCATCGATCTCGTCGAGCAGATGATCCGCGTCGCCGCCGGCGAGAAGCTCACCATCGCGCAGAAGGACGTCACTCTGACGGGCTGGGCGGTGGAATCGCGCCTCTATGCCGAAGATCCCTTCCGCAATTTCCTGCCCTCGATCGGGCGCTTGGTGAAATACCGGCCGCCAGCGGAAGCGAGCAGGGACGGCATTACCGTGCGCAACGACACCGGCGTGCAGGAGGGTGGCGAGATCTCGATCCACTACGATCCGATGATCGCCAAGCTCGTCACGCATGCGCCCTCGCGCGCCGCCGCGATCGAGGCACAGTCAACCGCGCTCGACGCCTTCTACGTCGATGGCATCCGCCACAACATCCCGTTCCTGTCGGCGTTGATGAGCCATCCGCGCTGGCGCGAGGGAAGGCTGTCGACTGGCTTCATCGCCGAGGAATTTCCGCGCGGCTTTGCGCCGCATGCGGCGGCGGGCGAGGTCGCCCGCCGGATCGCGGCGGTCGGCGCCGCCATCGATCACGTGTTAGGCGAGCGCAAGCGGCAGATCTCCGGGCAGCTCGGCGGCCGGATTGTGCAACGCGAGCGGCGCCGCGCGGTGTGGCTCGACCGTGACGAGATTCTGCTCGAGGTCGGCCGCGAGGGCGATGCCATCGTGGTGCGCTTCCTCGACGCCGAGGGCAAGGCCGGCAATGCGCATCTGTTGCAGTCGTCGTGGAAGCCGGGCGATCCGGTCTGGCAGGGCACGATCGACGGCCACATCATCGCGGTGCAGGCGCGGCCCATTGCGAACGGCGTCCGCCTCGCGCACCAGGGCGTCGAGGTGCCGGTCTATGTCTGGACCGAAGCGGAAGCGGCCTCGGCGCGACTGATGCCGGTCGTCACGGCCTCCGATACCGGCAAGAAGCTGCTCTGTCCGATGCCCGGCCTCGTGGTCTCGATCGCGGTGACCGAGGGTCAGGAGGTCAAGGCCGGCGAGACGCTCGCGGTGGTCGAAGCCATGAAGATGCAGAACGTGCTGCGCGCCGAGCGCGACGGCACTGTGAAGAAGATCCATGCCAGCGCGGGCGCCACGCTCGCGGTGGACGCGCTGATTTTGGAGTTTGCGTAGGGTGTGAGTGGGGCTCTCAGCCGGGCCCCACAAACTTCGTCATTGCGAGCGCAGCGAAGCAATCCGGACTGCCGCCGCGGAAAGATTCTGGATTGCTTCGCTGCGCTCGCAATGACGGAGTATGTTGCGGCTGCGTCGCGACAGTTGAGAGGGCACCATGGCCTTTCGTTCCCGCCGCGAAAAACTGCGCTCCATACTGAAGGGCTCGGCCTGCATCCGCCCCGGCTCGGTCTACGACGCGATCTCGATCCGGATCGCCGAGGATCTGGGCTTTCCGCTCGGCATGTTCGGCGGCTCGGTTGCCTCGCTCGCCGTGCTCGGCGATCCCGACATCGCGCTGATCACGCTGAACGAGCTCGCCGAGCAGATGCGGCGGATGTCCCGCGCGGCAAGGCTTCCGGTGCTGGTCGATGCCGACCATGGCTACGGCAATGCACTCAACGTGCGGCGCACGGTGCAGGAGCTGGAGACCGCGGGCGCGGCCGGCCTCACCATCGAGGACACGTTGCTGCCGGCCGCTTTCGGCGAAGCCAGGACGCAATTGATCCCGCTTGAGGAAGGTGTCGGCAAGATGAAGGCGGCACTGGACGGCCGCAGCGATCCCTCGCTCGTCATCATGGGCCGCACGGGGGCGGCCTCGATCACCTCGCTCGACGACACGATCCGCCGCGCGCAGGCCTATGAGGCTACTGGCGTCGACGCGCTGTTCTTCACCGGCATCAAGTCCCGCTCCGAGCTCGAAGCGATCGCGGCGGCAACGCGCCTGCCGATCGTGCTCGGCGGTGCGCCGGACGAGCTGAACACGCTCGACTATCTCGCCGGCCAGCGCGTGTGTATCGCGCTCCAGGGCCACGCGCCGATCGCGGCTGCGACGCAAGCTGTCCATGACACGCTCAAGGCGCTGCGTGAGGGCACGCCGCCGAAAAACCTCAAAGGCCTCGCATCGTCGGACTTGACCGGCCGCGTGATGCGAGAGGCCGACATGAAGGCGCGTAGCGCCGAGTTCCTCGGACTGAAAAAATGAGCCGGGCAATTCTCCAGGTCACGATCCGCGGCCGCGTCCAGGGCGTCGGCTATCGTGCCTGGGTCGAGTACCAGGCTGTCACCAGCGGGCTCGAAGGCTGGGTCCGGAACCGGCGCGACGGCAGCGTCGAAGCGCTTTTTGCGGGCTCGCCGAAGCACGTCGCCGACATGATCGCGCTGTGCCGCCACGGTCCGCCGTCCTCGCGCGTCGACAGCGTCACCAGCGAGACTGCCGGCACCGATGAGCTGAACCTGCGCAGGGCAGGGGAAGCGTTCTCGGTGCTGCCGACGGTGTAGGTGCACTCCATCGCCCGCTTGCGGGGCGAGAAGAAGCAGCAGGCTTCACCGCGGCAGCTTGGCGATCGCCTCGCTGAGCTCGTGGATCTCGTAGGGCTTGCGCAGGATCGGGAAATCGCCACGGACATCGGCGGCAGCGTCGCTGTAGCCGGTGGCGAGCAGGATCGGCAGGCGGGGGTGGACCCGACGCAAATGCTGGGCGAGGCTGAGCCCGTCCATCCTGCCGGGCATCACGATGTCCGAGAACACGAAGTCGACACCGTTCTTCTCCAGCTCGCGTAGCGCAGCTTCGGCATCGGCGACCCGGCGCACATTGTAGCCGAGCTGCTCCAGCAGCCCGGTGCTGACCGATGCGACGTCCGGATTGTCCTCCACCAGCAGCACCGTGCCGCTACCGCGGAACGGAGCCGCCTCGCTCGCTTCCCGCGCCGGCGCGTTGCTCCCGCGCGGCAGGAGTATGGTGAATGTCGCGCCCTTGCCGAGCTGGCTTGAAACCTTGACCGTGCCGCCGGCCTGGTGGGCGAAGCCGTGCACCTGGGAGAGGCCAAGGCCAGTGCCTTTGCCGATCGGCTTGGTCGTGAAGAACGGCTCGAAGATCCTGTCGAGTACGTCGGCGGGGATGCCGAGCCCGGTATCGGCAACGCTGATCGCAACGAACTCGCCGACGTGCGGCGGCTCGTCGAGCACGATGTTGCGGGTGCCGATCGTCACCGTGCCGCCGTCGGGCATCGCATCGCGGGCATTGATGACAAGGTTGAGCAACGCCGTCTCGAGCTCGGCGACGTCAGCCGTGATCGGCCAGGCTCCGCGCTCGAAGTCGAAGACGAGACGCACCGAGCTGCCGATGCCGGCGTCGAGCACCTCGCGGATTGCCGCAATGCGCTCGGCGAAATCGATCGTCTGCGGGTTGACGCTCTGCCGCCGCGCGAAGGTGAGGAGCTGGTTGGTGAGTGCGGCACCGCGCTTGGTCGCAGTATCGATCGCGGAGATCGCGCGGTGAAGCTTCGCGTCGTTGTGGGTTCCCCGCTTCAGGATGTGAAGGCTGCCGCTGATGATCATCAACAGGTTGTTGAAATCGTGGGCGACGCCGCCGGTGAGCTGGCCGAGCGCGTCGAACTTCTGTGACTCGACGAGCTGTTTCTGCATCGCCTCGAGCTTGAGCTGCGCATCGCGCCGCTCTGTGATGTCGCGCGTGATCTTGGCGAAGCCGACAAGCTCGCCGTCCTCATAGATCGGATCGATCACGACGCTCGCCCAGAAGAAGGTACCGTCCTTGCGGACGCGCCAGCCTTCTTCCTCGTAGCGGCCCTTGTCCCGGGCAATTCGCAGCGCACGGGCGGGCTTGCCGTTGGCCCGGTCGGTCTCGGTATAAAAGCGCGAGAAATGCTGGCCCAGGATTTCCGAGGATGAATAGCCCTTGATGCGCTCGCCGCCGACATTCCAGCTCGTGATGATGCCGTTGGGATCGAGCAAGTAGAGGGCGTAGTCGGCAAGGCCTTCAACCAGCAGCCGGAAACTGCGTTCGCTATCGAACAAGTCTCTCTGCTGATTGGACTTTTTCACCATGCCCTCGACCCTGCGGCAACCCCTGCAAACGCTCCACGGTGGGGGATTGTTCCCGTATCGTGGGATATTTTTAGGCAAATCGCGCGCGGGGTATGCAGGAAGATCCAACGATGCGGATCAGGGGCGACGTCGGGCCGAACAGGGTGCTGAGCCGCGGTTTCGTGTTCAGATACGAGACGCTGCGCAGCGCATTCGAGGCGATCCTGTAAGAGTGCGCGACGTCAAGTCGTCGCTACGCTTCGGAACGTTGCCGCAATGGTACGCAGCGCCGCCAGTTTTGCGGGATCGCTGACCTTCGAATGCAGCATCACTTTGGAGCTGCCGAGCTTCGGCAGCTTGTATGCCGATCCAACGTCAACCAGCCCCGCAGGCGCGATCCGCCGCGCCAGCGGTGCCACTGCAAGTCCGGCAAGCGCGGCCGCGACCACTGCCGTGACGCCGCCGCCAACGAAACGCTCGCGCCAGGCGATGCCCGCCTTGTCGAGCGCGCGCACGGCGATGGCACGAACCCCGCAGGGCGGGGCGAGCGTGGCAAGCGGCAGCGGCTGACCGCGCGGCAGCGTGAAGCGTTTTGCCGCGAACCAGCCGAACGCGTCCTCGGCAAGCTTTTCGCCGCCGCGCCGGCTGCCTTCCTGACGGACGATCACTGCATCCAGCCGGCCCATATCGTAGGCGTCCTGCACCTCGCGCGAGAAGCCGATGGTGACGGCGAGGGTGAGCTGGGATGACATCGCGTGCAGGCGTTCGAGCAGCGGCACCAGCTCGGGGCCCGCGGCGTGGTCGGAGATCCCGAGCGAGAGCGACTGCGCGGCCGAGGCTCCGTCGGACAGCGCGCGGTCATGCGCCTCCATCAGCGCCCTGGCGCGATCGAGGAACGCAGCGCCATCGGCGGTGAGCCGGACCGCGCGAGGCGAGCGCTCGACGAGGCGTTTTGCCAGCAACGTCTCCAGCCGCTGCAGCTTGAGGCTGACGGCCGCCTGCGTCGTGCCGAGCGCTTCGGCGGCGCGGGTAAAGCTCTGGAGGTCGGCGACCAGCAGGAAGGCCTGGACGGTGGCGATGTCGAGTGTGGCTTTCATTACGAGATGTTATCACTGGTATCAATCTGGATAAGATACCAAAATGACGGCGGGCGGTCTAGCTTTCCACCGACGCCGCGCGAAGCCCGCGCGACAGTTCGAGAGGAGAACGACCATGCCGCTGATCACCGTGTCCTACACCACCTCCCGCCAATCGCCTTCACTGAAGGCAGACATCGCGAGCGCCGTGTCCGAGCTCACCGCAAAGATCCTGCACAAGGACCCCAAGGTCACCGCGATCATCGTCAAGTCGGTCGACGCCAGCGACTGGTTCGCGGGCGGCGCCTCGCTCGCCGAGCAGAAGCTCGCGAGCTACTGGATCGACATCCATGTGACCGAAGGCACCAACACCAAGGACGAGAAGGCCACCTATCTCGCCGCCATGTTCAAGCGCATGGGCGAGCTCCTCGGCCCGCTGCATCACGAGACCTATCTGCATGTCGACGAGGTGAGGGGCGACGCCTACGGCTTCGGCGGCCTCACCCAGGAGCGCCGCTACATCGCCGGCAAGCTCGACGTGGCGCCGGACCGCGCGGCCGCTTAGAGCATGATCCGGAAAAGTGTGCGGCGGTTTTCCCTCGCGACAAACGCGGAACGCGTTTGCGCGGAGATCATGCGCAAACGATAACCTAAAGCGCGATGACGATCGCGCTTTTAGGCCGCCGCTTCCGGCAGCAGCGCTTTGGTCGGGCCGAACAGCTCCTCGAAGGCCTGCCGGAGCGCGATGTCGACGTCGGCCATCGTCACGGGGTGGCCGAGATCGACCAGCGAGGTGACGCCGTAGCGGGGATCGGCGACGCCGCAGGGCACGATCCCGGCGAAATGCGATAAGTCCGGCTCGACATTGATGGCGATGCCGTGGAACGACACCCAGCGCTTCAGCCGGACGCCGATGGCGGCGATCTTGTCCTCGTGGTCGGGCCCCTTGTCCGGCCGCCTCACCCAGACGCCGACCCGGTCCTCGCGCCGCTCGCCGCGGATGTTGAAGGCGGCGAGCGTCCGGAGGATCAATTCCTCCAGGCCCGCGACGTAGGCCCGGACGTCCGGCCGGCGGCGCTTGAGGTCGAGCATGACGTAGGCCACCCGCTGTCCGGGGCCGTGATAGGTGAGCTGCCCGCCGCGCCCGGTGGCGAAGGTCGGAAAGCGCGAATCGAGCAGATCGGAGGGCTTGCCCGAGGTGCCGGAGGTGTAGAGCGGGGGGTGTTCGAGCAGCCAGACCAGCTCGGGCGCTTCGCCCGCCGCGATCGCCGCGACGCGCGCCTCCATGGCAGCTACCGCGTCCGGATAGGGCACAGGGACGTCCGAAATCCGCCACTCCACGGGCGCGCCGGTGGAGGCGGAAAACGGCGTCAAATCGAGGTCTTGGCGGGGGTTTTGACGGTCATTAACCATTGGCTAACCATAACGTGGTGATCATCGCGAGAGCAAATGCGAAAGTCCCAAGTTGCGGCGGTGCCAAGTGCCCACACTCGATAAAGTCACCGTGGATCTCATGGTCGTCCTCGGGACGACCACTATGCCGATCCATCAAGTATTACGTCTTTCCCGCGGTGCCATCATCGAGCTGGATGCGACCGAGGCCGACGAGGTCAAGGTTTTGGCCAACAACCTGCCGGTCGCCTCCGGCGTCGTGCTGGTCGACCGCAACCGGATCGCGGTCGAGGTCAAGCAGATGCTGCCGCGCTCGCCGGGCACCAGATAAGGCCGGTCCGGGCAGATCTTTCCGCGCAAGCTTGTGGAATTCGCCTCCTATGCAGGCTTGTATCCCCCTGATGGATTTGTTAGATCGGCGCCGCTGATCCGGCCGACCTTAAAGCCTCAGGCCGGCATCTCCTAGCGCTCGTGGCGGAACTGGTAGACGCGCTGCCTTGAGGTGGCAGTGGGTAACACCGTGGGGGTTCGAGTCCCTCCGAGCGCACCATAAACCCACGTTTAGCGTTGAAATTCTTACGGTTCTTTCCGGAAGTAACCGATCGGCGTTACTGTTGCGTTCACTGCGCGCAACGGCGTGAAATCCCCGATGTTCTCGTTTTGATTATGGTCGAATGACACCTTCTCCATGCCGCTGGCTCCAGTTTGTCGCGCCTAGCCTTGGTAATGTAGTGGGCCGGCATCTTCAGGTCGGTCCAGCCGGACATCGCCATCATCTGCGCCTCCGTACAGTCGGCATAAGCGGCCCTCGGCTCTCGTCTTGCACACGGTAGGGGCGTGCGCATTGCATTGCGCTGCTTCTGCGCGTTGAGATAGTCGCCGTCAAATGCCGTACTCGGCGATCTGCCCGGCAATGGCCGTATCGACCGCGTCGTTGAACTCCTTGGTGCCGAAGTCGCCCCGGTCCCGATCTTCGGCGGGCCCTTGCGGAACTGCCCGCGATAGCGCAACTGCCCGCGCTGGTTGAGGTCAGCATACCGGTCGCGACGCTCCGGCTGGTCAGGCATCACGTCGACTTTGCGTCGCGGCTTCTGGGGTCTACGGTCACCTGAGCCAGCGCGCGTCGTTGTTGCCATTGGCCTGGTTGTCGCCGAACGTTTCGACCCGCGTAAAGTTCTCGAGCCGCTGTCCCTGTGTGTTGAGCAAGGGCTGGTCGATGCCGAAACAGTGGGCCCGCGGCGGTTCATGTCGCGGGCCTCGGGAGTTGTCTGGTTCAATCAGCGTTGAGCCAAGCGCATGATTGCTGGATCAGCGATCGTCGCGATCGTGATCGCCGTCACCGTCGCGATCGGCAAACGTAAACATGTTCATCAGATCGCCGATCGCTGGACGATTCTTCGGAACATATCGATGATCGTCGCCATCGTGGACCGGATTTGGCAGCCGGTCACGGCTCACGGCTGAGATGGTCGGAAGGTGCCAGTTCCGCTCGATAAATTTCACGATCGACACGTGGTCGTAGTAGGTGTGATCCACGAAACTCTTCTTGGCATAGGGCGAAACCAGGATGAACGGGATGCGGGTGCCGTCGCCCAAGAAGTCAACTGGCTGGACATAACCCGAGTCATAGTAACCACCGCCTTCGTCGGTGGTGATGAAGATGGCAGTCGTAGCCCAAAGCTCCGGATTGGCCTTGACACGGTTGACCAGCGTCTCGAGGAATTTCTCGTAGAGGTCCGTCGTGGAATCCGCCGGATGCCCGGCCAAAGCCTCGAACGGACGGACGAACGAAACCGCCGGCAGCGTGTGGTTCTGGACATCCTTCAGGAACGCGCCGTAATTCTGCAGCTTCGCTTCTTCGGTCGGATTCTTCATGATCTTGAGAAAGCCGGTAAGTGGATCACAGATGCCGCAATAATAATGGTAGGGGATCGCGACGCCGTCCACGGCCGCCGCGAAAGTCGTCACGTCGTCGCCGCGATCAGCGGTGTAGTATTTCCACGAAACACCCTTTGCAGTCATGACGTCGGCAATCGTTGGGGCGCTCTGGGGCGGCAAGACGAACTTGTCCGAGCCGAGCGTCTGCGGATTCGTGCTGTTCTGGTTCCAATACATGTTGTAGTTGTTGACCAGGTAGTAGTGGTTCGCAGAGCAGTTGTTGTTGCGAACGTTGTTCTTGTAGAGCTGCTCGTTGATGGCTGCGACGCCGGGAGCACTGGGGTCGGAGCAGTTCACGTAGGAGCCGCCGCTGTAGCCGTCCTGCGTGTAGTAATTGTTGGTGCCGCGCGCCGGATCTGGATTTTCAATCTGATTGGCATAGGGCACCGCAACAGAACCGTCGAGCGATTCGGGGTTCGTGAAGAAGGCGGCGTGGCCGGTGACCAGCGCCTGGAAGTTTGCGCCCGTTCCGCCCATGATCGCCTGATGATAGTTGTCGCTGATGGCATACTGATCGGCCATCGACTTGAAGAAGGGCGCATCACCCGGCTGCGGCTTTCCGGACGCATCGGTGAAGGGGTTCATATTGTAGAAGCCCATGGAGATGGCGCCTTCCATGGGATTGAAGCCGCCTGCCGGATAGGGCTGGCCGTTCGAGCCGGTGCCGATGGTTTCCTCAACCCATACGAACTTGTCATGCTTGCCGCCGTCGATGTCCTGCCACATCTGGAAGAAGCGGTGCACGGGGTCGCCGGTATAGGCCGCGTAAGGCACGTACTTGCTGATCTGGAAGGGGCCGTTCGGCAAATTCGCCGGAAAGCGCGTGTCAAGCACGTTTTGCGGAAGGCCGGTGCCTGAGGCCCAGGTGGTGTAGGGTTGCGGCAGAGCTGTATAGGCGTCGGTCGAAATTGTCTCGGCATTGTAGCGGACTTCGTCGCGCCCGATCCGTTGCTCTGCCTTCCGGAAATGCGGTCCCGGCGTGCCGTCCTCGTTGACGATGCCCTTGCTCAGGAGATTGTCGATCGTCTGGCCGGCCTTCGGCTTGTAAGTGCCAAATAGATTGTCGAACGTATGATTTTCACCGACGATGATGATGACGTGCTCGATCGGTGTCCTCGTCGCTCCGGCAAATGCAGGTGCGATGCTCGTTACGGTGAAGAACGCTGTTGTTGCGAGGGTAAGCGACTTGAATCGGTCGTTCGCTATTCTCATGGTCATCTCCAAGGGAGAATTGTGGAGGGAGGCGAGGCTTGATGAGCCCGCGGCGAACTATCGCGAGCGCGAATTGCAGTGCGGTGTCGCTTGTGATTCAAAACCGTGAAAGCTTGGGAAAAAACGGCAACTCATCTGCGCAACCGTCGCGTGCTGTCGATGAGAGCTACGTTGTCGTCGATCTCGAACGGTGGCCGCGTAGCGCCGGTTCACGATTGAATTTGCAAGGATCTCGGGAATCGCCCTGCAGTCGGGCGAAGACTTCACCAACGACCGGGGGCCCAGGCGAGCGCAAGAGCCTGTCCCTGGGCGATTTGGTCGACCGACATCTTCGAAGCAACCGCGTTACGCAGGCGGATGTAATAGGCACGCTGCAGCCTTCCCGCACGGCCCGCGGCGAGATTCAACCATTTGTAGGCAAGCACGACGTCGAGCGGCACTCCATGCCCTTTGTCGTACATCAGGCCGAGCATCGCCTGGGCGAACGGATTGCCTGCAATCGCAGCTTGGGTGTAGAGGTCGGCCGCAGCGTCATAGGCTTGCGGCGCTCCGAACCCGTTCTCATACATGAAGCCGAGCATCGCCTGCGCGTCCACATTGCCGCGCAACGCGAGAGGCGTCAGCCGGTTGACGGCCTGCACAAAGTTGCCGCGCGCATATGCACCGCGCGCTGAGGCAATCGGATCGGCGAGGGTGGAAGACCCAGCAAACAGCCAGCACAGCAGCGAAAGGAGAAGTGCGGCCCTTACGAGGCGCATCGAAACCGGGGCGTCAGCGGACGGTCTGGACACGGAGGTCATCGGTGATACTCGCGCCAACCGTGCCGCGAAGCTTCGAGCGCAGCTCCTCGGCTATTTGATGTGCATCACTGCCATCGCGAATGATCTGCGGGCGAATGAATATGATCAGCTCCGTGCGCGTGCCCTTTTTGCCCTGGTGTGAGAAGGCGTCGCCAAGACCGGGAATTTCGTCAAGCAGCGGGATACCGTTGCGACTGCCGTTCTGTTGCTCGCTGATCAATCCGGCCAGGAGCACGGTCTGGCTGTTTGCCACCGAAACCGAGCTCTTCACCTTGCGTTGGGACACGGTCGGAGTGAGGCTGGTTGAGGTCTGGGGCGATACGTTGCTGATCTCCTGTTCGATTTCGAGACGGACGTTTCCATTTGCGGTGATCCGCGGCACGACGCGAAGAATGATGCCGGTGTTGCGGTAGTCGATGGTGTTGACCACAGTATTGCTGGAGGACAGCACGGTCGCACTGCCAGTCGAGACCGGGACGACGTCGCCTACCTGAAGGGTTGCAGTCTGGTTGTTGATGACGACGAGCGACGGATTGGACAGCACTTTGACGCTGGTCACTTCATGCAGTGCGTCGAGGATGGCGGCCGGCTGTGACTCCGACCCGATCAGGAAGTTGAAGCCGGGAAATGCGCGGTTGATCATGGCGCTCGTCACCGTGCTCACGACGCCGGTGGTCGCATCGGTTGTCGTCGTTGTCGATGGCGCCGAGGTTGATTGCGTGTTGAGGATCGAGCCCTGGTTGGCCTTCAGGCCGAGCTGCTTGCTGGTCAGATAAGTCTGGACCCCGTAACTCAGCTCGTTGGTCAGCGTGACCTCCGCGATGGTGGCGTCGATTGCGACCTGCAGCACCGGCTGATCGAGTTGCTGCAGAGTGCTGGAGATGGTTCGATAATTCTCGCGGTCGGCATAGATCAGAAGCGCGTTATTCACGATATCGGGCGTGATGCGCACATTGGGCATGAGCGGCTGTCCGCCGCCGCTTCTCGTGTCGAGCCCACCGCTGGACGCTGCCCCGTTTGAGGAAGTGGATCCGGACGGGGTGGTGGAGCCAGCGCCTGCGGCGCCCTGGAGGCGGTTGGCCGGGCTTGCCGATGCGCTGGACGAGTTGGTGTTGAATGACAATCGTTCGGCAACCGATGTCGTCGTGCCGCCCGATCCGGGAGCGAGCTGGTTCTCGGCGCTGTCGAGCGACGCCGAGGCACTGCCCACGAACATTTCGGTCAGCACCTTGGCGAGCTGTCGAGCATCGCCATAGCGGATGCGATAGACGTGGACACTGGTTCGGGTCGAGTCCGCCTGGTCGAGGCGTCGGATCCAGGTCGCCGCAGCTTGGAGCAGGGCAGGTTTGCGCGTCACGACCATAATGGCGTTCAGCCGATTGACAACCTGGAGCTTGACGAGATTCTGGCTGAGGCCATTCTCACCGGAATCCATGATCTTTTCGAGCTCGGCAATCAGCGGCTCGGGTGCGGAATTGTTGACCGGGAAGATTCCGACTGACTGGCCTCGCATCCAATCGACGTCGAAGCTGAGGGCGGTTTCGACGGCGGTCCGCCGTTCAGCTCCAGTACCCTGGATCAGAAGGAGGTTGCGCGTCGGGTCGGCGCGGACGCTGCCAGCGCGCGTTGCGAAGCTGTCCATCAGCTTGAGGATGGTCTGGGCGCCAACATATTGCAGTGGAACAACCGAGACTCCGTAACCAGCCTCGGGACGACCGGCCGCGGCGTCGACATGACCGGCGCCAACGGCGTCGCCGAGTGGCGTCAGCTTGTATCCGCCCGCATCGCGCACCAGCACGACGCCCGACAGTCGCAAGGCGCTCTCGAGCACGAAGACGATGTCGGATTTGGGCACCGGTCGCGCAGAGATCAGACTGACGCTGCCCTGCACGCGCGGGTCGATCGTATAGCCAAGGCCGAGAATGTCGCCGAGTACCACTTTTGCGACGGTCGCGACCGGCGTGTTTTCAAAGTTCAGGTCATAGCCCGGACCGCTCGAGGTCGGCTGTGGCCGAATCTCGGCGACGTCGGAGATCACCGCGCCCTCATAGGTGCGATTTGTCACGCGCTGCGTCTCGGGACGCGACTGGATCGCAGCGACCGGCTGATCGCCACGCGGCAAGATGTCGAGTGATCGCACCTTGTCGAGCACGTCAACATCAGCCGGCGCCGTAGCCGGCCCACTGATCGTAGCCATGTTACATGACGCGAACAGAAGCATCATCGCGACAAGCACGATGTTGCGGGCAACCGCACCGGACTGGCTTCGATTGCCGAAACGAAACATGGACTTGCCGATCTACTCGCGTTGCTGATCCGATGCCGGAAGGCGCCGCCCAGATCATCGGTCATCCTTAGCGATCAATTATGACAGTTATGTTTTGCGAGCCGAGACGCTCCGCATTTGTGGGCGAGTGCGCCTGCCGCGTGGATACATCGAGCGACGTTCGTACAGTCGTCATATTTCGGATCGATAACGACGTCCGGTCTAGCTGCAAGATGCCAACGGCGTCACGCGCAGGCGCAACCGGATCATGTCATGAGCGGTACATCGTCTTCGCAATTCATCGAGCATCTTCGGCTGATCTTCCCGGGACATCCGGAGAAGGGCGCGGCTATTGGCGAGCGGCCGGCCAGAGCCTGGGAATCGTTCGACATACCGGCCGACACATTCGCGGACGAGGCTGCTCGATTTTGCGGTCTGATGCGAATTGGTCTGCGGGAGATGTTGGCGGCCGCCTCTGCGACCGACGAGTTTTCGCAACGTTTCCTTCGGGAGGTTCTCGCTTTTCCCTGCCGTCTGGCGGACGACACGCCCGTTTTTGCGATGGCGGACCCGACCGATCATGCGGCCAGAAGAGCGGCGGAGCTCGTGCTCGGAGCCCGGACAACCTTCAAGGTGGCGTCGGTCGAAGATCTGGCCATCGTTCTCGACCAAAAGCTTGGTCACTCCGAGGATGGCGAGCAGCCTGCCGCTCAGGACCTGCGCGATGACGATATCGAGAGCCTGCGCGACCTGGCCAGCGGCGCGCCGGTCGTGCGCGCGGTCACCGATCTGATCGAAAAAGCCGTTGAGATGCGCGCCAGCGACATCCACATCGAGCCATTCTCGACCGGTCTTGCGGTTCGGCTCCGGATCGACGGACTGCTCCGTGCCATCCAGCCGCCGGCGGGCGTACTTCCCCAGGCGGTCATTTCCCGCATCAAGATCATCGCCGGATTGAATATTGCCGAGCGGCGTCTGCCGCAGGACGGAGCGGCGCGGATCCGGGCTGGCCGAACCGAGATCGACGTGCGTGTCGCGATCATGCCGACCCAGCACGGCGAGTCCGCGGTTCTGCGCATTCTGCCAAAGGATCGCTCGCAGCTCGTCGCGAGCCGGCTGGGTCTTTCCGAGCGGGACGATGCCATCCTGCGCCGCTTGATTACATTACCTTACGGCATGATCGTCGTCACCGGTCCGACGGGAAGCGGCAAGACGACAACGCTTGCCACGATCCTGTCGATGCTGAACGTACCCGAGCGGAAGATCCTGACCGTTGAGGACCCGGTCGAATACGAAATTCCCGGCATCAATCAGTCCCAGATCAAGCCGGCGATCGGGCTTACCTTCGCAAGCGCACTGCGCTCCTTTGTTCGGCAGGATCCCGACGTGATCATGGTCGGCGAAATCCGCGATTCCGAGACGGCTCATGTGGCCGTCCATGCGGCGCTTACAGGCCATCTCGTGCTCACGACACTGCATACGGAGACGGCCGCGGCGGCTGTGCCGCGGTTGCTGGATCTCGGTGTGGAAGGCTACTTGCTGCGTTCCACGCTACGCGCCGTCGTCGCGCAGCGGTTGGTCCGGCAACTCTGCGAGCATTGCAAGGTGCCGACGCGTTTCCGCCCGGACGAAGAGACCCGGGATACCAGGCTCGATCACCTCGGGCTCCGAAGCGGAGAGACCTTATGGCAGCAGCGGGGTTGCGAACGATGCGGCCAGAGCGGCTATCGCGGCCGGGTCGGGATCTTTGAGCTGCTCGAGCTCAGCAGCGGTCTCCGAGAACTCATCGGGGAGCAAGCCGATGGTCTGGCAATCGATCGTCTGGCGATCCGCGAGGGGATGACGACGATGCTTGACGATGGGGTCGCGAAATGCCGCGCGGGCATCACCACGCCAGCCGAAATCCTCCGTGTGATTGCCGCGCGCTGAGTAGGATCATGCCGAGTTTCCGCTATCGCGCCTTGACCCAGTCGGGAGAGATCGTCGTAGGCTCTCTGGTCGCGCCGACGCGAGCGGAGGTCGAGCGCCGGATTTCCTACTTGCAGCTCCTGCCGATCGAGGCCGTGGAGGAGGCCCGATCGGCTCCGGCGCTGCGCGGCGGATTTGGACTGAACCGCCCGTCCCGCGCGGAGATCACGACCTTCACACGGGATCTTGCGCTGCTGTTGAAGGCAGGAGCGCGTCTTGACGACGCTCTTGAACTGCTGTCGAGCGATTCCGACGTCGGTCGGCTGCGTCCGGTGGTCGGGCGATTGAGGATGGCCGTGCTCGGTGGCGAGAGTTTTGCCGATGCGGTGGCTGCCCAACCCGAACTGTTTCCTTCGATGTATGGGGCACTCATGCGCGTAGGCGAGGCGTCCGGTACGCTCGACCACGTCCTTGAGGTGCTGGCTGGCGAGCGCGAGCGCTCCGAGGCGACCCGGCGAAAGCTCGCCGATGCGATGCAATATCCGACCTTCGTTCTGCTCGCGGCGATCGGCGTCATGCTGTTCTTCATTCTGGTGGTGTTGCCGCAATTTTCATCGGTGCTTCGCGATTTCGGCGGGCGGGCCGACACGGCACTCGGCTTCTTCATGGACGTCTCTGACGTGATGCGGGCCAACGGCGCATTGATTTCGATCTCGTGTGCGGTCGTGCTGGCTTGCGGATGGTGGCTCCTGCGGCAGGCCAAGGTGCGCGCTTCGCTCGTCGCGGGACTTGCGAGACTACCCGGAATCGGCGGCATCTTCATCTTCTATCGCACGAGCCTGTTTTGCCGGAATCTGGGATTGTTGCTCGGCTGCGGCGTAAACCTCACGACGACGCAGCGCATTCTCGTTGATGTCATGTCCGTGACCTCGTCGTCCGCGCCCTGGGTCGAAGCGGCTGATCGCGTTCGGCAGGGCGGCAAGCTGTCCCAAGCGCTGGCGGCGTCGAACGTTCTCCCTCCTATGGCGGTGCGCATGCTGCGACTTGGCGAGGAAACCGGACAATTGCCGGCGCTGGCCGGCCGGATCGCGGAATTCTACGAGGCCAAGCTGCAGCGCAGTCTGGATCGTGTTTTGGGAATCGTCGGGCCCGTCGCCATCCTGACGATCAGCGTCGTCGTCGGAGGCCTGATCGTCTCGGTCATGACGGCATTGCTCTCAGTCACGCAGCTCGTCGGCTGACGGAGCGAAAGGAGGATCGGTATGACAGCGAGGAACCAATCGAGGCTGGGTCGCCCTGCATGGGGATCGAGATTGATGCAGCGCCATTCGATGGCGGCCCGCGATGGCGAGCGCGGCTTCACGCTGGTCGAGATGCTGGTCGTGATCACCATCATCGGTCTGATCATGGGGCTGATCGGGCCAAGGGTCCTCAACTATCTCGGCGAGTCCAAGGTCAAGACGGCGAAGATCCAGCTACAGAGCTTCTCGAGTGCGCTCGACCTGTTCTATCTGGATGTCGGCCGCTATCCCTCGACATCCGAAGGATTGGGTGCGCTGGCGAGCCGTCCTGCCGGCATCACGGCTTGGAACGGCCCGTATCTGAAAGGCGGGGCTCTGCCCACCGATCCATGGAATACGCCCTATGTGTATCGTTCCCCCGGCGAGCACGGACCTTATGACATCCTGTCCTATGGAGCCGATGGTCAGGAGGGAGGTAGCGGCACGGCTGCCGACATCTCGCTCGCCACGCAGAGAAGCGCCCGCAATGAGTGACGACGGTCAGCGCGGCTTTACGCTGCTGGAGATGGTTTGCGTGCTCGCGATCCTCGCGATGCTCGTAACCGTGCTGTTGCCGTCGGTGCCGCGGCAGACCTCGAAGGCAAGGCTGCAGGCTTATGCCCTTGAGGCGGCTTCTATCCTGAAGGCGGACCGCGCTGTGTCGCTCCGCAGCGGCGTGAGAGTGGATACCGAGATCGATACATCGGGCCGGTCGATCCGTTCGGGCGCCGGATCCGCCGCGGTCCGGGTGCCGGACGACGTCGCTTTCGAGGCGGTCCTGCCGCGCAACTGCAACCAGCGCCCAGTGTTCTCGACGATCAGCTTTTTTCCGGATGGTCTATCCTGCGGCGGAGCGATTGCAATCGCGCGGGCAGACCTGCGTCTCGAGATCAGGATCAACTGGCTGACCGGGAGGGTCGACATTGTCTCTCGTTCGCTCGCCAATGGTTGAAGAGGGTGAAGCCGGCTTCACTTTGATTGAGGTGCTGATCGCACTGGCCGTGGTCAGCCTGTCGCTGGCGGCCATCGGCGCGGTCGTGGCGTCGAATATGCGGGCCGTCCGAAAGATCGAGGAAAAGGTCACCCTGATCGAAGATGCGAACGCATCCCTTGTGACTGCAATTCCCGATCGTAGCCGGCTTGTGCCAGGTGCCGCGAGTGGTGAGTCAGCTTCCGGACGGTGGATCATGCGGGTCGCGCCACTCGGCTCGGGCTGGGATCTTGCCGCCGGCCAGGCGGGCTGGATACCCGAGTTGGTGGAGTTGCGAGTCCGCTCCGCCTCAGGAGCAAGCGTCGACGTGCGGACGGTACGACTTGCGCGGACAGCTCGCTGATGTGCTCGGCATCCACTCATCGGGACGACCAGGCCGGCTTCACTCTGATCGAAGCACTGGCCGCGCTGATCGTCGCCGGGGTCGTCCTGTCCGCGCTCGCAACGATCACTTCGCAATGGCTGCCGTCGTGGAATCGCGGTGTCGATCGCGCCCAGCGGGCGGAGATGCTGGGCCTGGCACTGCGCAGAATCGCCGACGATCTCTCGGCCGCCGAATTTGTTCCGGCCAATCGTGAACAGAAGCAACCGCTTTTTGAGGGACGAGAGCTGATCGTCACCTTCGTGCGCAAGGCAATTGGACCGAATGCCGGGCGCGGGCTGGATATCGTACAGATTGGCGAGATGGCCAATGGACGCGATCTTGGGCTCGTGCGGGCCAGAACAAGCTTCGCACCCTTGCTCGTAGGTGTGTCGATGTCCGAATCGCTGCATCTTTCCGATCGTGTGATGCTGCTTGCGTCTCCGTTCCGCCTGTCGTTCGCCTATGCGGATCGGACGCTCACCTGGAAACCGGATTGGCGCGATGCGGACCGGCTGCCTTCTGCCGTTCGGCTGACTGTTCACGACAACAGTCGAGGAGGCGTACCGGTGATGTCGACCGTGGCGCACATCCATGTCGACGCGCCGGCAGTGGGCTGCGACGAGGGCAAGAACGACTGCAGCGAGTCCGGACAGGACCAGCCGAAGACGCCGAATGTCGCTTCTAGCGGAGCGAAGGACTGATGTCGCTATCGATGAGGTATCCGCCACGTCAGGAAGATGCTCGGGATGGATTTATCCTGGTGGCGGCGCTGTGGATTCTGGCGGCGCTGGCGGCGCTCGTCGTGATCTTTTCCCAGCATCTTTCGAGCTCGGCACGCGTGCTGCGCATTGGCGATGAGGCCTTGCAGGCAGACGCGCTTGTCACTGCAGGTGTCGAGCTCGCGGCTTATCAATTGCTCCTGGCCAAGGCGGAGGAGCGCCCGAAGCAGGGCGGATTTCGAGTTCGGCTGGGCGATGACGAGGTTGCGGTCTCGTTCGTGACGGAAGCGGCCCGGATCGATCTCAATGCTGCGCCGAAGGAGATGATTGCCAACTTGTTTGCGACGCTCGGCGCCGATGGCGAGGCGGCGAATGACTACGCGGAACGCGTGGTGGCTTGGCGCACGAAGCCTGCAGACAAGGCGGCTGAGCAGGCGGAAGAGGCACTCTATGCTTCCGCCGGGCGCAATTACGGGCCGAGGCTCGCGCCCTTTGCCCATGTCGAAGAGCTCCCACTCGTGCTCGGTCCGCCGCCCTGGTTGGTCGATCGGGCCATGCCATTCGTCACGGTGTTCAATGGGTCAGCCGGGATAGACGTCTTGACCGCCGCGCCTGAAGTGATCGCCGCGCTGCCGGGAATGACGCCGTTGATCCTGAAGGATTTCCTCGCATCGCGGAATTCATTGTCGGCGGATATTTCGGCAGTCGCGCAGGCTCTGGGGCCAGCGGGTAGCACTGCGACAACGGCCAAGAGCAGGGCCTGGAGACTGCATATCTCCGTGAGCGGGGCGACCGGCTGGCGCCGTGGCTCGGTGGCGGTGATCGCGCCGGGTGAAGGGGATTTGCCTTATCGGGTTTTATCGCAAGAGGACGAGGGTCCGCAAACAAGGAACGCGCGCGTTGCGCGTCGGGCGTCATGAAGCTTGCAACCGACATCGAGGCGGGACTTGCCGCCTGGAGTGCGACGGTGGCCGCGGCGATCGAACAGATGGCGGATCGGTTGCAACGGCGTCGCCAGATCAGCGCCCGCCACAACGGTGCGGACACGCTGACGCTGCGAGTCGCGCAGCAATCCAGAGGCAAACCGCCGCTGCCCGATGTTGAAGTTCGGCTGGCCGACGATCGCGCCTTACCGGCCGACTGGATTGGCGTTCTGCGCGGCTGCGCAATGGACATTCATCTTGCCCTCCACGAGGTTCTGGTTCGACAGCTCGACTTTCCCAAACAGGCAGAACCATTTCTGGATGGCATGGTCCGCTCCCAGATCGATCGCCTGACACCTTGGACCGCCGATCAGGCCTTCTTTGGCTTGAGCGCGCCGCAGTCGGCGCCTAACGAACGCATTGGTCTCATTTTGGCGGCAGTACCGCGCGCCGCCGTCGTACCGCTGGTTCAGTTCGCCGATCGCGCCGGAGCAGCCGCCGTCGCGATCAATGCCGACGACGGATCGGGCTCGCGGTCAATCATGCTGTTCAAGGCCGGTCTTCGCTCGGCAATTGCCGGTGGACGAGATCTTGCTAAGCTGCTGAAGTTCGTTCTCCTTGGTGTTGCGGCCACAACCGCTGTGACTCTGGTCGCGACGATGTTGCTCGGTACTGTCGTGGACGGGGAATTGCAGGACCTGCGCGCCGCGATTGCACGCCAGCGCGCGGCCTTGAGGCTCAGCCCGAACGGGGGCGCGTCCACAGCCGAAACGTTGCTCGCCCGGCGCAAGCAAACGACGCCAGCGAACGTCCTGGTGCTCGATCATCTTTCCAAGCTCCTGCCCGACGGGACCTACGTCACGGATCTGCGTATCGAGGGTGATCGGTTGCAATTGGCAGGATTGACTCAGGACGCGCCGACGCTGATCCGGCTGATTGAGCAGTCACCTCAGTTCAGTCGAGCTACATTCTATGCGCCGACGACCAGATCACCGAACGAGCCTGGCGAGCGCTTTCATATCGAGGCTCACGTGAATGCCTATTTCGGGGAAGGGGCATGAACGGGTCTGCGCTCCTTCGAAAGGTCTTTCTATCGTCTCCTGCTTTGGCTGCCTCGCTCTATGGGCTTGTCGTCATTGCTTTGCTGTGGCTGATCGCAAATTCGCTCGTCGATCTGCTTGCCCGATATGACCAGCGCAATAGCGCTGCCGATATGTTGGCTCAGTTCGAGGGGCGACCGGTGCGGGGCGAACGTCGCGGCAAGAACAACTCGGCGGCGCCGCAAGGTTCGGCGTTTCTTGATGGAAAGACAGTCACGGTCGCCGGCGCTGCACTGGTGCAGCGGGTGGCGGAAGCCACGACCAAGGTCGGCGGCAATGTGCTCTCGACTCAGGTCGAGCTACAATCGAAGGCCGGGTTCGTCAGTGTGGTGGCAAGTTGCGAGATCGAACAGCCGGCCGTGCAGCAGCTCCTCTACGACCTGGAGGCGGGTCTTCCGTTCCTGTTCGTCGATCAGCTCGTGGTGCAGGCCCCCTTGGCTGTCGCGACCACAGGGGAAGGAAAGCTGCGCGTGATGTTGACCGTTTCGGGCCAATGGCAAGGATCCAAATGATGCATCGCCTTGTGGTCATCGGCTGGGGCGTCGCCGTCCTGAGCATGGCAGGTCTCTCGGCCGGTGCGGCAATTGCGCCTGCGACAAGCGACGAGGCGATGGACGCGAGTTCGATTGCATCGCGGGAGAGCCCGTTGGGGGTGGAAAAGCCCGAACGCCCTTCGTTGACCGCTAGCCCGGCGCCGGCATCGAATGAGCCTGCAGCAAAGAGCGCCAATCCATTGTGGGGCATTCCACTGGCCTCCCTGTCGGCGACGCGCGATCGTCCGATCTTCTCGGCCTCGCGACGGCCGCCTGCTCCGGTGGTGGCGCCGGTTGCGACCGTGCGCCCGCCGCCGCCGCGTCCGAAGGAGCCGGAGAAACCGCGCCTCTTGCTGGTTGGGACGGTCATTGGAGAGAGTGAGAGCTTCGGTATCTTCGTCGAGCGGTCCAGCAAAGTATCGCTGCGGTTGCGCCTTGGCGAAGAGCGTGACGGCTGGGTGCTGCGCGCGGTGCAGGGCCGCGAAGTTGTCCTCGAGAAGGATGCTCAGACGGCGATCATCTCGATGCCCCAGCCCGGAAAGGCGAGCGAGGGAGAGGTTCGGATGGCGCCCGCGACCGCCGAGCGCGACGGCTACGACAATAGGGCAAACTCGACGAGGAGCCGGCCGCCGCTATGAGTCTCGACCAAAGACTGTCTAAAGCTGCATCCCATAGCCGTTCGCCTGCAGCGCGAGTACGACCAGTAGACCTGCGGCCAGGAAAGGCCCGAACGGAATCGACGTTCTTGCCGTGACGGCACCCCCGACAACCGGCAGGGAGAGGCAGACGGCCAGCGCCGTGGAGGTCGCCGCCAATAGCAGAACCGGCATGTCCGGGAGCCCGGTCCAGATCGTCGCAGCAGCGAGAAACTTGATATCACCAAGCCCAAGCCCTTGCATGCCGCGCCACCGGAAATAGAGGTGCCTTAGAAGCAGGAGCAGACCTCCGGTCAGCAGGCCCTGGGATGCTGCGATCAGGGCCGTCGAGTGGCCGTCGATGACGAGCACCCGCGCAAGCCCGAGCGCCGCGATCAAGCCGTTGATCCAGTCCGGGATGATGCCGTAGCGAAGGTCGGTCCAGATTAGCCATCCGCACGCGAGCAGGAGCAGCGTGTAACAGGAGATCGTGACCAGGTTGTTCATTCTCGGCTTGTCACGAACCATGCCGGTGTCATGAGATGCAGCTCGTTCACGAAGCGAGCGAGAGGCCGGCCATCATCAGCCCCACGGCGGCGATCCAGCCCCCGAGCGCCCGGATCGCGATCCCGCGCCAGACCATAGGAGATTCGGCTTGCCGAAACGCGACTGTGAGGGCCATGACGAGTGTTATCGCGGCATACCCGATGCAGCCCAGCCCGGCCGCAAACAAGAAGCGATCGGTCTCAGGCGCGAGGTCGCTGGCATTTGCCGCTCCGCGGATGACAGCCAGGGCGAACGCCATGGCGCACAGCAGAAGGGTGGGAATACGCAGTGCCGCTGCAAGCAGCAGCCCGACCAGCAGCGTCATTCCAGCGTTTAGGGCTGAGCCTGCCGACAAGGCGCCAATGGCGTGGGCAGACAGCAGCCCAATCAGCAGTCCCAACGGGAATACCACCATAATCCAGCGGCCTCTTCCGGCTCCGAGCGATCCTGCCAGGACGCCAAGCGAGAACCACAAGACAAGATCTTGAAGGTCAGTTAGGGGATGGAGAGCTCCTGCGTAGAAATCGCCGAGCCGAGAAGAGACGATATGAGCACTCGCTGGCTGAATGCCTGCGACCAGCAGGCCAGCGGCGATGGACATCCGTCGGGTCGGAGCGCTCATGCCAGCGCTCCGATGCTGTGCGCAAGGAAATAGCCACCGAGGATGGCGATGACCACGCCAAGGCCCTGGATGAGGCGTTCTCCCGCAGACCATCGGGTCAATGCACCGATGAGGATTCCGCACAAGTGGAGCAGCCCGGTCGCGACGACGAAGCCGAGACCGTAAGCCAGAGGATTCGCCGAGGTCGGAAGCTCGGCTCCATGCGCGTGACCGTGAAAAATCGCAAAGACAGCTACGATAATAGCCGCCACAGCGAAGGGCAGGCGCAATCTCAGTGCTACCGCCGCGCCAAGCACCAGCGCGGACATAGCGATGACCGCCTCCGGTACAGGCAACGGCACCTTCAGGACACCAAGCACCCCGCCAAGCGCCATCACCAGCGGGAATGTGATTGGCAGCACCCAGATCGCCGGCGCGCCGAGTTGCGCACCCCAAATTCCGACCGCGACCATCGCGATGAGATGGTCGACGCCGGTCAGGGGATGTAGCAATCCCTGCACCAAACCACCACCAACTCCCGCCTGCTCATGCGCAAACGCAGGCTGCGCCAGGGCCAGGATTGCGATAGCTGTCAGAGCATTGATGGTGTGTCGCGTGGACATCGTTTTCCATTGTGTTTTCATGGGAGCGCCAGAACGCGGACCAGCCGGCCAAAGAACCAGAACATGGAGATGGAGCCGATTGCATAGGCCGGGAGTGCTTCGCCCCAGCGCGGCAGGCCCGCGTTGAGCCGTCGATGCGCCCAGATCAGGGAGAGCACCAGCAGCACGAACAGGAGCTGTCCGATCTCGACGCCGACGTTGAAGAAGAGGAGGGCCCTGGGGAGCAGGCGAGGCTCGAGCCCAAGTCCAGCGAGAGCGCTGGCGAATCCGATGCCGTGAACGAGTCCGAAGGTAAAGGCCACGGCCCAGGGATAACGGGCGGTCAGCCCGGGATCGCCGCGCTGCTGTTTGACGATTTCGACGCCAACGAACACGATGCTGAGCGCAATGCAGGCATTGAGAGGCCGTTCCGGGATGCCAATTAGCCCGAACGCCGCCGCCGCAAGGGAGACGCTGTGCCCGAGCGTGAAAGCCGTGATGGTCTGCACCAATTTCCATCCGCCACCGACGATCCAGATCAGTCCGAGCACGAACAGCAGATGGTCCGCCCCAAGCAGGATATGGTCGATGCCGTAATTGACGTAGGTCCTGGCGAGTTCGATCCACGTCTGTAGCGTCGGAGCGGCCGTGCCCAGGACAGACACCACGGGATTGGCGGTCGATATCGTGTAACTGCGGGGCTCGCCGCTCAAGGGAAGGATCTTGATCAAGACGGCCGACATGTCGGCGCCGAGGTTGGTGATGGTGATCGGGCCGACCAACCCTTTCTCGCCGCAGTTCATCTCGGGCAGTCGCAGGAAGCAGTGGGGTGGTACCCGCAGGTCCACACGTGCGGCGCCGATCGACGGCTCCATGGTCCAGAGGCCGATGAATGCTCCGGGCCGGACCTCACGGAATTCGAGCACGCCGAGCGTAGCCTCATGCGCCTGGACATAACGAGGCAGGGCGAGCGCGACGAGAAGAAGCAAGATCGCCTGGCAGGCTCGGATCATCATTGCTCGTATCGCACCTTGTAATTGGCCTTGAGCCGGCCAACCGCCTCCCAGGCCTGCTTGCGCGTTTCTTCGGTGTGCCAGGTCCGTGCGGCCTCTTCGCGCACATCGTCGAAATTGGCGAGCTTGCCGGGGTGGCGGGAATCGAGCCGAGCGACATGCCAGCCGTCTTTCGACTGCAGAATGCCCCACTGTCCCTCCGGCATCGCTAGAAGCCCATCGCGGAAATTTTCGCCAAAGGAGGCGGCAAGGCTTACGACCGGACGTCCCAGTATGGCCCGGGTCTGCTTTCGCAATTCCTCGGATTCGTGTTGGCCCAGTATGTCGTCGAGCTGCTTCTGCGCGGTCGCCCGGTCCGTCGCTGGTGTCAGATAAAATCCCACGCGCTCCTGTTCGTCGAACCGCGCGTGGTTGGCGGCAAACCAGGCGCGGAGCTGCTCTTCGGTCGGTTGTGGAACGCGGACCTGATCGAATATCAGCAATTGCAGCTTGAATGCGACGCGGTCTCTGATCATGTCATCGCCCTTGTCGACACCAAGCGCCTTGCCTTCACGATAGAGAATCTCGCTGGCGACCCAGCTCTCGATCATCTTGTTGAGCTCCGCGTCGGATGGGACGCGCGCTTTGTCCTCGTCGAAATTGTCTATGAAGGACTGGCGCAGGGCTTTGGTCACGGTGATGACCTTGTCGTCCTTGGCCGGTGGATGCAGGGCGGCGTCGGCGCCGAAAATCAACGATCCCAGCAGGGCAAAGTGTAGGAGCGGCTCTCGTGTCAGTGAGCTGATGACGTCGGGCAAGCTTAGTGATCGTCTCACCGAACGTCCTTCGATCGGACTGTCAGATCGATCGGACGGAGTGTTTCCAAGAATCTGTGTGGCGTTTGGCATCGCTGGCGTTGACATATTTCCTTCACATCTCTGACAGCCGCAACGGCGCGCAGCGGCTTATGCAGCGAAGCTCGCACGTTGTCACGCGCAAATCGCGCGAGCTCGTCGAGATAGACTGTAGACGTGAAGATCAGTTGGTGGATTTCTCAGGCGGAGGTACACGCGGAAACAAAACCTTCACGGAACTGTCTCCGAGTTCTGTTTTGGTTGCGCCACTGCAAAATCCGCACATCTTGGCTGCGGCGATTTGTTTTGAATTCCTGACTCGCACAAATCATCAAGGGGCGACTACATGGCTTCGTCTACGAAGAAAATCCTGCTGACGGCAGCGTCGGTCTCGTTGGCTTTGACGCACACGGCGCATGCCGATGACCGCGGCGAAGGGTTCGGACATCGGGGAAATCCTTACGTCGCCGGTGACATGCACAACCACAATACGTGCACCGATGGGTCCGTAGCGGCCGGCTATTCGATTGATCGCGCTGTTGCTACCGGCGTTGCGGCGGCGGGTGGCAATAATTTCGATCTCGACTGGTTCACGCTCGGCAATCACGGCGGCTCGGGCAATCGCGATTGCCGCTTCAGTGATACCAGCGCCAATATTCCGGGTGAGACCACGACGACCTGGAGCGACACGCTCGGCAAGACCATCGACGGCATTACGATCACCAGCCTGAAGGGCACGCCCAACGGCACCGGCACCAGTGCTGCAATGTGGCGCTGGCAGTCGATCCGTGAAGTTGAGTATCCAATCATCGTTGACCGCACCGCGATGTATAACAAGGTGCTGGTGGAAGGCCTCGAGTGGATTGTTCCCGGCCACGAACACACGGACGTCGCCGTCATTGCCGGGCAGAACCCGCGCGGCTACGGCAATGCCGACAAGATGGCTGAGTTCGAATATCGTTTCGATCGGGCCGATACCGATGCGATCGGCCCTGTCGATGTCGGCAACAGTCCGCTCTGGCCGGGCAAGGACAACGTGAACAATTCCGGCACCGCCGGTCACGGCAAGGCCCTTACGGGAATTCAGTGGCTGCAGGCAAATCACCCGCTGCAATCCTATGCAATCCCGACGCATACCGAGCGTCAGGGGCCGTTCAGCGCGTCGTCCAGCAAGGGCTACAACATCGAGCATTTCCGTGATTTCAACAATGCCGGTCCGACCGTGGCGTTCGGCATCGAATCTCCGGGCCACATGGCGCAGGGCACCATCACGGGTGGTTCGGGCTCTTATGAATCCAACGCGGTCGGCGGCGGCACCTACGGAATGTCCGGCGTTTACACCGCAAAGGTTGGTGGCCTGTGGGACGGCCTGCTCGGAGAGGGGCGCAACTTCTTCATGTATGTGAGCTCCGACTGGCACAATCGCGGTGCGGGCGGCGCGCGTGACTCGTTCACGACCTCCGACTTCATCCCCGGCGAATATACCAAGCTCTACGTTCCCAACCGCGAGCGCTTCAGTGCGCAGTCGATCGTCGACGGCATGCGTTCGGGCAATTCCTACTCGGTCAATGCCGACATCATTGGCCCGGATCTCGTGTTCCGCGCCAAGGCCCGCGGCGAAGATTGGAAGACGATGGGTGAAACGCTGGTCGTGAGACCCGGCGAGAGGATTACGCTCGAGATGGAGATGACCCTCCCGGCGAAGAACAACAGCCCGTACAGCTTCAACAACCCCCTCTTGCAGCAGGTTGGCATCAACCAGCCCCTCAACAAGCCGTATCTCGACCACGTTGACCTGATCACCGGGCAGATCACCGGGGTGATCCAGCCGGGCGCGCCGGGCTATGCCGTTCCGAACGCCGCCGGCGTGGCGGGTGCTTCGATCGTCTACAACCAGACGACCGTCATCGCTCAGCAAATTCCGACCAAGGACATGCATAGCGACAGAGAACGGAACGGTGCGACGCGTTACCGGTTCCGCACGACGTTCGTTGCAAGCGACAAGCCGATGTACATCCGTGCACGCGGCACGAACATTCCTGCTGCGACGCCGAATGTGACCGACACGCACGGCAATCCTCTGATCGACCTGACCAATGCCCAGGTTAGCTGCACGGATGCCGCCTGTCCTGCTCATCTTCAGACGGTCAACGGCGTGAAGAAGGTGACCTACGACGTTCAGGCCTATTCGAACGTCTGGTTCTATGCGAACCCGATCTTCATCCGGCCGGAAGGTACGCCGAAGCTTCTGGTGGAAAAGAATGCGGAGCTCGCCGAACGGCTGGCCAGCCGCCGCGCTGATAACGACCACGATCACGGCCACGATTAATCGCGGGTGGCGCGAACTGTAGACGGTTCTGGCGGGGGCCTCGCGGTGCCCCGCCAGAAAGTTTTCGACGAGACTCCTAATGCGATCCCTGCCCAAGCCTGATCAGATCCATGTTGTCGGGATTTAGTCGCCGAGCGTTCGTCCTTTTGCTCGGGCTTTCGGGCCTGGCATCGGGCACCCCAGCCCGCGCCGAGCCCGATCGCGAAGAGTGCGAACTTGCCGTGAAGGAAGCTTCCGCATTGGCCGCTGCTCTGCCGGCAGACAATCTGTCGCGATATTTTGCCGAGCGCGATCTCCATCAGGCCATGGTGGAGGCGGGGAATGGCGAATTCGATGATTGCCTCGAAATGGCGGCGCGTGCGGTTGAAGAGACCAGGGAGAGGCGGCACGAACTGCCGCCCGGTGAGAAGCTGAAAGTCCTCAGAGCCGACGAGTAGCCGCTGTCCGCGCGAGCGAGTTTTTTTGGCGCGCGAGAGATCTCGTCTTTTGTCATCGCCATGTCATGTCCGGCAAATTATCGTCCGGCCATCTTTCAGCACGTTGGATCACGATATGGATCAGATCGAGGCTCTTTTTCCGATTCCGCTCATGCGCTCGCCGGGGCTCTTGAATCCCACGCTCAACGAAGCCGCCGTGGTGGCGATCCGCAATGCCCGTATCGAGGCCAATCTGCGATCCGACCAACTGTTCCACACCGAGGTGGCAGATCCGGGTAACAACAAACTCTTCCGGGAGATCGCGAACGTCGCGATCCCGAAGCTGGAAGAATTCGGCGTCCTGCTTTTCGGCGAAAAGCTCCGTTGGACGGTCAAGGAGATGTGGACCAACATGCTGGAGTCCGGAGGTAGCCAGACGCTGCATTCACATGCCAACAGCTTCATCTCGGGAATCTTTTACCTGACCCCGTCGCATCCGGCGTGCAAGACGGTCTTCGTGCGCCCGCCGGGCGGATTCGAATTCTCGTTTCGGCATCATACCAAGAGCGCCGCGGTCGGTCCCTTCAACGCCGGCAAATACGTGCTGCCGGAGGCCGAACCGGGAGATCTCGTACTGTTCCCGAGCTACGTCTATCATGAGGTGCCCAGGAATCAGGGACCGCAACGCATGACGATCGCCTTCAACGCAATGCCTGATCATCTCGATTGCTGGGGCTATCGGATCAGCTTCGCGCCCTAGGAGCCGCCGACCTGCGCGGCATCCGTCATCGTCCGAATTCGCGGATGAGCAGGTCCTTGGCATCCGTACGCAAGGGCGCGGCTTCGTCGATCGAGCGCAGGAGGCGCGCGGCGGCCGCGTGGTCGGACGCCATCAACGACTTTGCCATACCGATCAGAGGTGCGTAAGCCGGTTCGAACTCGGGACTGAGACGAATCGCGTCGAGCAATCCCGGAGCCGCGGCGGCGATCAGGGCTGCACCGCGGGGATCACCGGGTAACGCCGCGCCCGCTTCGATGAAGCGATTTCGCGCCTGCCAGTAGGCGGTCAGTCGGTCGCTCCAGATCTCATGCTCGGGCGCATCCAACAGTTCTGCTGCCTGGGGCCGAATGGAACGAATTACGGAGAGTAAGAGCGACCAGGGCGGTGCCGACAACGCACGAACGTTTCGCTGCGCGTCGAATGCGACGAAGGGATAGTCGTCCGTGTTGCGCGTCCCCTCTCCGGCGAATGCAGCCAGAGCGCGTCGACCCCCAACAAATTGGCCAAGCAGATCGAGCGGCGTCTCGAATCCGAGGGGGCGAACGGCGGGGCGGACGCGGGGATCGAGCAGGCGGGACGCGAGCGCGCGCGAATCGACGCGGCCTCCGTTGCGGGGGCCGATCAGCGCCAGCATGGGCGTGCGGACGCTATAGTGGTTGAGCCATGCCGAGCCGTCGGGATAGACCTCAAGAAATGCCCGAATGATTGCGCGCAGGGACGGCAGATCAAGCTGGTAGAGCGGCAACCACTGGCAGAAGATGCCGCCGGGCGCCAATCGCTGCTTGATGGCTGCGAAATGCTCGACGGTGTAGAGCGACCCGCTTCCGTCGAGGGCCGGATGAAAGAGATCGGCGACAATCACGTCGTAGCTGTCGGAGTCGGCGGCCACGAACCGGCGTGCATCTGCGACGGTCAACCGAGGCGGTTCACCGGTGACTGCTGGATTGGCAAACCAGGGCAGCAGGTCGATGACCTCGCGCGACAGTTCGACCCCATGCACGTTGGTGCCAGGCATCTGCGCGCCCCCGACCACCGTCGCACCGGTCCCGATGCCTAGAAACAACGCCTTGTGCGGCCGCTCATGCAGCAGCAGCGGCAGCATGGCTTGGCGATAGTCGGAGCGGACGGAGCTCGTGCCTCCCATGCGGAAGCGACCATTGACTTCCAGATAGCGAGCACCCGTTGCATCATCCACGACGCTTGCGGTCGCCATAGGCCCTTCTCTGAGAGCGAGCAGCTTGCCCCCAGGAGGTATCTTGACGAGCGTTGGCGCAGGCCGAAGCAGCAGGACGAGAGCGATGCACGCTGGTATCGCTGACTGCAGCGCCGCAGCGCGCCTGAACGGGAGCAGGAGCAGGTAACCCAACGCGATCGGGATGAGCGAGGTCCAGGCGCCGAATGCTGGGATGAGGATTTGTGCCGTCGTTAGCGGAGCGATCGAGGCGCCTATGCTGTTGATGCCCACCGCCCAGCCGAGCGACCCGCGGCGGTCGCGCACTTGCTGGGCAAGGTGGCCGAACAGCGCCCCCATCGCGGTCGCCGGCAACAGGAACAACGCGATCGCGACCGCCAGCTCGCCAGCGATGCCAGCTTCGACAGCGGTCTCGGCAATTCCTGCAATGAAGGACGTGAGTACGGCGGTGATCAGGCAAGCGAGCGCCGCCGCGGCGAGTAGCCAGGCGAGGCTTCCGTCTCCGGCATTGCGCCCGGCCCGCTGCCAGAGGAGGCCTCCAGCCGCGGTGCCAAGCAAATAAGCCGCCAGAAGACCGGCGAATGTATACACCGTGTCCTGCATGACCTGTGCGGCAAGCCGGACCACAAGGACTTCGAACGCGATTCCGAGCAGACCGGTCGCGAACAGGGTAAAGCTGAGCCGCAAGCCGCCGAAGCCGTGTCGTATCGAGTCTTCGGTTTTGATCGTGCCGCGACCGGAGGTCGATCCGATCATCACTGCCGCGAGGGCGCACAGCCCATTCATTCCGGCAAGGCAGATCAGCGTGCCTGAAAATCCAAGCGAGGGAATCAGGAGAAAAGCGCAGGCGAGGGTACCGGCCACGGCACCAGCGGTATTTGCGCCGTAGACACCGGCGCTGACCTTTGCATCGCTGCGAGCTTCGCGGGTCATTCGCTCCAGTGCCGCGAGGGTCCCGCCCATGGCGACGGTTGCGGGCATGAGCGTGAGGGTCGGGAGTGCGAAGCTCGCCGCCCAGAGCAGCGCCGGCGCCGGCGTGGTGCCGAGCAAGGGAGCCATGACGCGGCCTGCAGCGGGAAGGAGCCAGATCGCGGTCAAGCCCCAGAGGCCGATCACGGCCTCGAGGATCGCATAGACATATCGCGGCGAAGATGCGCGACGGATCAAGCCGTCGAGGGCAAAGGCGCCAAGCGCGAGCCCGGAAAAAAAGCCGGCAATCGCTCCGAGAACCGCCATCATCTCGGTGCCGAGCGCGAGGCTGAGCTGGCGCGTCCACACGATCTCGTAGCCAAGGCCGGCAAATCCGGACGTCGCGACGATGGCTATCAGCGTCCAATCACGATCGGTCCGTAGGTCAGACCGCGAGGCAGATGTCTCATTGATGCCAGTCGTGATGGTAAAGTCACGTCTTGAGTGCCGCGCGTCGACATTCGCGTCGGATTGCATGCCGTCGTCCCTGGTTTACTGCGTGCGGCCGCTGACCTCGCGTCCATCTCACTCGGGGAGAAGAGGATGCAAGCGAGTGGATGAATGTCCTGCGATTATTGTCCGGCCAAGATGCCGGCGGCGATCGCATCAAAGCACCCGTTCGATCGCAGATTATTTCATCGATAATGACGGCCATTTGACAGCCGAGACAATGATCCCCAGATTGCCGATCGGTATGATGTTCATGAGCCGACATCATACTGTCGCGTCGGCTCGGTAGGAGCCCCATGACAGCGACCAGAAAACTCCGAACGGGCCTCAGAGCCGAGCCGGGCAGACGTGGCGCTTTGCAAGCTTCGTAGGGGTAAGGGCGTGTCCGGCGGTTGGCGTCAGTTGTCGTTCGCAGCGATCCTGGTTCTCGCAGTTCAACAGTCGGCTTGGGCCCAGTCGCAGTCCGCCTCCGAGACATCGGGCCCGGACGTCACGGGGGCCACGAAGCCGACAATCCTGCCACCAATCGCGGTCGAAGCGCCGAGCAAGCCCGTCAGGGTCAACCGGTCTTCCAGGCGCATCGTCAGGGCCGACGCGCGATCATTTCGACAACGAACCGCATCCGATCGAGAGCCCGCGCCGGTTGCCGGGTCCGGCGCACCCAACGCAGGCTCCGGCCCTGTCTCGCCGCCGAGCATGGCGAGTCAGATCACGGTGACCGGTGATACCATCAATGCGCGTCCCGTGGCGCGTCCCGGGGAAGTCCTCGAGGCCGTTCCTGGCCTGATCGTGACGCAGCATTCGGGCGAAGGCAAAGCCAACCAATATTTCTTGCGCGGCTATAATTTGGATCACGGCACCGACATGGCGATCTATGTCGACGACGTGCCGGTCAATATGCGCACCCATGCGCATGGCCAGGGCTACGCGGACCTCAATTGGCTGATGCCGGAAACGATCAACGCACTCGACGTACGCAAGGGGCCCTACTTCGCGGACGAGGGCGATTTCAGCTCTGTCGGCAATCTGCACATTTCCCTGATCGATCGCGTCGAGAACAGCTTAGCGCAGGTCACTCTTGGCAGCTTCGGCTACAGGCGACTGTTCAGCATGAGCTCGAGCAAGGTCGGCGATGGAACGCTGCTCGTTGCAGGCGAAGCCGGGACTTACAACGGCCCGTGGGATAGTCCCGACGACACGCGCAAGCTGAATGGTCTGGTGCGCTATACCCAGGGAACGGCGCTGGATGGCCTGTCGATCACCGGCATGGCCTACACCAATCGCTGGAATTCGACCGATCAGATCCCGTTGCGCGCAATCACGTCCGGCGAGATCGGCCGGTTTGGGGCAATCGATCCGACCGATGGAGGCAACACCGATCGCTTCGCGCTCTCGGCGCGTATCGCGGGCACCGATGATACGGGATCGTGGAAGGCGAATGCCTTCGCTGTGAAGAGCACGCTCGACCTCTTCAACAACTTCACTTATTTCCTCGACAATCCCGAATTCGGCGATCAGTTTCACCAGCGCGATGACCGCGTCATGGCCGGCGCCAATGCGTCGCGGACCGTCAACGGCTCATTCGCAGGCCGGCCAATGGAGACGACTTTCGGAATCCAAACCCGCTATGATGCCATTGGTCTCGCGCTGACGGACACCTACCAGCGCAGCTTCCTGTCGAACGTTCGCAGCGACCGGGTCGGAGAAGGTAGCGTTGGCATCTACGCCCAGAACACGGTCCGCTGGACCGACTGGCTGCGCACCACGCTCGGCTGGCGCGGCGATTACTACGACGCTCACGTCACCTCGGTGTTCGACAGCAACAACTCTGGCCACGTCAACGCGGGGATCGGCAGTCCCAAATTCACCATGGTGCTCGGTCCGTTCAACAGAACCGAATTTTTCCTGGGCGCAGGCCTCGGTATGCACAGCAATGATGCGCGCGGTGCGACGATCACGGAAGCACCGGGCGATTCCGACACGAAGCTCTCTACTTCGCCTTTGCTGGTGCGAACCAGGGGAGCAGAGGTCGGGGTCCGCACCAAAATCATCTCAAATCTCGAGTCCTCGCTCAGCCTGTTCCTGCTTGACCAGGACTCCGAGATCGTCTTCAGCGGCGATGCCGGCGACACCTCAGCAAGCCGCCCAAGCCGGCGCTATGGCGTGGAATGGACCAACCATTTCCGGCCCCGTTCGTGGATCGAGTTCGACGCCGATCTCGCGATGACCCATGCCAGGTTCATCGGATATGACAGCGAGCAGGCCGCCGTTTACGATTCGCTTTTAGGATATCCTCTAGCCCAGATCGGCAATGCGCCGGGCAACTACATTCCCAATGCCCCCGCGGTCGTCGCGTCGGCAGGTGTGACGCTCGGCGATAGAACCGGCTGGTTTGGCGCGCTTCGCTGGCGCTATCTGGGATCAACTCCGCTGACCGAAGACAATGCGTTCCGCTCCCAGCCGATCAGCGTGGTCAACGGACGCATCGGCTACCGGACGGACAATGGCTGGCGCGTGCAACTCGATGTGCTCAACCTGTTCAATGCCAGAACAAGCCAGATATCTTATGCCTATGGATCACTGATCAAGTCCGACAGCTACTTCAATCTCTGCTATCCCGTGCAAACCGCTCCGGCCGCGGTATGCCAAAATGGGGTGATGGATTCCGTCATCCACCCGGTCGATCCGCTCGCAATCAGGCTGACGGCCGCTGGGAGCTTTTGAGCTGGTCTAAGTCGTGCTTTGGCGAGATCGACGTCGCGTTTGGCCTTTGCCTGTGGTTTCTTCCGGAACGCATGCCGCACGTGAACAACATCGCCGATCGTGGTCAGGTAGATGATCGGGTAGGCGGATCCGGTAAGCGCCGGACGCCTGACTCGCAGCACTTTTCTGGGACACCTGCAGAACGTTCGGTCTGAAAGGCATTGCCGTGCTTTCAGCTCGTCGGCGCGGACGAAAATCGATCGAGGAACAGTGAGGTCGAATTGCACTTGCAATGTTGCTGCTGGCAATTCGAACTTCTTCACTGCGGCAAGGACACCAGCAGCGAAAAGCCACTCCAGGCGAGGAGATAACCGGCCGCAAACCCGCCGGTCGCGGCGAACGGATTGCCCTGCGTTTTCCCCCCGTTGACCCAAGCGGGCGTACATGAGGATCATGGGCGCTGCCGAGGGCGCCATCATTCCGACCATCATCACCGCCCACATCAAGAACACATATGCGAACTCGATCGCTCGCCATGGCTGGTTGGCCGGCAGCATGATTCCGATCCCATGCCGAACCCGGTCATGTCCATCCCGCCCATGTCCATGTCGTTGGCGAGCCAGAGCACATAGTTCCGTGCCAGCAGGACAATGATGCCGATCGCGCCGCCGATGACCCAGCGATCGCGGCGCAGCACGGTTTCCAGTATGCTGTCGGTCATTTGCGATTGACGTTGCCGGCCTTGTCACAGGCCAGCATCAGGAGTTGCATCAAGCCTGGTTCGACCAGCGGATCGGCGCATAGAGGCCGTTCTTGCCGGAATTATCCCAGCTCATGCCATGATCGCTGAACGTATTGCCGGAGGCGCCGACTGCCAACGCCATCTTGTCGGGGCTAACCGGATGGCCGATGTTCGCCCACATTTCCCCGCTCGGATGCATGGTGGGCAATGGATCGACGGACATGTGCAGAATGCCCGGGATTTCCGCGGACCGCGTCTTGCCGTCGATCCGGAATGTGATCGGAACCTTGCGCACGCCCAGATTCTTGCTGATCAGCGGTGTGAACGCAGCCATCGGACCACCGGCCGCGCCGGTGAAGATCGCGGCCAAAGCCTCGGTCTGCTCATCGTTGGCGCGCTGATCGATATAGGCGGCCACCGACCAATCTCCGTCTGCCATGACCCCAGGTGCGTGGAGGATGACCAGGACATTGAGCCCGTCGAGCGTGATATCGCCGTAGCGGCCGCTTTCGACGTGGAAGATCAGTGGTACGTTGCAGAAGCCCTCGGTCGGGCGCGAGGTCAATGGGGGCGCTGCCGATACGAGGCAGGGACACACGATGCTGCAACTGCAATTCTCGAAGTAGTCACCGGAAAGGTGCCATTGGATGTCCGCCATCGCTCTCTCCCGCTAGGCCGAACCCGATAGATTGTCTTCGAACGAGCTACGTGTGGTTGAAATTATGTCGCGCGGGACGGTATCGCAAGCCGATACCGTATCGATCCGCCGAGGACGGCGAGATGGACGACGTTGTTGGTAGGAAATGCACTTAAACTCCTTGCCCGTCTCCGCAAGTCATTGAAATCGCAGCAAATACGACCTCCTTCCGAGCGCGCCAATGGCAATAAGCTATTGATACGAAAAGTATTCTCGCGATGTCTCTCGCGTTGTAGCTGCAATCAGCTCTAGCATCTAATTCGCGCAAATCTTCGCTGTTTGATTTTGCGCCTTGGTCTTCTGATCGTCGCTGCCTATGACCAGCACAGAGACGCCGCGTTTCTCGAACTCGTCGAGCTTGGACTCAAGATCCTTTAGCTGGCTCTTGCAGATGGGGCAGTGGAGGCCGCGATAGAAGACGAGCGTGAGGTTCGTCGGCTTCTGGTGCAGGCATTGTCAGGTCTGACCAAATCGGATGCCTAGTGCGATCGCGCACTGCGACCGCTATTCCACCGAAGGGCTTCCAATGGGACATGCCTGAACGCTTCAGCCAATCGCTGTCGCCACGGCTGCCTCACCATCGAAAGCCGCCCCTCGAGATGGGCCACTTTCTCGCGCGCCGCCACGGTTTCAATGTTGGCCTTCAGCAGTTCGGCCAGCAGCTTGTTCGTGCGGTCGCACTCTCGCTCGAAGTCGCTCCGGTGACCGCCGGCAACGGTCTTCATCTCCGCGAGATCGGCCTGCAACGTCGCAATATGTTCCTTCAGGGCGGTGACCAGGTCGTGACCGGGCGGCGTTTGGGACGCTCGCGTGACAGGAGAATGGTTGATCTCGGTGAGGTCGACCTGCACCAAGGTCTTACCATCATTCGAGCGGGAGCGGGGCAGCCGATGCCGCTTCACCAGTGCTCTGGCCGCCTCCGGCGAAATTTTGAGTCTTTCGCCCAGCTCTGCGTAAGTCAGCATCTCGACGGGCATGATGGTCGCTTCCGGCTGGCCGGGCGGTCACCACCCGGACATGGCAAACGATAGCGCCCCCGAGTTAACGGGCGGTTTACTACGCTTGCGGGGACGCAACGAGCCGACAATCTCGCTCGATCCCAGCGACCGGGCAAACCAGCCGTTCACGGTGAGCGGGCCGCTTCAGCCATATTCCTCGCCGATCCCGTATTCCCGGTAGATCTCCAGCGGATCGAGGTCGGGGAATAGCCGGCACTTGGCCTGGGCGAGGTGCAGGCTCACCGTCGCCGGCTCCTTGCCGTTCGACAGCATTTTGCGGATGTCGTCCATATGCGCGCGCGGCTGGTGCTTTGCCTCGAGCTGCTCCAGCGCGACCAGCGCGGTCGCGAGCGCCTCGGTAAGGACCCATTCGTCGTGGCCCGTGATTCCCTTCTTCGGCATCGGCAGACCCCACATGCGGTGGCACCGGCAGTGTATCCCGGCTTGCGCCGAATCTCCATTGAGCCGTTGCTTGCGCGGAATGGGCGCGGACCAGGCGGCCGGCTCTCCGCTCTGTCTCTGTCTTGCTTTATGGCCGAGCGTAGATAAAACGCCGCCCCGGTCTTATCTTTGTTGCAACAAAGTGGGCGTAGACCTGCCCGCGCGGCATTCGGGCCGGCCGTTCCGGCCCCGGACCGACTTCCCCGAAATTCGAGAGCGCGATCCGGTTGCGCCGTCCTTGAGGCTGGAGCCAGCATGGCCTTTCTGAGCATCCTCTACCGCTTCATCACCAACTTCGCGTTTATGGCGGTGGTCTATTTCAGCCTGAACTTCATGGAGAAGTATCCGAACCGGGCGATCCTCGCGATCCTGGTGCTGGTCTATACCGCCATGCGTGCGGCCTCGACGCTGCGCGCCTTCTATTTCTTCCAGAAGATCGAGAAGCTGGAGGCCGAGACCAGGCGCCTGCAGGCCCCGATCAACGACGGCTCGGGCGGAACCTCGACGCGCAAGCAGATCGTGACCGACGTTGCGCGGCTGCGCCGCGACGGCGAGCTGAAGTCCTATATGGACCTGTTCTTCCTGGCGCTGATCGTGCTGCTTTGCGTCGCCAACATCGTGCGGCAGTAGACGCCTACTGCGGCCGCTTCTTCAGGCTGGCAAGGCGCGTCGGACGGGGCGCTGTGCCCTTGGCCTGCGGCGCGCGCTTTGCTGCGGGCGCGGCATGCGCGGTCTGACGGTTGTGCGATGAAGCGGCGGCCTTGCCTTTGTGGCCGCGGGCATTCGCGCGCGCCGCACTGGAGATCTCGGCTGCAGCCATCCGCGTCGCGGCGCGCCGGGACAGTGTCGTCGACAGCAGGACCTCGATCGAGCCCTCCGGGATCGCGAACAGGTCGCGCTCGGGCACGGGCAGGGTGGCGGCGATATTCGCCAGCGCCTTCGTCCGGCGCGGCAGCGACGATTGATCGGACGGCATCGCGTTGAGGTCGGCGAGGCTCGGCGCCGGCAGCGTCCTCGTCTGCGTGAACACGAAATTCGGAACGCTCGGCCAGCGCGCGATCGGCACCGTCTCCGACGGCGGATGCAGCAGCCATTCCACCGGCTCGGTCGGCGTCGCCGGCCGGTCGGCGGTCGCGGGCACCACGTGCACGATGCGATAGCCGCGCGCCTTCAGGTCGCGGATGATTTTTGGCAGCGCCGCAACCGTGCGGGGCTGGATGTCGTGCAGCAGCAAGATGCCCTTGCCCTTGGCCTCGAGCCGCTGCATTGCGAGCTGGTAGACGCGATCGGACGACACGTGCCGCCAGTCGTCGGCCGGGAAGTCGGCGCTCCAGACCTGGATGCCGCGGGAGATCAGGTAGTTCTCGACGCCTTCGGCGCGCAGCAGGCCGGGAATGCGGAAGAACGGTGCCAGCGCGGACGGATCGGTCATCGCGGCCGTGGTCCATTCGATGCCGCCATTGATCTCGGCCTCGGCCTTCTCGATCGGCATCTTCTGAAACGTCAGGGGATGGGTCATGCTGTGGGTGCCGACGGTGTGGCCCGCCGCCACCAGCTTGCGCACGCCTTCCGGGTTGGCCTTGGCCTGGCCGCCGATGATGAAGAAGGTCGCCTTGATGCATTCATCGGCCAGGATCTGCAGTACCTGGTTCGAGTATTTCGGCAGCGGACCGTCGTCGAAGGTCAGGACCACCTCATGATCCTTGAGCGGCAGCGTCTCGCGGTACTGCATGGTGCCGATACGCGGATGCTGGCGCGGATCGACGACCAGGGTGCGGGAGGTGCCGAGCGCGTCCGGGTGGCCGGGACAGTTGGCCGCATAGGCCGCCGGCGAAGCGGCGGTCAGGAAACCCAACACGCCACCAAAGCACACGACCCACGATCGCGTCCGAACAGAAACGCTACTCCCGATCATGAATCCCGTCTGCCTCCATACGCGTTGCGGATGTGTCCAACGTTGGTCGGAGACGGCCCGAAACGGTTCAGGCGCAGGTCCCCTGTCATCATTGCATAGCCTAGCATGAACAGGGGCTTAACAGGCCCATTTTACCCCATTTTGCGCCTGGCGTGACATTCCGGCATCAACGCGCGTCGGCGCTCTTCTGCGTCGGCGCTGCCGGGACCACGTGGACGACGCGGTAGCCGTTCTCCCGCAAATACCGCAGGAAGGCTGGCATGATCGCAGCCGTGCGCGCCTTCGGGTCGTGGAACAGGATGATACCCTTGCCGGCGGCGGCAAGGCGCTCGGTCACGAGCTTGAGCTCCTGCTCGGGGGTTATCTCGTTCCAGTCGCTGGCCCAGAGATCGGCCCCGAACACGACGATGCCGCGCGACTGCAGCAGGTCGAGCTGCGCGGGCGTCGACTCGAAATAGGGGAAGCGGAAGAACGGCGTCGATGGCGTCGTCGTCGAGCTGCCGTGCAGGGCCATCTCATCGGCCGCGATACCTCGATCGATCTCGCTCTTCGCCTTCTCGAACGGGATCCGCGCCATGAACGGATGCGACCAGGTGTGATGGCCGATGGTGTGGCCCTCGCGCACGATCCGTTTCACCATCTCGGGATGCTCGGAGGCGTGCAGGCCGATCAGGAAGAAAGTGGCGCGCACACATTCCTGCGCCAGCGCGGCCAGCACCTTCGACGTGGTCGGCGGATACGGGCCGTCGTCGAAGGTGAGCACGACCTCGTGATCGGCCAGCGGCAGCGTCTGCGGAAAGCTCTTCAGGCCGATGCGCGGGGTCGCCTTGGCGTCGACGCTCAGCACGCGCGAGGTGCCGAGCGCATCCTTGCGCGGACAGTCGGCGGCTTCAGTCGAGCCGGCGCCGACGAGTGCGGCGATGACCGCGCCCATCGACATCAGGATCCATTTCGGCCGACGTATCTTTGCCATTGCGCTTGCAGTTGCCTTGTGTATTGCCTGAGCCGATAGCCCAAACCACCTGATCCACCTGTCAAACGGCGAGGCGCGCCATGGATGAACAAATGGACGTTGCCCCATCCGCCGCGGCCTCGGTACTCGACCACGTGCCGATGCGCAATGAAGAGGGCGAAATTCGGCACGAATTCGTCGAGGAGATTGCGCGCGCGATCGAAGCCGGCGACTCGACTCTGCTCCGGGCCATCGTCGGCGAGCTGCACGAGGCCGATCTCGGCGATCTGATCGGGGCGCTCGAACCCGACAACCGTGTCCGCCTGGTCGAGCTGACGGGACGCGATTTCGACTTCTCGGCGCTGAACGAGGTCGACGAGGCGGTGCGCGAGGAGATCCTCGAGGAGCTGCCGCCGGAAACGGTCGCCGAGGGCGTTCGCGAGCTCGAATCCGACGACGCGGTCGAGCTCCTGGAGACTCTCAACGCCGCGGACCAGGAAGAGATCCTGGAGAAGCTGCCGCTGCCCGAACGCGTCGCGCTCGAGCGCAGCCTGCTTTATCCGGAGAATTCCGCCGGCAGGCGGATGCAGACCGAGTTCATCGCCGTGCCCCAGGATTTCACCGTCGGCCAGGCGATCGACTACATGCGCGAGACGCCGGATCTGCCCGATCGCTTCTACGAGATCTACGTGGTCGACAAGGAGCAGCATTGGCAGGGCGCCGTGCCGCTCGACGTGCTGCTGCGCGCGCGCCGCCCCGTTCCGCTCGCCGACCTCTGCGACGAGGATCGCCGCCGCGTCTCCGTCCTGGAGGACCAGGAGGAGGTGGCGCGCATGTTCGGCAAGTACAATCTCGTCGCCGCGCCCGTGCTCGACACCCAGGATCGTCTCGTCGGCGTCATCACCGTCGATGACGTCGTCGACGTCATCGAGGAAGAGGCGGACGAGGACTTCAAGGCGCTCGGCGGCGTCACCAGCGACGAAGAGCTGTCGGACAAGGTGCTGACGATTGCGCGCGGCCGCTTCAACTGGCTCTTGGTCAATCTTGCCACCGCGTTCCTGGCGTCCTCCGTGCTCGGCCTGTTCGAGGGCCAGCTCGAGAAGATGGTGGCGCTCGCCGTGCTGGCGCCGATCGTGGCGAGCCAGGGCGGCAACGCCGCGACCCAGACCATGACGGTCGCCGTGCGCGCGCTGGCGACGCGCGAGCTCGGCTCATCCAACGCCTGGCGCGTGGTGATGCGCGAGAGCCTCGTCGGCCTCGTCAACGGCCTCGCCTTTGCCGTAATCACGGGAATTGCCGCAGTGGCCTGGTTCAAGATCCCGGGCCTCGGCATCGTAATCGGGCTCGCCATCATCTGCAACCTCGTCGCCGGCGCGCTCGGCGGCATTCTGATCCCGATGGGGCTCGACCGCGTACGAGCCGATCCGGCGGTGGCGTCCGGCACCTTCGTCACCACGGTGACCGATGTCGTCGGCTTCTTCTCCTTCCTCGGCATCGCGACGCTCTGGTTCGGATTGAAGTAGGCAAGTTTGAGGCGCCGCGCTCTCGACCGTCGTCATTGCGAGCGCAGCGAAGCAATCCAGAGTCTTTCCGCGGGGACAGTCTGGATTGCTTCGCGGCGCTCGCAATGACGGAGTGTGAGCAACGGCAGCCCTATCGTTAATCCGAACTTAAGCGGCCTCGCGCATGATTCCCCCGGCTTAGGGGATGAACATGCGGTTGCGGTTGAAGGCGGACGGACGGATCGTCGAATTGCGGAACGGGCAGGAATTTCCGGTGCAGCCCGCAGCTCGGAGTGCGCCGGGCGAGGCAAGCGCGCTCGAGGCAGCTCCGCTCGCGGTGCGCGACCTGCGCCGCCGCGCCTGTCTCACCCAGATGGAGTTCGCCGCCAAGTTGGGGGTTCCCGTCGAGACCATCCGCAATTGGGAGCAGGGCAAGCGCGCCCCGCGCGGTCCTGCCCGGGCGCTGCTCGCGGTCATCGCGCATGCGCCGGACACGGTGTTCCAGGCGCTCGCCAAGGTCTGACGGCAAGATAACCCATCAAGACCTCGTCAGCCTGATCTGGATATCCTGCCTGCGTGCCGCCGCCTCGGTTGGCAGTGCCATGGGCGAGGTCCATAATGCCACTGGGGCGAACGTGGAATCGGATTCCTCATGCTGTTCGTCGAGACCAATGGCGCGAAGATCCCGGCGATCGGGCTAGGGACGTGGGAGTTGAGCGGCCGCACCTGTGCGCGCGTGGTCGAGCAGGCGCTGCGGCTTGGCTACCGTCACATCGATACCGCGCAGGTCTATGAGAACGAGCGCGAGGTCGGCGATGCCTTACGCGCCTCCGGCGTGCGCCGTGACGACGTGTTCGTGACCACGAAGGTCTGGACCAATCATTTCGCGCCCCACGACCTGGAGCGCTCGGTCAAGGAGAGCCTGGCGCGGCTGCGGCTTCCGTCCGTCGACCTGGTGCTGCTGCACTGGCCCAATTCGCACGTGCCGCTGGCGGAGACGATGGGGGCGCTGGCGCACGCCAAGCGTATGGGCCTGACGCGGCACATCGGCGTCTCTAACTTCACCGTGGCCCTGATCGAGCAGGCGGTCGCGCTTTCGCCGGAGCCGCTTGTCTGCGACCAGGTCGAATATCATCCTTATCTCGATCAGACCAAGGTGAGAGCGGCCTGCGACCAGCACGGCCTCGCGCTCGTCGCCTACAGTCCGATCGCCAAGGGCCGCATCAAGACCGACCAGACGTTGGTCGAAATCGGCCGCGCGCACCGCAAGACCCCGGCGCAGGTCTGCCTGCGTTGGCTGGTGCAGCAGAATGTCGCCGCGATCCCCCGGACCTCGCGCGTCGAGCGGCTATCGGAGAACATCGAGATCTTCGATTTCGCGCTGTCGGACAAGGAGATGAGCCGGATTTCCGGGCTCGCGCACCCCAGGGGCCGCCTGACCGATTTCGGCTTCGCGCCGAAATGGGATTGAGGGGTCGGTCGGGTATGCTAGGACCGACGCGGCAACCCAAGATCAGGCAATGGAACTGCGGCGGATCATACGGACGGACATTGCAGCGTCGGCGATCGCCCATCTGACGCTGGTGGGGCTGATCATCCTGATCAGCGAAGTTCATCCGTTCCATGCCGCGCCGCCCGAGACGGTCTCGGTCGACATCGTCACGCCGGAGCAGGTGCAAGAGACGGTAAAGGAGCAGGAGTCCAAAGACGAGGCGAAGGAGAAGCCGCCTGAGCCGCCGCTCCCCGACCTGAAACTGCCCAAGCTCGATTTCCAGGAAAAGGCGGAGGCAACAGCTCCGCCGGCCAAGCCGTCGGCACCGGCACCATCGCCGTCACCGGCACCGCAGGCATCGCCCGAACCGCAGCGGCAACAACCGCAGCCGCAGCCCCCATCGGCGCCGAAGCAGCGCGAGGCCAATGTGCAGCCGCAAGCCCAAGCGACGCCGCAACCGCAAGCAGCGCAGCAACCGCCGCCCGCGCCACCGCCGCCAGCCGACAAGCCGGCCTATGCGCCTCCGGAGCCTGACGTCACCGTCAAATACGGCGTCATGCTCGGCCTGCCGCCGGACTTGTCGCTCGCGCCGAAGGACGCGCCCAAGGACGACGGCGGCGATGCCAAGGATTCGATTGCGGCCAAGCTTCCGCCCGAGGTCATCGCGGAGTTTCGCCGTCACCTGAGGAGCTGCGCAAAACTGCCGGCCGGGGTGGCACCGGGCGACAACGTGCACATCAAGCTGCGCGCGGTGATGGCCACCGACGGTACGCTTGCACGCGCGCCGATCCTGATCGAGGCCAGCGCATCGGCCAAGGGCCCGCTGCTGATGCAGTCGGCGATGCGCGCGCTCCAGGCCTGCCAGCCCTACAAGATGCTGCCGGCCGACAAGTACCAGGAATGGAAGGTGATGGACCTTCCGTTCACGCCGCGGGATTTTGGGTCGTAGGCTTACGACTCAGGCGCCTGAATTCACCCGGCGGGGAGTGGATTCGACTCGAACAGCGAGCCGGCATCCAAAAGCGCCCGTTGCTCAGCGTCACATAGGCGCATTTCGTCGAGACCGCGCAACGCTGCATAGCGGCGATCAATTTCGCGCAGGTGCGCACAGACGTCGGCCGGAAGCGGATGGACGGAATCCATCGTGCAGATGGCGCCATCACCGGCGGGGCAGGTCGCGCCGGTCACGCGATCGAAGGAATAGCGTTCCTGGGTCGTTATGGACCTCGCCGATAGCCTCACATCCTCGACCGAAGTCACGATGCAAATCCTCACCGCTCCGTTCGGGAACCTCGCGTGAAACAAGTCTCCAGGCTCGAGTTGGGCCATCAGGTCCTGGCGTGCCATCACCTACTTTGTCCTAACTCAGTGCGCGCCGAGCGTTCCGGTTACCTTTATGGGCTCGGCCTGCCAAAGCCGCCTTCTCACGAGCCGGACAGCATCGATGTAGGGATTTGACGCGCGATGCCGCTCTAGATCAGAGCAAAGCGCATCGACTGCCGCCTTGTCAAAATCGATTTCGGGAGGGTCTAGCTGCAAGTCGGTCTCGACCACCAGAACCTTTTTCGTGCCATTCGCATCAATGACGTACTCGACATCAACGGACAGAGCGTTTCGGTCGGTTATCATATGAACCTCATGACTAAGTACGCAGGATGGTAGAGCGAAGCGAAACCCATCATGCTTCATCGTCGGAAGATTTCGGTGGGGTTCGCTCCGCTCTACCCATCCTACGAGCTACGGCTGGACCGGCGGTCGCAGCTTCGCTGGAACGATATCGGGAAACAGGGCATGCAAGGTGAGAGGTCGAATAGTCCAGCCATCGACTGCCCGATTGACTTGACGAATCTGGAATACTCCTCGTCGGACAGATTGTTTTTCATGTAGTGAGCAACGCCGTCCAGGTTGGCTAGCGCCCCAAAAGCATTCCGTCGATTCTGATCGCGATGTCTCTTTCCATAGGTACCCCTGCCGACCAGTCCTCATGCAGGACTGCCAGCTTGATAAGCTGAAATCGATACCGACAGGCTAAACTCCGCCAGCATTGCAATAAGCTCATTGTCAAACGCTACGCTTTTCGACAGAGGCCCATCCATTACGATTCCGATATCAAGATTCATTGCCTCTACCTCCTCCCGGCGCTGAAGCGCGTACGCAAAACCCTCTCTGTTTTCGACAAGAAACTGCTTAACTTGGCTCAAGAGCTCAGCTCTGCTCGACGCATCAGCGACATCGTAGAACAACTGTTCACGCCCATCGTCTAACATTTCCTTCCGGTAGAACGGCTTCGCTAGGTGCCTAGACATCCCATTCTCAAGGGAGGTGCCCTCGATTTGCAAAACGCACAGCATAGATTCCTCCTACAGCCGTCCTCCACCTCCTCCGGGCATCCCAGGCCGCGGCCCCATTGGAAGCGGAATGATCGGAGGCGGTGAAAATTTAAAGCCTCGGTCGCGCTTATTGTCAGTACGTAGGATGGGTAGAGCGAAGCGAAACCCATCATGCTTCATCGTCGAAGAATTCGATGGGTTTCGCTTCGCTCTACCCATCCTACGAGCTACTCAATAAGAGTGATTGTGCAGTCGTGAAGATTGCCAAGCCTGGTCAGGAAGTTGCTGAAGTCCTTCATCAGATTCATTCTAATACACTGGCGTCGATCTGTTCATGTACTCTCGCTCTTCTGAACCCTGCGACAGGAACACCTCGCACGCAAAATTGCGTTGAATGCCTGCGTCGCGTTACAGGCTTGAAACCCACTTTCGTTGCCTTAGCGTTTCCTCGATCATGCTCAGAGTGACTTCCCGATAACGGCTGTAAACTCGATCAACAACTCGTCCCAGCCCGATCGCACGGAGAGGTCTCCTGGCCGTGATGATCAGGGCACCCCATGACGTTTCGCCCGGGAAGTAATCTTCGAATTTAAACTCGGACAAGTCGACACCGAAGTCGCGATGCAGAATCTCGAATTCGTCCCAGACATCATCGCCACACAGGCCAAGATCGTGGAGAAGTCTTGTATCGCTGGTGCAAGCCTCGATCTGGGCCGCGGAATAGCGGCACCGTCGCAGATATGTTGTGGTTAGCTCTCCCAAGGAATGCATGCGCGTCGCGATTTGTGAGTTCCAGATGTCTTGAACGCAAAGACGACCGCAAAGGGCTGTTCATCGCTGCGGGTGATTGCCGGATAGATGGACGAGAGTGCGTTGTGAGTGCCGCGCGCTTTGGTTGTAGCCGGGATTTGCTAAGGCTTGGTGATGCCGGTGGTCCGTTTTTTACGTAATTGGCCGGCGACACCCGGCCTAGTTGCCCGACGGGCAAAACACCGGCGCCTTTTCCAAAGCCTGTCAAGTCGCGCATATCAAAATATTCCGCTTTACCGAAATTCGGATTTGTCGTATATGTGGCCCATCCCGGCCCACCAAGAGGGGCGATCGTACGTCGTCACGTTTCGCGGGCCGGGTTGCGGTGGACGCGGCAGCGTCGGCACGAGAGGCGCGGGCAGGGCGGGTCGTCCCTGTGAGCCCGAGGCCACGTGCAGACGAGCGGCGCTGCAAGGTTCGTCTCGCCAACGCTCTCCGGCGCGTGTGCACACTGCCGGTGACTTGTGGCGATCAGCGAACGCGCGTACGGCAAAACCGTGTGGTCCTGGCCGTCGTTGCTACGGTCAAGCCTGTCGCGGAGGTGCATGCGAGCCCAACCGGGCGGACGGCACCGTCAATTCGCGGGGCGAGGGAGGCCAGAGGGAAATCGGCTCCCGGGAGAGCGCGGCATAAGCCGTCAAACCACTGCGCAGGGAAGGCCGTGTGTTGGGCTTCACCTGTTTGCCGCTGTGCATCTTTTTTGCGCTACATGCGCACAGCGGATCTATGGGTGCCAGCCGGCACCCGGCCTTCCCTGCGCCCTCTTGGATTAGAGGGTGGAGAGACGAAGCAAAGCTCGGGCGAAATCCGCCGCGAGAATGCGAAGGTGTGTCTGCTAGTTGAGATGCAAGTTGGAGGATGGCGGCGCCACATCTTGCTCCGTCATTGGGGCACGCGCGCTCCTCGATCTCACCGTCATCGCCCGCGCAGGCGGGCGATCCAGTATTCCAGAGACTGCGCGAGGATACGGAGAAGCCGCGGCGTACTGGATGCCCCGGTCAAGCCGGGGCATGACGGCGGTGTGCGGGGCGCGCAGCGAAGCAGTCCAGACGGCCACCGCGGAAAGACTCTGGATTGCTTCGCTGCGCTCGCAATGACGCTGTGGAGAGAGTCTGGGTCAATGACCGCGCTTCTGCGCCTCGCCATCCACCGCCAAAACCTCCGGCGCCATCGCCGCCCAGGCGCTGGATGCGAACTGCCGCCGCCATGTCACGATCACCACCGCTGCCGTAGAGACGAACAGCACCCAGGGGCTGACGAACCAGCCGAGATAGCCGAGCGCGAAGAAGAAGGCGCGCTGGCCGCGGTTGAAATGGCGGCCGGCGGATTCGAATACGCGCGTGGTGCGGATGACGTGGGCTTCCGCCTCCGGCGTGTCGCGCTGGGTGGCCGGCGGCATGCCGCCGAACAGGATCGCGACATAGTTGAACAGGCGATAGGCCCAGGCGAACTTGAAGAAGGCGTAGACGCAGATCAGGACGAGGCCGACGCATTTCAGCTCCCACAGCGCGGGCGAGGGGCTGAGGTCGATCGGCAGCTTGCTCAGAATCGTGATCGCGTCGCTGGTGGCGTGCAGCAGCGCCAGCGCGCCGCCGATTGCGAACAGGCTGGTGGAAGCGAAGAAGGCGGTGCCGTTCTGCAGCGAGGCCATGATCTGCATGTCGACCATGCGCGTCTCGCGCTCGAGCAGGCGGCGGACCCAGACCTCGCGGTAGCGGTTCATGCGCGCCGACAGGCTGCCCCGGCCATAGGCCGAGTGCTCCAGCGTCAGGGCGTAGACCAGCCATTCGATGATGAAGAAGCCGACGGCCGCGACGTCGACCCAATATCCGTGCATCCTGATCCCCTCATTCGCGGAAGAATTGCCATGCATGTTCGCGCGCGGCAACGATTGATTGGCGGCAGGCGATGGCGCTACAAGCAGCACGCATGATGGAGCCCCGAGAAGGACTGGTCACATGGCTGCGCTGAAACTCGCAATCGGCAACAAGAACTACTCGTCATGGTCGATGCGGCCCTGGCTCGCGCTGCGCGCCAATGACATCCCGTTCGTCGAGACAGTGATCCCGCTCTACACCGACAATCCCGCGGACAAGGAGCGCATCCTTGCCTTCAGCCGCGCCGGCAAGGTGCCGGTGCTGGTCGACGGCGACATCACGGTGTGGGATTCGCTCGCGATCATCGAATACATTGCCGAGCGCTATTCGGAAGTGAAGCTGTGGCCCGATGACGTTGCGGCCCGCGCGCATGCCCGTTCGGTGTGCGCCGAGATGCATTCCGGCTTCATGCCCTTGCGCAACGAATGCGGCATGAACCTGCATCGCCCCGTGCGCCCCGTGACGCTGTCGGCGGATGCGCTAGCCAACGTCGCACGCATTCAGGAGATCTGGCGCGAATGTCGCAACCGCTACGGCGCCAAGGGACCGTTCCTGTTCGGCCGCTTCGGTGCGGCCGACGCGATGTATGCGCCAGTGGTGCACCGCTTCCGCACCTACGCGATCGAGGTTGCGCCGGACACCAAGGCCTACATGGACACGATGATGGCGCTGCCGGCGTTCCAGGAATGGACCCGCGACGGCCTCGCCGAAACGCTTGTCATCGATAGGTTCGAGAACGTCTGATCGCGATTGTGATTGGGCGCCGCTTGACGGCATCACGGCTGGCGGCGCTCAATCGCAGTCGCGATCGGCAAGGAGAGGGACGGCCATGGGAATCCTGGACTCACTGGAAAACAACCCCGCATTCCGCAGCGCGCTAGGCCAGCTCGGCGCGGCGGTGCTGCCGGCCGTGCTCAGCGAGGTGCTCGGCAGCAACAACCAGGGCGGCCTCAGCGCGATCATCGCAAAACTCCAGCAGGCCGGCTTCGGCGACCAGGTGAAATCCTGGCTCGGCAACGGCCAGAACCTGCCGATCTCGGCCGACCAGCTCCGTGCGGTGCTCGGCAACGACACGGTCCGCCAGCTCGCCGCCAGATACAACATCCCGGTCGACCAGCTCAGCCAGATCCTGGCCCAGGAGCTGCCCAAGGCGGTCGATCAAGCGAGCCCCGACGGCAAGCTGCCCCACACCGCCTGACGGCCCGCAATCCGGCGGTATCATGGCCGGGCCGGTTTCCCCAGTATCGCCCTGAAAACATTGCAAAATTGATACGTTTGCTATGCCGGATACCGCTGGCCAAAAAGGCCTAGCGCTGCTATAGAGCGCACCGGGTTTCCGGCCGGCCATCGCAGTGGGACAATGGGCGAGGCAGGCGCTGTTTGAGTAGGAGAGGGTGTTGAAGCACAAATTCCCCGTGGGAACGCTCGTATTTTTCACGGCCAGCAACGTCGCGCGCCCGGCTGCCAGCGGGACGTATGAAGTCATCCGCCTGCTGCCGACGGAAGGTGACGACTGCCAGTATCGGATCAAGAGCTCGACCGAAGCCTTTGAGCGCGTTGCCAAGGAAAGCCAGCTCGCAATCTCCTGAGAGCTGAAGCGCGGGCGTCGGCGGCGAATCTGTTCGTGCCGCCGTCAAAAAGGCCCGGTTCATCTTAACAAGGTGAATGGGGCGGTTGCCGACTCGCGGCGCTTGCCTTGATAATTCGCTGCTTGCTCGCGTGAGGGGACGTCGCGCATGAACTCGTCATGGGCCGACTCGCTCGACCAAATCTGGCGCTCGGCGGCCGCTCCGATGTGGCTGACCCTGGCCGCCGCCGGCTTTTTCGGCCTGATCCTCCTGATCACGCTGGTGCGCGCCGAGAAGTCGGTCGCCAACGGTGCGCTGACCGTCATTACGCTGCTCTCCATCGGCATCGCGGTCGCCGCTACCATGCGCGTCTACGGCCCGACGGGACAAAGCATTGCGAGCGCAGCCCCCATGCCGGCCACGGCGACCGCAAGCCTGCCGGCACTGTCCTGCCTCGACGATCTCGCCGGCGATGCCGTGGCTCTGGGGTGCGAGAAGGCGCTGTTCGGCACGCCTGATGCGGCCGCCGCCGCCGTCTCTTATACCGCGGCGCGGATCGACCGGTTGACGGCACTCGGCGATGCCGCAACCGCCGACAGCAGCATGACGCTGGAATTGAAGGCGATGCGCAAGGCGCTGGAGCACGACCGCTACGGCTTCGTCGCGCAGGTGTTGGTCGTGCGCAACGGCTGCACGAAGTCCGATTGCGCGGCCTTCCGCTCGCTGACCGATCAGCAGCAGATCGCCGCCAATATGGAATCCCATCTCTACGATGCGCTGGTCGCGCGCTATGCGCCGACCTGGAACGCGCCCGGAGCGGCGGGCCTGCCGGCCACGGGGGCGCTCGCTGGGTTGCCGCCCTCGATGCCGACGGGCAAGCCGACCAATGCGGAGTTCCCGAGCGCCTCATCGACGCCGGCCGTGAGCATCATGACGCCGGAACCGACGCGTCAGGCGCCCGCCGCGAACGCGAATGCGAACGCCGCGCCGCCGCCAGCCGCTCGTGCCCCGGCCGCGGCATCGGCACAGGCCGCAGCGCCGGCCGCAAAGAAGCCGCCCGCGCCGAAGGCGGCGCGCGCTCCCGCCGCCGCGCCGGTTCCACTCGCGCCGCCGGTGCCGGCCCAGGCTCAGGCACCGGCTCCTGCGGCTGCGGATAACAACTAGTTCGACTTTCAAATGCGCAGCCGGCCCGCTATTGCTGGGGGCATGCCGCTACATCTGATCAAGCTCGCCGTTGGCTGCGACTCCGTGAAGGAGCTCAGGCAGTGGGTCGCCGAACGGATGCAGGCCGCCAAGAAGAAGGGCCTGCCGCAACATCACGTCCATATTACCCGCATGGTGCCCAAGCGCGGCGATGAGATTCTCTCGGGCGGATCACTCTATTGGGTGATCAAGGGCGAGATCGCCGCGCGCGAAAAAATCATCGGCATCGAGCCGTTCCGCGACAAGGACGGCATCGGCCGCTGCCGGATCGTGATGCAGCCCAAGGTGATCTCGGTCTCGCCGCGGCCGATGCGTCCGTTCCAGGGCTGGCGCTATCTCACCGAAGATGCCGTGCCGCCCGATCTCGGCAAGGCCGCCGCGGGCACCATCGCCGCGATGCCGGAGCCGATGCGGCGCGAGCTGCGTGACCTCGGGCTGCTCTAAACCGCAATATTGTCGATCAGGCGGGTCGAACCGAGCCTTGCTGCGACCAGGATCCGCAGGGGTCCATCCTTGCGCGAGGTGACCGGGGCGAGCGTCTCGGCATGGCGGACCTCGAAATAGTCGAGCACAAAGCCGGCGGCCTCGATCATCTCGGCTCCGCCCGCCATCGCGGCCGCGATCGCATCGCCGGCGCGGATCCGCACCGCGCTCTCCTTCATGACGCGGTAGAGGGTGGGCGCGATCCGCCGCTCCTCCGGCGACAGGTAGACGTTGCGCGAGGACATCGCGAGCCCGTCGCGCTCGCGCACGGTCCGCGAGCCGATGATCTTGACGCCGAGATCCAGATCCCGCGCCATCCGCGTTACCACCCGCAATTGCTGAAAGTCCTTCTCGCCGAAGATCGCGACGTCCGGCCGGCACTGCGTGAACAGCTTGCCGACCACGGTGGCGACGCCGCCGAAGAAGTGCGGGCGGAAGCGGTCCTCGAGCCCGGCCACCGCCGGCCCCTCCGGCACGATGCGGGTGGCAAAGCCCTCCGGATACATCGCCTCGACGCCCGGGTGCCAGACGATGTCGACGTCCTCGGCGGCGAGCTTGGCGATGTCCGCCTTCCAGGTCCGCGGATAGGCGCCGAAATCCTCGGTCGGGGCAAACTGAGTCGGGTTCACGAAGATCGAGACCACGACCCGGCTCGCGCGTCGCTTGGCGAGGCGCACCAGCGACACATGTCCGTCATGGAGTGCACCCATGGTCGGTACCAGCGCGATCATGGCTTTTCGCTTGCGAAGATTGTCGACGGCGCGGCGCAGGGCGGGGACCGTGCGGGCGATCAGGGGGCTGCGTGACATCGGGACTCTGGGAGGGTTGGGATTCGGCGGGACCGCACGGTCTGCCGCGCGGCCGCTGACCTTAACAAGCCGCGGTCGTGGACGCCATGCATCCGCATGCGGCGGAGCATCCCGCGCCGCGCCGTGAAGGACGCCGCGACGTCGTGGGCAGACGCGAGATGACGATGCGATTCATGATTGAAGAACGGCGCACCGCGATTTGCATATCCTGTCACGCATTTCACTTGACCACAGACGCGGTCAACTCGAAGATATTTCGCAGGGGTGTTGAGGATCACTAATGCTTGTGCAGGCTAGCCAAGGCCAATCCGGCTCGGCGCATGTTGTTGTGCTCGGCAATGAGAAAGGCGGCTCCGGCAAATCGACGACCGCCCTGCACATCGCGGTCGCGCTCCTGAAGGCCGGCCAGCGCGTCGCTAGCATCGACCTCGATTGCCGTCAGCAGAGCTTCACCCGCTACATCAACAACCGCGCCGCCTGGGCGCGCCGCACCAAGCTCGACCTAGAGCTGCCGGTGCACCGCTGCATCAAGCTCGGCGAGACCATGCAGATCGCCGACAACGAGAGTTCCGAGTTCCAGCAGTTCGTGGAGGCGGTCTCGGCGGTCGAGAGCAGTTTTGACTTCATCGTCATCGATACGCCCGGCACCGACAGCTACCTGATGCGGCTCGCCCATTCGATGGCAGACACGCTGGTCACGCCGATCAATGACAGCTTCCTCGACTTCGACGTGCTCGGCACTGTCGATCCCGCCAACTATGCGGTCACCGGCGAGAGCCACTATGCCGAGATGGTGCGGGACACCAGGCGCAAGCGCCGCCAGCTCGACGGCTCGACCACCGACTGGATCGTCGTGCGCAACCGCCTGTCCATGCTCGGCTCGCGCAATAAGCAGCTCGTCGCCGACGGCTTGAAGGAATTGTCGCTGCGGCTCGGCTTTCGGTATGTCGATGGCTTCGCCGAACGCGTCGTCTATCGCGAGTTCTTCCCGCGCGGCCTGACCGCGCTCGACGAGATCGACGAGGCCACGCTAGGCGTGCGGCCCAATCTCGGACATCTCACCGCGCGAGAAGAGGTGACGAGTCTGCTCCGCCAGCTCAAGCTGCCGCTCGACGAGCGCGGCCGCCGCCGTGCTGCCAACCGCGCCGAATGGTTCAGCCAGGTCGACAAGCCGCTTGAGGTTCACGACATCATCGTCGCTTGAATTGCGACGGTATGTCGCTACTTCCGGTCGAAGATCTTTTAAGCAGAAACCGCCGGTTCCCATGGAACCGAGCGAGCGCAAGACGGTTTCTACACCGCAATTACCCTGAAATCGGACCCGAAAGAGAGAGGTTGTGTTCAAACCACGGCTGCACCCTGACGTAGCGGTGCGGGAATAAGGTGCCCAAGGAGCGTGTGCGCCGCACAATGAAAGGGCTGCCAGCTCACAATATTTAGCCTTCCTGTCACGTGCCTGTGACATATATTAGGGAATAGGCGACAAGGGGCCACCGAGAGCCCTCTACCAACGATTTTCAACAGGGATTCAGGTCAGAAGACCTGAGGCTGAGGACGAAAATGAAGCGTGGAATTGCCGTTCTGGTTTCGGTCGGTGCCCTCTGCGGCGTTGCTTATTTCACCGCGAGCAAGTGGGCCATCAAGCACGAGACCATCACCTTTTACGACGCCTCGCGCGACAATCGTCCGGTTCCTGTCGATATCGCGATTCGCCGCGACAAGGAAATGCAGGCCAATGCCGGCATGATCACGCTGCCGGTCGCTGTGATCAATCACGGCAACACCGTCAAGAACACCGAATACGGCTTCCTCGCCAACATTTTTGCGGCGCGCGGCTACCTCGTCGTTAGCCCGCAGCACGACCTGCCGACCGATCCTCCGATGGTGACCAAGCCCGGCGAGCTTTATGTCGGCCGGCTGCCGCAGATCCTGCGCGGCGTTGCCAACATCCATCTGGCGATGCAGGAAATGAAGAAGGTCCAGCCCAACGCCGACTACGCCCAGGTGACGATGGTGGGCCACTCCATGGGCGGCGACATCACGATGTACTTCGCCAAGCAGTATCCCGACGAGGTCAAGAAGGTCGTCACGCTGGACAATCTCCGCGTGCCCTTCGTCACTGCCGGCAAGTTCAAGATCCTGTCGTTCCGTTCGCACGATCCGCAGTTCAAGACCGATCCGGGCGTGATCCCGACCGACGACGAATGCGAGAAGGCCGGGATCCAGGTCGTGAAGACCGAATTCCAGCATAACGACATGCGCGACACCGGTCCGGATGACGCGAAAAGCTCGATCCAGGGCATGCTGGACAAGTTCCTGAGCGACACCGACAGCGACATCGCGCCGGTCGATACCCGCTCGGCGCCGCCCAAGATTCTTGAGCCTGGTCCAGTCGCCTTGATGGCGCCCGCCAAGAGTTGATCAAGAGCTGATTGCGCCTCTCAGCTTAAGCGCGACTTCCGAAGCCTCCGCCGGCCACCGCCCGCGGAGGCTTCGTGCATTGACCGTACGCGGCTCGCTCTCCACATTAACCGCTCTGGTGAGATGCGAGCAGACATGTCCGGCGAACCGACCAAACCGCGCGGCCGCGAAGCTGCCTCGGCGAAAGATGAGAGAAGCGACGGGCTACCGCAGGCGCAAACGTCAACAGCAGACGATATCGCCGCCTTCGTCGCCAAGGCCCGCGCCACGTCCCCGCATGCGCCCGGCGCGAAGGGCCGGTTGATCTTCGCGCTGGATGCGACGATGAGCCGGCAGCCGACCTGGGACATGGCCTGCGCGCTCCAGGCGGACATGTTCCGCGAGGCGGCGGCGCTCGGCAGCCTGGACATCCGGCTCGTCTACTATCGTGGCTTCAACGAGTGCCGCGCGACCGGCTGGATTTCGGACAGCACCAAACTTGCCACGCTGATGAGCAGGATCGATTGCCGCGGTGGCGACACCCAGATCGGCAAGGTGCTGAGCGAGGCCCGGCGCGAGGCGGTCGCTTCCGGCGTGCGCGCGGTGGTTTTCGTCGGCGATGCCATGGAGGAGAAGGTCGACGAGCTCTGCGCCAAAGCCGGCGAACTCGGTATGCTCAAGGTGCCTGTCTTCCTGTTTCAGGAGGGCCATGACGCAGTGGCTGAACAGGCGTTTCGCGAGATCGCGCGCCTGACCGGCGGTGCCTGGTGCCGGTTCGATCCTGGCGCGGCGACGCAATTGCGCGACCTCCTGCGCGCCGCCGCCGCCTATGCCGCCGGCGGCCGCGATGCACTGTTGAAGTTATCGAAGACAACGAGCGGCGCGGCCCTGCTGATCGGCCAGATGAGGTAGCCGGACGTTCCGGCGAACGAACGTCTCGTGTCGTCGCCGGTTGCGGACACGCGGAAAGACCGCAATGCATTTTGCCGACAGGGCGATTATATTCGGGCCATGCCGACCCTGATCGCTGGCGCTGTTGCCGTCATCACTTTGTATCTGCTGCTCCAGATGTTCCGCGCGGCCAATCCGGCGGTGCTGGCGCGTGCCATCAAGATCGGCGGCGGCGTGGTGGCGCTGGCGGTCGCAGCATTCACGGGCATCAGGGGCGAGCTTGCGGTGGCGATCCCGCTCGGCATTTTCGGCGCCGGGCTGCTTGGCTGGACCCCGCTCGCGAACACTGGTTTTGGTAATATTGGCGGGCTGTTCGGCGGCGGCGCGACGCGCGCGTCCGGCCAAAGTTCACGTGTGCGCTCGCAGTTTCTGGATATGCAGCTCGATCACGACAGCGGCCAGCTCACGGGCCAGATCGTTGCCGGGCCGAACGCCGGGCGCAGTCTCGGGGAGTTCGATCTCGCTGCGCTGCTCGCGATGGCCCCAGAGTTCGACGCCGAGAGCGTGGCCTTACTTGAAAGCTATCTGGACCGCCGGTTTCCCGCTTGGCGTCAGAACGCGCAAGGCAATGCGACAGGGGGGCAGCGCCGCGCGGCGGCGGGCGGCAAAATGACGGCGGAGGAAGCCTATCAGATCCTTGGCCTGCAGCCGGGCGCGGGGCGCGACGACATCAGCCGAGCCCACAAATCCCTCATGAAGAAACTGCATCCCGACCAGGGGGGCTCGACGTACCTCGCTGCCCGTGTAAACGAGGCCAAGGATACTCTGCTTCGCACGCATAACGGCTAACTCCGGCACCACGCTACAAACGCCCGTACCGCGTGAGCTCCGTTTGCTCCGTTTGCCGTCGCCTAATGCCCGCCGTTGTCGGCGTGGCCGATCCCTTGAGCAAAGTTTTAACCGTAAATCCTTGACGAGAGGTTGTTGCGGAACGGACTTCGGATCACGCCCCCGACAAAACGAAAATGCCCGCGGAAGGCGCGGGCATTCGGATCGCAACAGCGGAAAAAAATCAGTTGCGGACGGTGATACAGGAGATGTCGGCGCGCTTCAGCGTGCGGCACACCGCTTCGGCCTGATCCCGCTCGAGCCCGGCAAAGCGGGCACGGTAGAGCTTGCGGTTGTCCTTGGCGACGACCTCGGTGAACGGATCGGCCTTGCTGAGCAGGCCGCGGGCCGAGCTGCGCGCAGCTTCGATGCGCTGCTGGGCTTCGTTCTCGCTCTCGAGCGCGCCGACCTGCACGATCCAGCCGCTGTGGGTGACCATCGGCCTGGTGGTGCTGCTCATCTGGATCGGCTGCGGCGCCGGATCGTTGGAAGCGACCTTCGGGGCTGGCGCGGGAGCGTTGGCGGCCGGGAGCACGCCGAGGATGCCGTTGCCGGTGCCAAAGCCCGGCGGCTGCGGCGGCAGTTCGGCGCGGGCCGGGGCCTCCGGCTTGCTGATGACTTCGGGCTTGTTGACGAGGTCCGCCCGCGCGACGACTGCGCCGGAGGTCTCGGCGACATCGGCACGCGGCTGAATGGTGTTGGTAACCGGCGGCGCGGCTTGCACCGGGGCGGCGGAGGCGACCTTCACTGGGCCGGCCTTCACTTGGACAGTCTTTACGCGGACCGGCTTCATCGGCTCGGAGGAGCCCGGGATGATCGACAACGGCTGGCTCGCGATCACGCCATTGGTAAGCGGGGCAGGCTCGATCCTGGCTTCGGCAGGCTTGGCCTCAGGCCGGGGCTGGGCCGGCGGCATCGCGGCCGTGGCGGCAGCAAGCGCCGACAGGCGCGAGGCTGGACGCGGCGCGGCCGCTTCGGAAGCAGGAGCGGCCGCGGCCTGGATCTGCGGAGCGGAGCGGGCCGGGGTCTCGGAGGCGTCGGCAATATCAGTGTCGGAGCTGGAGCCGTTGCGCTCGGTGATGGCGGCAACGGTGCGGGTAGCCGCCCCCTTATCGAGGTTCTCCGCGAGCAGGTTGCGCATGATGGCGTCACGCGAGCCGCCGCTGCGGCCGCCCAGGACCACGCCGATCAGGAAGCGGTTGCCGCGGTGCAGTGAGCTCACGAGATTGAAGCCGGAGGCGCGGGTGTAGCCGGTCTTGATGCCGTCGATGCCCTCGACGCTGCCGAGTAGGTGATTGTGATTGCGGATCGACTGCCCACGGAAGTTGAACGAGGCGGTCGAGAAATAACGATAGTAACGCGGGAAGCGGTCCTGGATGGCTCGACCGAGAGTGGCTTGGTCGCGGGCCGTCGTCACCTGCTCGTCGTTCGGCAGGCCCGAGGCGTTGCGATAGACGGTCCTGGACATGCCGAGCGCGCGCGCCTTGCGCGTCATCATCTGGGCGAAATCGTCCTCGTCGCCGCCGATCGCTTCGGCAATGACGACGGCCGCGTCGTTGGCAGAACGGGTGACGAGACCCTTGATCGCGTCCTCGACGCGGATGCTCTGGCCCGGACGCAGGTTGAGCTTGGTCGGATCCTGGTCGGCGGCGTGCTGGGACACCGGCATTTCGGTGTCGAGCTTCATCTTGCCGGACTCCAGACGCTCGAACAGCAGATAAAGCGTCATGATCTTGGTGAGCGAGGCGGGATGGCGAAGCCCGTCCGGGTTCGTCGACTGCAGCACCGCACCGGAATTGCCATCGACGATGATCGACGCGAATTTCGTGCTGGAGCTCTCGGACGCATCGCGCTGCACCCGGTGGTGCGCGTACTGACGATGCCGATGGCGGCGCGCCTCGGCGGCATCGGTGGTGACGATGACCGCGGTGGTGACTGTAAGAAGCCCGAAAACCCCAACCCGCGCCAAGCGCGAGGAAGACAAGCTTTTACGAAGCATGGAAACCCCGTCCCCGTTTCTGACTTGATCACCGGCCCGTGAGGCGAAATTGTGCCCAATGGACCCGGGACCATTACCTGCTCAAGCCGTCCTCCCGCCGATGCGTGCTGCGAGAGCGGTGGGCCTGAGCCGCTGTTCTGGCTAAGGTTATGTTCTCGAACGGCTTTTGACCGTCTGCGAAAGCTGAACACGTCCAGGGAATCAGGGTAGGGGCGCGCGGTTTCCAAAAGCTTAAGGAACCCTTGCGGGAAAACCCGGAAATCATCGCAACGTCTATCGAATTTTGTGCGACGCACCAAGATTCTTGACTTTTTTGTGCAATGCACTAATTGTGGGCAAATGTCAGGGAGCCGGGGCTTCCCGACGCATGCCAGGGAAAAAGGATTCCGAAATGTTCAAGGTTGAAGACTTTCAGAACTACGGGAAAGAGCAGTTCGAGCAGTGCGTTGCCTCCGCGACCTCGGTGCAGCACGGCCTCCAGGCGATCGCCAGCGCATATGGCGACTACACCAAGAAGTCATTCGAGGACACCAAGTCCTTCGTCGAGAAGCTGTCCGGTGTGAAGTCCCTGGACAAGGCGCTCGAGGCGCAGACCGATTTCGCCCGTTCAAGCTACGAGACCTTCGTCGCGGAATCGCAGAAGATCGCCGGCCTCTACAGCGACCTCGCCAAGCAGGCGTTCAAGCCGGTCGAGACCATCGTGGCGAAGTTCACCCCGGCCGCTCAGTAATTTTCCGCAAAGTCCTGGAATCAGAAGAGCCCGGCTCGTCGAGCCGGGCTCTTTTCGTCGGTGTCGATCTGCACGGTGATGCTGAGGCCGCGAGGGCACGTCAAGAGCTTGGACAGGACGTCCCTGGGACGGGCGGCGTTGTCCCGCTTGTGATGGTCGGGACGAAAGCCGTTTGGCGCGGATACAGGTAGTAGCGATCGCCGAGCGCAACTGTCCCGCTGATCGTGTAGCCGAGGTTGGGCGTATAGAAATACGTCGCCTCGCCAAGGATGAGCCCGCTTGTGGTCGGCACCCCCGCCAGGGACGTCGGCAGGTTGACGCTTGTCCCGGCGGTCCTCGCCGTGCCGTTGAGCGACTGGCTCCATATCACCTTGGCCGTGGCGTTGTCGCCGTTTGGCTGCACCTCCGAAACGGTCACGACGGCCTTGGTGATGTCATAGGGTGCCAGGACTTTCGACGACGCGTTGAGAATGCCGGTGACGTCAGCCGTGGTCACGCACTTGTTCTGCGAAAGGATGTCGGCGACGGTGTGAACCGTATCCGTCAGCTTGACGTTGATCGCGAGGCCGTTGCCGAGCTCGATCCCGCCGATGCAAAGCAGCAGCATGAACGGCAGCACGATGGCGAACTCGATTGCCGCCACGGCATCTTCGTTGGCCCGGAATTTCCCGAGACGTACGGACAGGGGGGTCATTGATAGGGCTCATTCTGGAAGGCGGCGGACGCCGTGATCTGGCGATTGCCGTTCGGCAGGTTTGACAGCGTAAAGCCGAGCGGCCCGCCAAAGACCGGCCATTGGTAGATGACCTCCAGGATCACCTTGTCGGTCGGGCCTCCCGGGTTGTAGGGCCAGGTGTTGTTGACATTGCCGTTGGCATCGAAAGTCAGGGTGGGTGCAGCCGCGCTCAACGTGGACCAGTCGCTAGATGACTGCACGCTGATCATCAATTTGTTGCAGTCGAAGATGATGCGCACCTGCGAGCAGACGACGCTCGCAAATTGAGTCTTTGACATCCCAGCCGCCTGCACCTGGCCGGTCATGATCTGTCGAGCCGACTGCTGCACGACCTGCTGGAGCAATTGCTGGCCGAAGAAGACCACAAAGATCTGGATGATTCCGACCAACAAAGCGATGAACGCCGGCGCGACGAGGGCGAATTCGACCGCGTTCGCGCCTTTCGTATCTTTGAGGAAGGCTGCGAACGTCTCCCGAAGGCGCCGCTTTCCGAATGCTGCTCGCGACTGGGGCATGACGTTGACTCAGTTGGTCAGGTGTGGGGCCGTTTGCACGACCTTCAGGAATAGGGCCTTCAGCGCTGCGGTGATGTCACCACCCGATTGTACGTCATAGAACAGGCCGGGTGATGCGCAGGATTGCGCATTTTGTGCGATCTGCCCGGTGGACGACGAAGGGTTGTTGAATGGCGCGATATAGGTATTGTACCAACTATTGGTCGGTAGCGGCAGGTACTCGGTATAGAGAACCGCGATGCGAATTCCCCGGTTCTTGATCGTTGTGCATATCGACGTGTTGATTGGTTGCTGGCACCGATATTTGGAGCCAACAGCAATCGGCGTACCGCTGCAGGACGAGCTGAACGATACGATCTTATCGTCAACCCCGTCGGTGACGAGGAATACCACTTCCTGAGGCGTATCTCCGGTTTGATTGGTCCCGCCTCCGGGCGTGGGCATGAGGGCGTTGACCTTCGTTAGCGCATTTTCGATGTCTGTGCCGTAGTCTGTAGTGCAACTACCCGAGATGACGCAGTTCTGATGGTCGACCGTGAGAAGCGAAATGTTATTGGCGGCTTGGATCGCTGCGGTCGACAGATCGGCGGATGGCAGCCCCGACGGGGCATAAATTGTGTTGAAGCCGTAGTCGAACGTATAGATCGCAGCCTTATAGGTGTTGTTCTGCGTCGCTTCCGTGGCTAGCGCCGTGCTCATGAGGCTCGCTGTGGCTTGGGCAACGAGGTCAATCCGCAGTGTAATATTGTTGTTGCGTGCGATGGTGAGGTTATCCTTGGTCGTAGAGGATGCACCGCTGTCGAGATTGGGATGCGCTTCATGGCAGGCGAATGCACAGTTCGCTGAGCCGGAAGGTTGATTTTTTGTAGCGGTGATCAGGTTGGCGATATCGGTCGAGGTCGCTGCGATCCCCATCGAAGGCGAGTCGTCAAGCAGCAGATAGAAATTGATATTCGGCGCGCCTGAGGCGCTGGCCGTCGCTGCGCCCTTGATCGGCCACGCGGGGGCGCCGAGCAGGCTCGGGAAGTTGTTGGTGGAGTTCGCGGTGTAGCTGACGGTCGCAGTCCGCACCAACCCGACATTGCCGACGGTCACCGTCAAATTCGGCGTCCCTGTCAGGCTGCCGGCGATGGCGTTCGCGGTCGCATTGAAGATGTTCGTGGCGGTCGTCTGTGCGACCGTCGTGCTCTGCGACATCATCGACGGCGTCACGGCCGCGATGGCAGCGGCATCTGCTGCGGCGTTTAGCTGCGATTGCCGGCGTTGGGCCTGGGTATAGTCGAGCGCCATGCCCAACAGATAGATGGTTGGGAACAGCATGATCGCAAAGATGACGGCGACGTTGCCTTGCTCGGCGGCTGCGAAATGGGCCAGGTGCCGGCGGAGCCGACGGACAACGGGCAGGCGAGACATGGGGATCCCCGGAATCTTGGTTTTGCCCAATTTCGAGCCATGCGATTGAAGACCGGGTAAACTCGACCGTAGAAAACCGGGGATATGGGCGCGCCGATTGCCGCGGCCCGGCAAAGGATGGTTTCCTGGTAAATGTTCCCTCAGTTGGCCTATCTATTTTTTGTCAAATCGGTCCGGATTGATTAACCTTGCCCCGGATCGCCGGACCGGGAATCGGCGAGCCCGCGGCCGCATCGGCTTGAGTCTCTGCACGCTTGCGGCGGGCGGGGAGCCGGCCCATATTCTCACTTGCCGACCCGGCCGAGACCGGACCGGATCGGTCGGGAACGGCGATTCGACGTAACGGTGCGCCTCAGCGAGGCCTCGAAGAGCGAGGCAGCGGGCGAGCCGCGATCCGCTTCCGTGGGGATTTTGAACGCCTGTGCCATGCCGCTATTGACCAACCGCCTCGATCCGTCCACGTCAGCCGTCACCCGTGCTCCCCGGATGAGCAATGAGGAAAACCGTCCCGGCAATGGCACGGGGCCGACCACCTCGGTCATCACCAAGGTCAAGCCCAAGACCAAACGGCCGAACCTTTACCGCGTCCTGATCCTGAACGACGACTACACGCCGATGGAGTTCGTCGTGCATGTGCTGGAGAAGTTCTTCAACAAGGACATCGAGGCCGCGACCAAGATCATGCTGCACGTCCATCATCACGGGATCGGGGAGTGCGGCGTGTTCACCTACGAGATTGCCGAGACCAAGGTCACGCAGGTGATGGATTTTGCCCGCAAGCACCAGCACCCGCTGCAATGCGTGATGGAAAAGAAGTAACCGCACCTTCGAAACCGGGTCCTTCTTCCGCGGCATTGATCGGTGCGTACGCGTCTTCCTCCCGGCCGGCAAAACTACGGGAAGATGCGTCGGCGCCAAACTTGGCCAAATCCTTGCCCAAATCGGAACGGGTTTTGCATCGAGAATTCCCTGGATGCGTAAGCCCTCAAGTCGCGGAACCGGTCTTTTGCCGCGATCTTGTATAACTATATGTGACAAAGGTTGTTGTTGCCTGACCGGGCGATGGCGATCATGATGGTGGGGGCCATAGAGGACGCGAATGCCGACTTTTTCCCAAAGCCTTGAACAATCCCTGCATCGTGCGCTGGCGATCGCAAACGAGCGTCATCACCAATACGCGACGCTCGAACACCTTCTGCTGTCGCTGATCGATGACTCGGATGCGGCTGCCGTGATGCGTGCGTGCAGCGTTGATCTCGACAAGCTGCGCACGAGCCTCGTCAACTATCTCGAGACCGAATTCGAAAATCTGGTGACGGATGGTGCCGATGACGCCAAGCCGACCGCCGGCTTCCAGCGCGTGATCCAGCGCGCGGTGATCCATGTGCAATCCTCCGGCCGCGAAGAGGTGACCGGCGCCAACGTCCTGATCGCGATCTTCGCCGAGCGCGAGAGCCATGCCGCGTATTTCCTGCAGGAGCAGGACATGACGCGCTACGACGCGGTCAACTACATCAGCCACGGCATCGCCAAGCGTCCAGGCGTCTCGGAGGCGCGCCCCGTTCGCGGCGTCGACGAGGAGACCGAGGCCAAGGGCAACGAGGACTCCAAGAAGAAGGGCGAAGCGCTCGAGACCTATTGCGTCAACCTCAACAAGAAGGCGCGTGACGGCAAGATCGATCCGGTGATCGGACGCAATTCCGAAATCAACCGGGCGATCCAGGTGCTGTGCCGCCGGCAGAAGAACAATCCTCTGTTCGTGGGCGAGGCCGGCGTCGGCAAGACCGCGATCGCCGAAGGCCTTGCCAAGCGCATCGTCGACAGCGAGGTGCCGGAAGTCCTGGCGGCCGCTACCGTGTTCTCGCTCGACATGGGCACGCTGCTCGCGGGCACCCGCTATCGCGGCGACTTCGAGGAGCGCCTGAAGCAGGTGTTGAAGGAGCTCGAGGCCCATCCCAACGCCATCCTGTTTATCGACGAGATCCACACCGTGATCGGTGCCGGTGCGACGTCGGGCGGGGCGATGGATGCGTCGAACCTGCTCAAGCCCGCGCTGGCCTCGGGCACGATCCGTTGCATGGGCTCGACGACTTACAAGGAATACCGCCAGCACTTCGAGAAGGACCGCGCGTTGGTGCGGCGCTTCCAGAAGATCGACATCAACGAGCCGACCGTCGAGGACGCGATCGCGATCCTCAAGGGTCTCAAGCCGTATTTCGAGGATTACCACCGGCTGAAATACACCAATGAGGCGATCGAGGCCGCCGTTCAGCTCTCCTCGCGCTACATCCACGACCGCAAGTTGCCGGACAAGGCGATTGACGTGATCGACGAATCCGGCGCGGCGCAGATGCTGGTCGCCGAGAACAAGCGCAAGAAGACCATCGGCATCAAGGAGATCGAGACCACGATCGCCTCGATGGCGCGGATCCCGCCGAAGAGCGTGTCGAAGGATGATGCCGAGGTGCTTAAGCATCTCGAGCAGACTTTGAAGCGCGTCGTGTTCGGTCAGGACAAGGCGATCGAGTCGCTCGCCGCCTCGATCAAGCTTGCACGTGCTGGCCTGCGCGAGCCGGAGAAGCCGATCGGCTGCTACCTGTTCTCGGGTCCCACCGGCGTCGGCAAGACCGAGGTCGCAAAGCAGCTCGCGGCGTCGCTCGGCGTCGAGCTGTTGCGCTTCGACATGTCCGAATACATGGAGCGGCACACCGTGTCGCGCCTGATCGGCGCGCCTCCCGGCTATGTCGGCTTCGACCAGGGCGGCCTGCTCACCGATGGCGTCGATCAGCATCCGCATTGCGTGGTGCTGCTCGACGAGATCGAGAAGGCGCATCCCGACCTCTACAATGTGCTGCTCCAGATCATGGATCACGGCCGGCTCACCGACCACAACGGCAAGCAGGTCAACTTCCGCAACGTGATCCTGATCATGACCACGAATGCGGGCGCGTCGGATCTCGCCAAACAGGCGTTCGGCTTCACCCGCTCCAAGCGCGAAGGCGACGACCACGAGGCGATCAACCGGCAGTTCGCGCCGGAATTCCGCAACCGCCTCGATGCCATCGTCTCGTTCAGCCATCTCAGCGTCGAGGTGATCGGCACGGTGGTGGAGAAGTTCGTGCTGCAGCTCGAGGCCCAGCTCGGCGACCGCGACGTTACCATCGAGCTGTCCGAGCCGGCCAAGGCCTGGCTGGTCCAGCACGGTTACGACGAGCAGATGGGCGCGCGTCCAATGGCCCGGGTGATCCAGGAGCACATCAAGAAGCCGCTGGCCGACGAGGTGCTGTTCGGCAAGCTCAAGGGCGGCGGTCACGTCCGCGTCGTCCTGGTCAAGGACGAGGCCGACGAGACCAAGGACAAGATCGGTTTCGAGTTCGTCGAGGGCCCGGTCACGCCGAAGCAGGAGAAGCTGCCCGGCACCCGCAAGCGCCCGCCGGGCAAGTCCAAGCCGGGCGGCCCCGGCGGCTCCAAGGGACCGACGTCCAAGGGTCCGCTGGTCAAAGCCTGACAGCGCGCATCATGAATCGAAAAGGCCGGCTGCAAAGCCGGCCTTTTTTCTGGCCTGCACGCGGACCAGACTAGGACGCGTACTCGAGGGCATGCGCCTCGCGGGAGTGCACGAAAGGGAGACGTCCGAAATGAGGAGTACTATGCGGTTCTTCAGGATCGTGACCTTCGCACTCATCGTTGGAGCAACAAACTCAACGTCGGTGCCATTAGCGCTTGCCGCTGCTGAATGTTCAAAGCTGGCAGGACTGGCGGATTTGGGGGAGAACTCCACTGCCGATATTAGCGTCGCATCAGGAGGAAGTTGTCAGTTTTCGATCCCCGTGCGGGGCACCGTGAGTAGTTCCGACATTTTGCAGAAGCCGGCACACGGCAAACTGAAAAAGCTCAATCCGACTACTTACGAATACAAGTCCAAACGTAGATATAAGGGGAGCGATGCATTCGTTATCAAGGCTATGGGACAGGGCTCGAAGGCTTCCGCATCGGTAGTTAATGTGAACGCGACGATCAACTAGGTTGTGAACCCATAAAGTGGGAAGGGCCCGCACAGTAGGATGACGAATATGCGCCAAGCGTTGAGTGCATTATGCGCCATCGATAGTCCGTTGCGCGACTGGCTTACCTCTGCGAGTTAGTACATCTAGCCCAATCCAGGAACGCTTAACTATGCTCACCGTCTATGGCGAAGGTCGTGGCTTCCGTGTTGTTTGGCTGCTCGAGGAATTAGGATTGGCTTATCGGCTGCGCCCGGTCGATCTGCTCGCAGTCGAGAATGATCGCGATTTCCTCGCGATCAACCCCGCCGGCTTCATTCCCGCACTGCAGGACGGCGAGACGATCATGGTCGAATCGATCGCGATTCTTGAATACCTGCTCGCCCGCCACGGCTCAGGTTCGCTTGCCGTCGCGACGGACGATCCCGCCTTCGCTTCCTATCTGCAATTTCTCCACTTAGGCGAGGCCGGGCTCGCCGGGCCGATGAACGCCGTCTTTGTCGGTCGCGAACTGGCGCCCGAAGCCGAGCGAGATGCCCGGGTTACCCGTTGGGCTCTCGAGACCTTCGAGAACCGGCTGGGGTTGGTTATCCGCCGCCTGGCGGATTGCCCCTATCTCGCTGGCGACCGATTCACTGCTGCCGATATCTCGGTGAGCTACGCCCTCCTGCTCGGCGTGCGAACTGGCAACTATGTCCCCGGTTCTACCGAGCGGGACTATCTCGCCCGCACGACGGCACGCCCTGCCTACGTCCGAGCGATGGAAAGCTGCCAGGCCACCAAGGCTTGGGCGGCGAGATCACCGGGATTGTAGTGGTCGCTTCATCGGAGCGGCCAAGCGCCTGGTTGAGTAGTTGCGAAGAGTTCCTCATGGGCGCCTACCAATTGGGGGCTTCCAGCTTGCACTGAACTCTGATTCACGCGCGGCATGACCCGATATGATCTAACCGACTTCGAGTGGCATACCGGCCTTGCGGAGCAATGGCCCTAGTCGTGCCGGAGCATGTCGTCCAACGCGGAATCTCCGACTTGCAAGCTCGTCACCTGCGGCGAAGTCTGTGCTTCGATCCTTGTTGCGACCGAGGGAGTGCAAGCGAACTCGCCATCACGAGCGTGCCGCGGCAGCAGAACGAGGCTCCAGCCTGCCAGGACCAGCACCGCGAGCCGGATCGCGGTCGCCGTCAGCAACATTTCCGATCCGCTCATCGTGGAGTCGGTCTTCATGCGCACCAGCTTGATGCATGCCGCCGGGCAAGACAATCTGGAATTGCCGAGCCCTGTCTTCGTCCGGAGCGAAGGCAAAGACGGATGGCTCGCGGCTAGTGCCGCAACAGGCTCTGCCTGAACTCGCGCGGCGACATGCCGAAGTGCTCGCGGAAGACGCGGCCGAAATGCGAGAGGTCGTTGAAGCCCCAGGCGAAGGCGATCTCGCTGACGTGGCGGTGGGCAAGCAGCGGCGAGGCGAGGTCGCGCCGGCATTGGGCGAGACGCTCGGCCAGGACGTGGCGCTGGAACGAGGTGTCCTCGTCTGCGAGGAGATCGTTCACGTAGCGCGGTGAAATGCCAAGCGCGGCCGCGGTTTCCTGCAGCGAGAGGTCGGGATCGGCGAGGTGCGCGCGGATGTGTGCTTTCAGCCGGTAGAGCAGCGCCGAGCGATGGGTCGAGGAAGGCAGCGACGTCTTGCCGAGCCGCTCACTTAGGGCCATTGCCAGCAGGTCGACGGCTTGCTCGGAGAGGATGGCGGCGTTGCCTGGATCGATCCGGTCCGCGCTCTGGCACAGTCTGTAGATGAAGTCGTAGGTGATCCGTTCGAGCGGTGCGTCCGCGCCGAACGATATCGCCGTCAGCGTCTCGCTCCCGCCGAGCCGCCGCTGCAACATCTGTCGCGGCACCATAAAGATCGTCTGCGTGAAGGCGTGGTCGAACTTCAGTTCGTAGGGACGTGTGGTGTCATAGAGCGCGAATTCACCGGGACGGATCACGGTCTCGCGGCCATCCTGCACCACGCCGCCTGCGCCGCGATCGCCGAGTGCGATCAGGATGAAATCCTGGTCCGAGCGCGCGATGCGGGAGGGCGTGCGGAAGACGTGCTGGCGGTCGGAACGGACCTCGGAGCACACCGCCTTGCCGAGCGCGCCTCGCGTGACCGAGCCGTGAAAGGCGCTGCCGAGGTCGGACTTGCAGTCGAGCCCGACGAAGACGTCGCAGACGATATCCTGCCAGAGGGCGAGGCGCCGGTGACCGGGGCTGCCGTCCGTCGTGAACTGGATGGTCATCAGCGGGCCTCCCTTTCACATCTCAAACCGCATGCAGGCGTCGATGCCGGCTGCAAATTCCGGACCGCCGTTCCGGTCGAATTTTCATGCCGTGGCGGTCGAGCGGGCGCCGTCCGGCCGTGGCCCAATAGACTGCATCGGGCGTGTACCGTGATCAACCGGAAAGCGGTGCTGTCCCAGTGCATATGATGGAGGCGGGAATGGGCATCGAACATCCGAAATACAAGGTCGCCGTGGTGCAGGCAGCATCCGCATGGCTCGACCTCGACGCGTCCGTCGACAAGTCGATCGCGCTGATCAGGGAGGCCGCCGAAAAGGGTGATCGCCTTTCCGGAGGCCTTCATCCCCGGCTATCCCTGGCACATCTGGCTGGACTCGCCGGCCTGGGCGATCGGCCGCGGCTTCGTGCAGCGCTATTTCGACAATTCACTGGCCTATGACAGCCCGCAGGCCGAGAAGCTGCGCGAGGCGGTGCGCAAGGCCAAGCTGACGGCGGTGCTCGGCCTTTCCGAGCGTGACGGCGGCAGCCTCTATCTCGCGCAATGGCTGATCGGACCCGACGGGGAGACGATTGCCAAGCGCCGCAAGCTGCGGCCGACCCATGCCGAGCGCACGGTCTATGGCGAAGGTGATGGCAGCGACCTTGCCGTCCACGCCCGGCCCGACATCGGGCGCCTGGGCGCACTGTGCTGCTGGGAGCATCTTCAGCCGCTGTCTAAATACGCAATGTATGCCCAGAACGAGCAGGTGCATGTCGCGGCCTGGCCGAGCTTCTCGCTCTACGATCCCTTCGCGCCGGCGCTCGGCGCCGAGGTGAACAATGCCGCCTCGCGCGTCTATGCGGTGGAGGGCTCCTGCTTCGTGCTGGCGCCTTGCGCGACCGTCTCGCAGGCGATGATCGACGAGCTCTGTGACCGGCCCGACAAGCATGCGCTGCTGCATGCCGGCGGCGGCTTTGCCGCCATCTACGGACCCGACGGCAGCCAGATCGGCGACAAGCTCGCGCCCGATCAGGAGGGCCTTCTGATCGCCGAGATCGACCTCGGTGCCATTGGCGTTGCCAAGAACGCCGCCGACCCTGCCGGGCATTATTCGCGCCCCGACGTGACGCGCCTGCTGCTCAACAACAAGCCGTACAAGCGCGTCGAGCAGTTCGCGCTGCCTGTCGACACCGTCGAGCCCACGGAGATCGCTGCCGCGGCGAATTGATCCGCCGCGGCCGCAAGACATCACGGGAGGGCATGAGCATGGAATCCGCAATTCCTCCGCATCTTCAGACGGAGCGCTCGCGCCACAAGCGCGTGCCGGACGACTATCGGCCGCCGTATCCATCGTTCGTGGCGCGCTACAAGCCGAACGTTGGCCGCGTCGTGATGGCCTATTTCGGCGTGCAGTATCGCGGCGCGCCGCCGGCCGCCGCGACCGACGCGCTGGCCGAGATCGACCGGCGTTTCGTTGCGACCGATGGTCCGTCACATTGGGATCGCGCGCATTATGTCGACCAGTCCGGCTATGCCAACGTGGTCTCGGTCGCCTATTGGGACGACATCGCGCGCTTCGACGCCTGGTTTGCGCCGGCACGCGAGGCGTGGACCGGCAGCGCACGGGAAGGCATTGGCACCTTCATCGAGGTGTTGCGGCCGGCCGTGGCACGGCACGAGACGCTGTTCTCCTCACTTGGCCGGCCCGAGGGCGTCGCTGTCATCGCGGATAGCATGAGCGGCGAGGTGCAGGAGCACGCCTATTGGGGCGGCATGCGCGACCGCATTCCGCTATCGCAGACCGACGCGATGGCACCCGGCGGCGATCCAAAACTCGTCCGCGACGGTGCGCGGCTGCGCGTGATCGCAAACGACAATCTCTGCCTGATCCGGTCCGGGCAGGACTGGAGCGACACCGAGGCATCGGAGCGAAAGCTCTATCTCGATGATGTCGAGCCGGTGCTGCGCGAGGGCATGGATTTCCTGCGCGACGACGGGCTCACCATCGGCTGCTACGCCAACCGCTACATGCGCGTGCTCGGCGCCGACGGCAGGCCAAGCGAAAAGTCCTATGGCCAGAGCTGGTGGAAGAGTCTTGCCGCGCTGGAGCGCTGGGCGGAATCCCATCCGACCCACGTCCGGATCTTTGGCGCGGCGATGAAGTATCTGTCGACGCTGGGGCCGTCAGCAAAGCTGCGGCTCTATCACGAGGTCACGGTGGCCGCCGCGGATGAACAGTTCTTCGAATACCTGAACTGTCATCCCAAGACCGGCATGCTGGCGGCCGTCGAAACCGTCGGCGCGTGAGGTTTATGCGATGCAGTGACCGAGCAGCTCCGGGTGCGCGGCGCAGATGTGATGCGCGCCGGCATCCCTGAGCTCGGCCTCGCTGCCATAGCCGTAGAGCACGCCGATGGCGGTCATGCCGTTGGTCCTGGCGCCGACCACATCGTGGCTGCGGTCGCCGATCATGATCGCGCTGTTAGGATCGACCTTCGCCTCGTCGAGCGCGTAGCGCAGCAGGTCGCGCTTGTCGACCCGCGTGCCATCGAGCTCGGAGCCGAACACGCGCTCGAAATAAGGCCGCAAGCCGAAATGATCGATGATGCGGTTGGCGTAGACTGCGGGCTTGCTGGTGGCGACGAACATCCGCTGGCGTGTCGCTGCAATCCTCGCCAGAGTGTCCTTGATGCCGGAATACGCCTCGTTCTCGAACAGGCCGACTTCACTGAATCGCTCGCGGTAGAGCAGCAGCGCCCGGTCGGCGAGCTCGTCGGTTCCGGTAAGCTTCTTCAGGCTGGCATGCAGCGGCGGCCCGATGCACCAGGTCAGCTCGTCCTCGCTCGGAACAGGCTTGCCGAGTCGCTCCAGCGCATACTGGATCGAGCGGGTGATCCCCGGCTTGGGGTTGGTCAGCGTGCCGTCGAGATCGAAGTAGATGGTTTGCATCCGGGCCGAGCCTAAGTTGATGTCGCCCCGTTGCTAGTTGCATCGGCTTTCAAGTCAAGAGCCGATGCGTCATTGCTGCCGGGCCCATTCGACGATCGCTGCGGCATCCGCGCCGGCCTGGGTCTCCCAGGTGGTGATTGCGGTCGTCGCCGCCTTCCGGAGCGCCGCGATGAGGGACGGCGGCGCCGGCTCAGCGATGCGGACGCCATTGTCGCGCATGCGCGCATAGTTTTCGGAGGTGCGATGGGTGAGTAGCGCGAGCTGGCTTTGCTCGGTCTCTTCAGCCGCAGCCAGCACCTCGCGCTGAATCGGCTCGGACAGCTCAGTGAATGCATCGCTGCGGACGAAGGCGATCGAGACCGGCATCGCGTAGTTGATGGCCGTGAAGTAGGGCAGAAAATCCCAGAGCTTGCGTCCCGCGCCGCCATCGCCGGAGGTGAGGAACGCATTCAGCCGATGTTCCTTCAGACCCGCGAGCGCGGCGTCCATCGGCAGGAACTGCGCATTTGCGCCGGCCGCGCGCATGACCTCGCTGGAATTAGCATCGTAAGCCCGCAAATTCAGCTTCGGCAGGTCGTCGGCGCCTTCGAGCGAACGCTCCGACCAGAGGCCTGTTGCCGGCCAGATCGTCACATAAAGCAGTTTGAGGCCGCGCGCCGCGAGCGCCTTTTCATAGAGCGGGCGTGCCCGCAAGTTGGCGGCACGGGCGGCGTCAACCGATTGCACGAGGAAGGGCAGGGTGGAAAGACCGAGTATCGGGTCGATGCCGGAGAGCGCGCCTGCAAAGGCGTCGCCGCCGACGATCCGGCCGTCCTGCGCGGCGCGCGGCATCTCGCCCGAGCTGATCTTGAGCTCGTTGTCGAAGGCGTTGGTGACGGTCACGAAGCCGTTGGTGCGCGCGGCGACGCGGCTGGCGAATGTCGTGAGCCCGATCCCGGAAATGTTGTTCTGCGGGTATTCCGTGGTCATCCGCCAGGCAACTTGCGCGGTCGCCGGGACGACGCTGAGGACGACCCAGAGGAAGAGGGCGAGGATGGTGCGGATCCGTTTGGCGGGGAAAAGCATTGGGAGGGGCAGACCAGGGAACATTCGGCGACGTCTCTAAGCCATGTCACGATGCCACAGTTTGGCACAGTACCTTGTGGCACGCCGCGCACGCGCATGCCACAGATATGCTTGCGCTCTGTCGAGGCGGATTGCATTCTTCTCGGGCCGCTCACTCCGGCTGGCAGCTCTCGGGACCGCGCGCATGCCACCTCTCTCCGCCGCGCGCAGGCCGCTGCGCATGTTTGCCGCACTGCTCCTGTCGGCGACGCAGGCGCTGGCAGAGGATGCGTCGCCCGCAAAGACCGATGTCGCTGTCCCAAGCGTCGAGGAGCTGGCGCGGCCGCCGGAAAAGCCGGCTAGCGCGCGAGAGAGCGATACGCGGGAGTCGATCTGTCTGATCATCGAGGCCGCGGCGCGCGACGCTAACCTGCCGCTGGAATTCTTCGCCCGCGTGATCTGGCAGGAGAGCCGCTTCCAGACCGACGCGGTCGGGCCCGTGACGCGCAGCGGCGAGCGCGCGCAGGGGATCGCGCAGTTCATGCCAGGCACGGCGAGCGAGCGCGGCCTGCTCGATCCCTTCAACCCGGTCCAGGCGCTGCCGAAGTCGGCCGAGTTTCTCAACGACCTGCGCAACCAGTTCGGCAATCTTGGCCTCGCTGCCGCCGCCTACAACGCAGGTCCGCGGCGGGTGCAGGAGTGGCTTGCGGGCACCGGCGGCATGCCGGAGCAGACGCGCCACTACGTCGTCGCCATCACCGGCGCGACCGTCGAGGACTGGGCGAAAGCGGGCAGCGCCGGAAAGGGACCGCCGAGCGCGCCGCCGACAAGCTGCCGCGACCTGATGGCGCTCTTGAAGCGCGCGCCAAATCCCTTCGTCGCCGAGCTCGAGCAGCATGTGCAGCTTGCCGCCGCAAAAGTCTGGGGCGTGCAGCTTGCCGCCGGGTTTGATCGCAACAGGGCGCTGGCGATGTATTCCCGTGCGGTGACGCGCCTCAGCGCCGTGATCGGTGACCGCGATCCAAGCATTCTGAGCTCGGTGATGCGCAGTCGCGGCACGCACGCTTTCTACCAGGTGCGCATCGGCGCCGATACGCGCAGTGAGGCGGACGACCTCTGCAACCGCATCCGGAAGGCAGGCGGCGCCTGCTTCGTGCTCAAGAACCGGGGCGTGAGCGGGTAGGGGAGTCTCTCTCCGCAGTCATTCCCGGGCGCGACGAAGTCGCGAGCCCGGAATCCATTGTGCACCGATCCCAGAGGCCTAATGGATTCCGGGCTCGCGCCAAGGGGCGCGCCCCGGAATGACGGCGGTGGTGATTGTGGCCCGCGTGCATGCCAGCCCCGCCGCCCGCTTCCTTGACGCCAGCCTGCGCATTGCCCGTTATGCGGGCACGATTCCTCACCCCGGCCAAACTCCCGTGGCGCTTCCTCCGCTCGATTCTCCTCAATGGCACAGCCCCTGGCGCGCCTTTGCGTGGGGGCTGCGCTCGATCACGCAGACGATCCTCACCATCGTCCTGTTCGTGACCTATCTCGGCATCGGCGCGCTCGCCCATGACACCCATTTCAGCCTGCTCTGGGCGCTGGCTTCGACGCTGTTCGTCTGGGCGGGGCCGGCGCAGATCATTCTGATCACAACGCTCGGTTCGGGCGCGACCATCATCCAGTCGGCGATTGCGGTCACCGTCAGCGCGATCCGCCTGTTTCCGATGGTGGTCTCGGTGCTGCCGCTGATGCGCACGCCAACGACGAAACGGCGCGAGCTGATTTTCGCCGCGCATCTCACCGCCGTGACGCTCTGGGTCGAGTGCCACCGCTTCCTCCCGCAGGTGCCGCGAGAGCGGCGAATCGCCTTCGTCCACGGGCTCGGCTTCGGCTTGGTCTCGGTGTGCCTCACCGCCAATACGGTGGGCTATTTCCTCGCCGCCAACCTGACGCAAACACTGGGCGCGGCGATCCTCCTGCTCACGCCGCTGTCCTTCCTGTTCTCGACCGCGCGCAACAGCCGCGAAATCGCCGACGTCGTCGCGCTCGCGCTGGGCATCGTGCTCTATCCGTTGGCCGCGAAGATGAACAGCGGCCTCGATATCCTCGTCAGCGGTGTTGCGGCCGGCACGATTGCCTATGGCGTGCATTGGTGGCGCGAGGTGCGCGCATGAGCCTCTCCCAGCTCATCGGCGATTGGCACGCGCTCGCTGTGCTGTTCGTCGCCGGCGTTATTCCCAACCAGATATGGCGCATGCTTGGCCTGTGGTTCGGCGGCGGTATCGACGAGGGCTCCGAGCTCCTGGTCTGGGTGAGGGCGGTCGCGACCGCGATTCTCGCCGGCGTCATCGGCCAGATAGTTGTCGAGCCGCCGGGCGCGCTGACGAGCGTGCCGGACGGCTTACGCTACGGCGCAGTAGCCGCCGGCCTCGTCGTGTTCCTGTTGACCCGCCGCTCGATTTTCGCCGGCGTCGTCACCGGCGAAGTCTTCATGCTGGCCGGACAGTGGTGGCTGGGCTAAAACCCTCGCGAACAGCAAGGAACGACACAATGGTTCGCGAAAACGAACTCCGCGAGGGCGAAGTCGCCATTGAGCTGCCGCCGACGGAGGATGCCGGCCTCGTCTTCATTGGCCGAATCCGCACGCCATGGAGCTCACGGCTGGAGACGCCGCGGCAGGGCCGTCTCGACGGCCCGGTGTGCCGGCTGGAGATCTTCGAGCCGTTCGTGCCGGCGATCAAGGGCGTCGACTTCTACAGCAATCTCGAAGTGCTGTACTGGCTCGACCGCTCCCGGCGCGACATCATTCTGCAAAGCCCCAAGAACAACCAGAACACCCGCGGCACCTTTTCGCTGCGCTCGCCGGTCAGGCCCAATCCGATCGGCACCTCGATCGTGAAGCTGGTCGGCGTCGAGGGCAACACGATCCTGGTGCGCGGGCTCGACTGCATCGACAACACGCCGTTGATCGACATCAAGCCTGATCGCTGCGAGTTCACGCCGCTTGCCGCGCCGCAGCCGGGGGATTTTGAGACGGAGTGAGGGTACGCCGGCCCAACCTCGTCATTGCGAGGAGCCCTTGCGACGAAGCAATCCACAGTGTCTCCCACGGAAGATTCTGGATTGCCTCGCTTCGCTCGCAATGACGAGTGGAAAAACCTAACCCGCTTTCAGCTCCGCGATTAGCTTGGCCGCGTGCTCTTCCAGCACCTTGCCGTCTTCCTTGCGGCTCGCGGGCGGAAGCAGCGCTACACCGTCGTGACGCGGCATCACGTGCATGTGCAGGTGAAACACTACCTGACCGCCGGCGGGCTCGTTGAACTGTTGCACCGTGATGCCGTCGGCCTCGAACGCCTTCATCGCGGCGGCCGCGATCTTGTGCGTGGCGCGGGCAACATGGGCGTAGTCGTCCGGGTTGATGTCGAGAATGTTGCGGGCAGGGGCTTTTGGGATGACGAGCGTATGGCCGGGCGAGCGCGGCATGATGTCGAGGAAAGCGAGCACGTGCTCGTTCTCATAGACCTTGTAACACGGGAATTCGCCGCGCAGGATTTTCGCGAAGATATTATTGGGATCGTAAGCGGTCATACGGCTGCTCCTGAAGTTGCGGCCTTACTGTCATCACCTCGGAGAAGCCGTCAAGGCGCCTCGTCCGCGTCCTTCCGGAACGGCCCGAGCTCGGCGAGCTCGCGGCCGGCTTCAGCGACATAGGCGCGCTCGCGCTTGAGATAGTCGTCGATGGCGCGGCGGAGGCCGGGATCGGCGATGAAGTGGGCGGAATGGGTCGTCCGCGGCAGGTAGCCGCGCGCGATCTTGTGCTCGCCCTGCGCGCCGGCCTCGACATGCGTGAGGCCGTGTTTGATCGCGAAATCGATGGCCTGATAGTAGCAGACCTCGAAATGCAGGAACGGATGATGCTCGACTGCTCCCCAGTTGCGGCCGAACAGCGTGTCCGCGCCGATGAAGTTGATCGCGCCCGCGATCCAGCGGTGATTGCGCCGGGCCATCACCAGCAGCACGTCGTCGCTCATAGTCTCGCCGATCAGCGAGAAGAATTCACGCGTCAGGTACGGCCGGCCCCATTTGCGCGAACCGGTCTCCATGTAGAACGCGAAGAACGCGTCCCAGGCATCCTCGGTGATCTCATTGCCCCTAAGCCAGTGGATGCTGACGCCGGCGGCGAGCGCATCGCGCCGCTCGCGCTTGATCGATTTGCGGTGGCGGGAGTTCAGCGTGCTGAGGAAATCATCGAACGTCGCGAACCCCTGGTTGTGCCAATGGAACTGCTGGTCGGTCCGCTGTAGGAAGCCGTGGCTTGCGAGCAGCTTCCACTCGGCCTCGCGCGCGAAGGTGACGTGCACCGAGGAGGCTTTGCTGACGCCGCACAGCGCCACCAGCCCGCTCGCCAGCGCCTCCGCAATGCGGCCGCGATCGACGCCGTCCCGGATCAGGAGCCGCGGTCCGGTCGCCGGCGTGAAGGGAACCGAAACCTGCAGCTTCGGATAATAGCGCCCGCCGGCGCGCTCATAGGCATCCGCCCAGCCGCGGTCGAAGACATACTCGCCCTGCGAATGCGATTTCAGATAGCAGGGCACGACGCCGGCGACGCGACCGTCGATCTTGGCCACGAGATGCCGCGGTCCCCAGCCGGTGCGCGGGGTCGCCGAACCCGAATTCTCAACGGCGGAGAAAAACGCGTGTGAGACGAACGGGTTATAGGTGGGTTTTGAGAGAGCAGCGGAATCGCCTGAGAGCCCGGATGAGGTTCCCGGGCCAGACCCATTGCATCTCCCGCCCGGGTTGGCGCATGCGTCCCAGTCCTCCGGCGAGATTTCGCCAATGGATGGTACGGCCTCAAGCGTGATTTCGGATGATGCCATCGCGTGTCTTGAAAATCCCAAGCCCAAGATCGTGCATCGCAGCAGCGACTTCAAGGGGGCGGGAACTCGAGGGCTGCGAATGCAATGTCTCGCTATTCGCGCAGCCCCAACCAAGCGTCGTCCTGGCTGAAAGCCAGGACCGACTTTGGGGAGGCGCTCGCAATGGCAACGGGCCCTTACGGCACGAACCCCTCAAAGATCATCTGATCCGCATATTGCCCGGCGCGCGCGCGCTGTTCGGGCGTGCGCACGGTCCAGCCGAGCAGGGCGCAGCCGAACACATTTCGCGCGATCCAGGGCGCGGGCGCGGGGAGGTGGTCGACCTTGAAGGCGACGAAATGCGGCTGGGTCTGAATGCCGTGGCGCAGATACAGCATGCTGTCGCGCTGCCCTTGCGTCAGGTAAGCCCAATACTCGTCCTCATAGGTCCGCTGCGCGACGATGCCGCGCGGGCGCGAGGGCAACAGCTCGCGCAGCGCCAGTACCTGGTCGGGATCGAAGGACATGCCGACGGCCGGACCGTCATAGGACGACAGCACCTCTGCCATCCGCTTCACCAGCTTGCGGTCACCGGCAAAATGGCTCTTCACCTCGATCACCAGCGGCGCGCGGCCGGCGACGAGGGCGCAGAGATCGGCCAGCGACATCATCCGCTCGGACGTGTCCTTGAATGCGACGGCCTTCAGTTCCGCCGCGGTCTTCTTGATCAGCTCGCCGGTGGCCTCGGTGAGACGGCCGAGCGCATGGTCGTGATGCACCATGGCTTCGCCGTCGGCGCTGAGCTGGATATCGACCTCGATGGCGAAATTGCCCGCGATCGCCGCCTGCACCGCGCCCGGCATGTTCTCGACGACGCCGCGCGAGATGTCATGCAGGCCGCGATGCGCGACCGGCCGCGCTGTCAGCCAATCCGGGGCTCGCACGCTGCTTGCTCCCTTACGTCAGGCGACCTCGAACAGGCCTTCGACCTCGACCGCCGCATCGGCAGGCAGGGAGGCGACGCCGACGGTGGTGCGGGCGTGGCGGCCCTTGTCACCGAACGCCGCGACCATCAGATCGGAGGCGCCGTTCAAAACCTTCGGTCCGTCGACGAAATCCGGCGCCGAGTTGATGAAGCCGCCGATGCGCACCACGCGCACAACCTTGTCGAGGTCGCCGAGGGCAGCCTTGACCTGGGCAAGCAGGTTGATGGCGCAGCCGCGCGCGGCCGCCGCGCCCTGTTCGATCGTCACGCCGGCGCCGAGCTTGCCCTTGGCGATCAGCTTGCCGGCGGGGTCGAAGCAGACCTGGCCGGAGACGAACAGCAGGTTGCCGCTGCGCACAAACGGCACGTAGTTGGCCACGGGGGTGGGGGCCTCATGCAGCTTGATGCCCTGTTCCGCCAGTTTCTGTTCGACCGTGCCAGCCATGTTCGACCTCAATGTCCAAGTCCGAGAATTCATCCGCCCCGACGCTCTTGGCTTGCGGCCGGGCCGGGCCTGTTTCGCCCATTGCGCAGCCACATGCAAGCAAGCCGACGGGGCGGGTGGGCGATGCATTTTGTTGAGGCAGACCAGGAGGTTCAAGGCGAGGGCGCAACTTTACGTGAAACGGCCGCAGTTGCGACGCAATGGGACGGTCATTAAGCTGTCGAATCTGTATTTCCCCAGGGAATAGACATGGTGCACCTTTTCCGGACTTCGCTCGGTGTGATGGCGCTCGTGGCGGCCGCTTTCGGTCAGAGCAGCGGGGCACACGCCGCCGGCGGTTCATTCCTCGCGCACCAGGCGCTCTATGATCTGAGCCTCGTCAAATCGCGCTCGAACTCGGTCAACAGCGCGCGCGGCCGCATCCTCTACAATTTCACCGGCAATTCCTGCGAGGGCTACACCTCCGAGTTCCGTCAGGTCTCCGAGCTCGATAGCGGCGAGGGCAAGGTAACCCTCAGCGATCTCCGCTCCAATTCCTGGGAGGATTCGGCCGGCAAGAGCTACCACTTCAAGATCGAGACGCGGATGAACGAGACCGAGGCCAGCAGGGTCGACGGTTCTGCGGAGCGCGATGGCGACCATATCAACGTCAAGCTGAAGCTGCCGGCGCCGAAGAGTTTTACCCTCGACGGCAAGATCGTGTTCCCGACCGAGCAGATCCAGCGCATCATCGCCGCTGCCAAGGACGGCAAGTCGCTGCTCGAGCTGTCCGTCTATGACGGCTCCGACGACGGCCAGAAGGTCTACAACACGCTGACCGTCATCGGTCAGCCGATCCCCGCCGACCGCGTCACATCGTCCGACCCGTCGACCACGGACGAGCACATGAAATCGCTCAAGCGCTGGCCGGTCACCGTGAGCTATTTCGACCGCGACGTTCAGCAGAAGGAAGGCGAGCAGACGCCGGTCTATGCGATGTCGTTCGAACTCTACGAGAACGGCGTCTCCCGCCAGCTCGTGCTCGACTACAACGATTTTGTGATTTCCGGCGCGCTCGGCAAGTTCGATGTGAAGGACAGCAAGCCGTGTAATTGACGGCTTCAGCGTCCGCTCTTCCACCGTCATTGCGAGCGCAGCGAAGCAATCCAGAATGCCACCCCGGACAGATTCCTGGATTGCTTCGCTGCGCTCGCAATGACGAATCCGATGGGCTAGCCCTCCGCACCATCACCCGCTACGCTCCCTCCCAACCACAAACCTCCGGGAGGCAGCACCATGCCCAAGCTCGACCATCTCCGTCCCAGCGGCCTGCATCACAATCCGGCTTATTCCCACGTCGTCACGGCCTCCGGCGCGCGCACCATCTACATTTCCGGACAGGTCTCGGTTGACGAGGAGGGGCGCGTGGTCGGTGAGGGCGATCTCGCCGCGCAGACCACGCAGGTGATGCAGAATCTCGGCCTGGCGCTGAAGGCGGCCGGCGCGAGCTACGCCAACATCGTCAAGATCACGACCTTCGTCGTGAACTACAAGCCGGAGCTGCGTCCCATCATCGGCAAGGCCCGCTCGGTGTTCTTCGAAGGCATGGAGCCGCCCGCCAGCACTCTCGTCGGCGTCTCCGCACTCGCCGCGCCGGAATGGATGATCGAGATCGAGGCGGTGGCGGTTGCGGATTGAATCTCAGACTACACGTGCTTCGACATCGCTTGCAGGACTGCCAAAGCTTCATCGGCCCTGTCGGTAGGCACGAACAGATGGTCGTGATAGAAGGCCGAAACCGCATTCACGCTGATGCCGGCTTCGGCCAGACAAGCAGTCATCGCCGCCAGGAACCCCACCGCGTCCAGTGCGGAATGAGCAGTCAAGGTGATCAGGCGCGAGGCGAACGCGTAGCGTAGTCCTGCGGCTTCGGCCTCTTCACGCCGGATCACGAGCGTGGTTCCTTCGCGCTCGCGGAACGTCAGCAGTGGATTGAGCGCCGCCGGAATGCTCTCGTTTGGCGGAATCGTGCAAAACACGAACGTGCCCGGCTGCATCTCCGGCTTCATGTCCCTCAGCAGCGCGTTGAGATCGCGTTCGCCTGTCATGGTTGTCAGCCTTTCACGAAATTCCGGCGGCAGGCCGTTCGAGCGCACCATGTTTCCCAATTTCGTCCTGGCGAAAGCCAGGACAACACCGAGGGTGTGGTCGATGGCCTCGTGCACAACAAGCGCGTAGGACGAGGGTGCACCTTGCGAAACCCATCAGCGCCGCAACTGACAGAGTCCTCGCCAACATACCTTTGTATATCTCTTCTATTCCTTCTCATACGATGCTCTTACGCTTGTACAATTGAGCGACGGCGGGCGATTCTTTCATTCTGAGCCCACTCGGGTCAGTGCGAGGAGGCTCAATGAACGTGATCATTCGACAGCTCAACGGCTTGTGGCACCTCATCGTCGGGTCTTGCCAGATCCGAACTCCGTTCCTGGCGACCCAGGACCGGCATCTGGTCGTTCAGTATGCCCGCCGCGTCTATCCGGGCGCCAGGATCTTCGAACACGACTGACTTCAGCCGGGCTAAAGTCACTCCTGCGCCTTCTCGGGCCCGTCATACGCGATGCCGCGGATCACCGCGGCGTTGCCGAATTTCTTGCGCAAGCCGTCGATCGCGCGCTCGGCGTGCGCGGCGCGGCGGTCGAGCATATCGGTATCGTCGGCGGCCGAGCCGGTGCGCAGTGCGCTGACGCCGGCCCCCATCAGGCGGAACGCGGTGCCGTCGATCTCCTTGGCCAGCATCTCGCGGCAGATTGCGAAGATCTTTGCGGCGAGCTGCGTCGGCCCCGCGATCGACTGCGAGCGCGTGCGCTGGCGGAAATCGGCGGTCTTCAGCTTCAGCGTGACGGTGGTGCCGGCAAGCTCGCTGCCCTTCAGGCGCGACGACGTCTTCTCGCAGAGCCGCCACAGGATCCGCTCAAGCGTGGCGAAATCGCGGATGTCGGTCTCGAACGTGGTCTCGCTGGAGATCGTCTTGGCGCCGCGGTCCGGCTCGACGCGGCGGTCGTCGATGCCGCGCGCAAGCCGCCACAGCCTGCGGCCCTCGCTCGGAAACTGCCGCATCAGCTCGATCTCGTCCGCCTTCTGCAGATCGGCGATGTTGCGGAAGCCGCGCTGCGTCAGCCGCTCCTGGGTGGCCGGTCCAACGCCGAAGATGAAGCCCACCGGCTTCTCCGCCAGCATGATCCGCGCTTCGTCCCGGTCGAGCGCGGCAAAGCCGCGCGGCTTGTCGAGGTCGGAGGCGATCTTCGCCAGGAACTTGTTGCAGGACAGGCCGACCGAAACCGTGATGCCGATATCGCGCTCGACGTCCCGGGCGAAGCGCGCCAGAACCTTGGCCGGAACCATGCCGTGAACCCGCTCGGTGCCGGAGAGGTCGAGGAAGGCTTCGTCGATCGAGAGCGGCTCGACCAGCGGCGTCAGCGCCTGCATGGCCTGGCGTACCTCGCGGCCGACGCGGACATATTTGGCCATGTCGGGGCGGATCACGGTCGCATGCGGGCAGGCCTCCAGCGCCTTGAACATCGGCATGGCCGAGCGGACGCCAAAGGTGCGCGCGATGTAGCAGGCGGCTGACACCACGCCGCGCTTTCCCCCGCCAATGATGACGGGCTTGTCGGCGATCTCAGGATTGTCGCGCTTCTCCACCGTCGCGTAGAAGGCGTCGCAGTCGATATGGGCGATCGTCAGCGTCGAAAGCGCGCGGTGGCGGACCAGGCGAGGGGAACCGCAAGTCCCACAGCGCCGCGCGCCCATGTCCAGATCGGCCAGACAATCCCGGCAGAAGCAGCGGGGCCCGGCCGCCTCTAGGCTGCTCACGGCACGTCGCGCTCCCAGGACCGGTCGCCGAGCGCATCGCCCAGCACCTGCCGCGCTGCGGCAATATTGGTCGGATGCAGTTCCGAGGCGGCCGCGAAGGCCTTCACAGTCGCATCATCGCGCAGCACGAAATCGAGCACGCTGAGGAGGAAATTCGGGTCCGAGGCGGCGCTGCGGAGCGTCTCCGGGCCGACGCCTGTCTCGGCCAGGAACAGGCCCAGCCGCTCAGGCTCGCCCGCCACGAAAGAGAGCGCTTGAATTGCAACGATTTCAGCCACTTCGCGTGGGTTTTGAACTGGCTTTTTCAATGGCCCGATTTGCCTTTCCGTTAACTTTCGGTCTCTAATTTGGAATCATCATGCCCGAGTCTCGTGCCTGAGTCTTGCGACCCCAGACAAGCAACTGGAAACCACATCGCAGAAAGTCGGCCCTCGGGTTTAACGAAACTAGAGCGAATCTGGGGCTAGTTTGATTCCAGTTTTTGAAGCGCCGATGAGAGGCGCCTGAGGCGTCATATGTATCGGTCTCCTTGCCAATCGGGAGGACGGGATGGCTAAGACCGTCCTGATCGTGGAAGACAACGAGCTCAACATGAAGCTCTTCCGCGACCTGTTGGAGGCGCACGGCTACCAGACGTCGGGCACCAGCAACGGGTACGAGGCGCTCGATCTCGTTCGCAAGATGCGGCCCGACCTCGTGCTCATGGACATCCAGTTGCCGCAGGTGTCGGGCCTGGAGGTGACGCGCTGGATCAAGGACGATCCGGAGCTGCGCACCATTCCCGTCGTCGCGGTCACGGCCTTCGCGATGAAGGGCGATGAAGAACGCATCCGCGAGGGCGGCTGCGAAGCCTATTTGTCCAAGCCGATCGCTGTCGGCAAATTCATCGAGACGGTCCGGCGTTTCATCGGGTAGGGAGTGAATTGTGTCCGCGCGTATCCTGGTCGTCGATGACGTCCCTGCCAACGTCAAATTGTTGGAGGCCCGCCTCTCTGCCGAATATTTCGACGTGATGACCGCCGCGAACGGCGCCGAGGCGCTGGCGATCTGTCGCCGCGCCGAGTGCGACATCATCCTGCTCGACGTGATGATGCCCGACATGGACGGTTTCGAGGTCTGCCGCCGGATCAAGACCGATCCGGCCACCCATCACATCCCGGTCGTCATGGTGACGGCGCTCGACAGCCCCGCCGACCGCATCCGCGGGCTGGAAGCCGGCGCCGACGATTTCCTCACAAAACCCGTCTCCGACGTCGTGCTGATCGCGCGCGTGCGCTCGCTGACGCGGCTGAAGATGATGACGGACGAGCTGCGCATGCGTGCCATCACCTCGCTCGAGATCGGCGTGCAGGCGCCTGAGCGTAGCGCGGTGGCCGACACCGGCAAGGGCGGCCGCATCCTGCTGGTCGACGACCGGCAGTCCTCCTATGAGCGGCTGGCGACGCTGCTCGCCGCCGAGCACACCGTCGATGTCGAACCCAGCCCGACGGAAGCGCTGTTCCATGCGGCCGAAGGCAATTACGACTTGCTGATCGTCTCGCTCGATCTCAATAATTTCGATGGCCTGCGGCTATGCAGCCAGGCGCGCTCGCTGGAGCGCACGCGGCACGTGCCGATCCTCGCGATTGCGGATGCCGATAACTCGACGCGGCTGCTCCGTGGCCTCGAGATCGGCGTCAACGACTATTTGTTGCGCCCCGTAGACAAGAACGAGCTCTTGGCACGGGTGCGCACCCAGATCCGCCGCCGCCGCTACACCGATCACTTGCGCGACAACGTGCAGAACTCGATCGAGATGGCGATCACCGATGCGCTCACGGGCCTGCATAATCGCCGCTACATGGAGAGCCATCTGGCGACGCTCGCCGAGCAGGCCTCGACCCGCGGCAAGCCGCTCGCGCTGATGATCCTGGACATCGACTATTTCAAGTCGATCAACGACAATTACGGCCACGATGCCGGCGACGACGTGCTGCGCGAGTTCGCCGTGCGCGTGCGCAAATCGATCCGCGGCATCGATCTCGCCTGCCGCTACGGTGGCGAGGAGTTCGTCATCGTTATGCCCGAGACCGATCTCCACGTCGCCGGCATGGTCGCCGAGCGCCTGCGCCGCTCGATCGCGGGCGAGCCGTTCGCGATCCACAAGGGCACCAAGCGCATCGAGGTCACGATCTCGATCGGGCTGACCACGCTGGAGAAGAAAGGCGAGGTGGTCGCCGATGTCCTCAAGCGCGCCGACACCGCGCTCTACCGCGCCAAGCACGACGGCCGCAACCGCGTGGTGTCGCAGGCGGCGTGAGGCGGGGCGGCACAAAAAAGTGCGAAAACAACCCCATGCACAGTAGCCGACGCTAGTCGGATCAATGGCTTATGCGGGCAGCCAGCCGTTTGACACGTCGGGCAAAACACCGGCATTTTGCTATCATCGCGCATTGGTTCCGACGCCGTAGCTCCGGGGAGGGGTGTGGTGCGAAGCTCTTTCCACAAGCTCCGCTGTCATTCCCCGCGTAGGCGGGGAATCCAGTACGCCGCGGCTTCTCCGTATCCCACGACGGTCTCTGGAATACTGGATCACCCGCTTTCGCGGGTGATGACACCGCACGATTCGGTAACAGCCGCTACGATCGCGCCGGCTTGCGTCCCTGCACGGCACGCTTCGCTGCATCATCCCCCACATCCACCCCTGCATTGCGCAGCAGCACCTTCGCAGCCTCCTTCGCGGCGCGCGCCATCGCAGGATCATCGCGCACGAGATCCTGCGCGATCGAGCCGTCGACCAGCAGTACGAGCTGGGTCGCCAGTGCCTCCGCATCCGCGACGCCGAGCTCGTTCAGCCGGTTGCGAAACCAGACGCGGCGGCTTTCCTTGAAGGCGACTGCGATCTTCTTCACCGCGCGGTCTTGGGCGCCGAGTTCTGCCACCGCATTCACGAACGGACAGCCGCGAAAATCCTTGGCCGCAAAGCGCCGCTCCAGCGCATCGAAGGTGGCGAGGATCTGCTCGGCCGGTGGCTTGTCGGACGGACGCGGCTGCACGAAGCGGCGCTCCAGATAGGCCGCGATCAGCGCGTCCTTGGACGGGAAGTGGTTGTAGAGCGTGCGCTTGGAGATGCCGACCTCGGCCGCGATGGTGTCGACGCCGATGGCGCGAATGCCTTGCAGATAGAACAGCTTGTCGGCGGTCTCGAGAATCCGCTCCTTCATCGTCTGTTGCTTGGGCGGGGGAGCCATGCGGCGGTGAACGTCCTCTTCGCTTGACAGCACCTGCCTTCTTATAGCCTAAGTACACAGATCTGTGTAACCAAAATCAACGGGAATCTCAGACGACGGCACTCGCGCCGCGCCCATGAGGGAGAACAAAAATGCCCCTGTTGCAGGTCCTGCGTCCGACGTTGCCCATCCTGATCGGCGCCTCGATCATGCTCACGCTGAGCATGGGGCTGCGGCAGAGCCTCGGCATCTTCCTGCAACCGCTGACGCATGACATCCAGATCTCGGTGTCGGATTTCACGCTTGCGCTGGCCGTGCAAAATCTCGCCTGGGGCTTTCTCCAGCCGCTCGCCGGCGCGCTCACAGTGCGCTACGGCTTCCGTCCGATCATGATCGCGGGCGCGCTGATGTACATTGCGGGCCTCGCCTTGATGGCGGGCGCGGGCGGCCTCGTCAGCGTGATGATCGGCGGCGGCGTGCTGATTGGAACGTCGCTGGCCTGCACCGCGGCCGCAATCGCGATGTCGGTCGCGGCGCGTGCGGTGCCCGAAACGGTACGTTCGACCGTGCTCGGCATCGTCTCCGGCGCGGGCTCGCTCGGTGCGCTGTTGTCGGCGCCGATCGGGCAGGTGCTCAACGAGGGCTTTGGCTGGCGCATCGGGCTCGCCGGATTCGTCGTCATGTCGGTGCTGATGATTCCCGCCGCCTGGTATGCCGGCCGCATCGACAGGATTCCGCTGCCGAAGCCCGCCGCCGACGACATCGGCGATGCTTCCGCCGCGACGGCAGCGAGGGCAGCGTTCGGCAATGCCTCGTTCGTGGTGATGACTTGCGCCTATCTCGTCTGCGGCATGCAACTCGTGTTTCTCACCACGCACTTGCCGTCCTACCTCGCGATCTGCGGTCTCGATCCGATGCTGAGCGCGCAGACGCTCGGCATGATCGGTGGCTTCAACGTGCTGGGGTCGCTGTTCTTCGGTTGGGCCGGCCAGCGCTGGAACAAGTTGGCGCTGCTGGGGGCGATCTACATCCTGCGCTCGCTCGCGCTCGCCTCGTATTTCATGCTGCCCGCGACGTCAGCCTCGACGCTGCTGTTCGGTGCGATCATGGGCTTCCTGTGGATGGGCGTCGGCCCGCTGGTCGCAGGCGCTGTCGCCGAGATGTTCGGCCTGCGCTGGCAGGCGATGATCCAGGGCCTTGCCTTCATGAGCCACCAGATCGGCAGCTTCCTCGGTGCCTACGGGGGCGGGGTGCTGTACGACGCACTCGGCTCCTACACCATGGCCTGGCGCATCGGCGTGGCGCTGGGCCTGGCCGGCGGTATCGTGCAGGTCGCGTTCGCACTGACCCGGCCGTCGCAGCCGCCGGTGTTGAAGGTGGCGTAGGCTGGCGTGCTCTCATGAGCGTCCGCTTAGAGTTTACAGCGGACGCAGCGCTGCTTGTCCGCGCCACTGCCTGCCGCGCGTCGTCGCGATATCTCCCGTCATGCAACTATTTAACCATCCGTTAACCATAACTATTCATGATAGTGCTCGGGTATGTGTTCGCGACGAGCTTAAACTGCATGACGCAGCGTGGTTCCAGAGCGCTAGTTGGAGGGGATGAGGACGTCCTGAGCTTTCCCTCAGCGCTGGCGCCAGACAAGGGAGCAACAGCCCTCGGTCTGGTATATCAAGCGGCCGATGTGTTCCGCGATATGGAGAAGCGCGCCCGCGAGACCGAAGCCCGTGCGCAATCGCTTTGCACGAACGCCTTAGAACGATTGCGGCTGGCCGAAGCGCGCGCGGAGGCCGCCGAGCGGGCACAGCGTGAACTCACCGTTACCGCCGAACGCAAGCTGCAAGATGCTTGCCGAGCGCTGGAGCAAGCCCAGTGCTGCATTGAAGCTCAGAAGGATAAGTTGACGGCCGTAGAGCTTCGCGCCGAGGTTGCGGAAGCCGAAGCGCGACAAGCCAAGGAAGCACTCGCGCTCGTTGAAGAGGCCATTCGCAAGCGTCTGCTTTGCGCAAACCCGCATGCCGACGGCAGGTTGGCAGCGGTAGCCTGATCGATTGCGGACTGCAATGGCTCACTGTGTTCTACCGCGCGCGCAGGCGCCGCACGGGCGAACTCACCCCTGCTGTGAGCCTGGCGGTAGCCGCCTCCTTTAGCATTTGAAATCGGGTGGGATGGGGAGCGACTCCAATAGGGTCCAGTGCGGCCTGAGGCTCATTTTGCTTGCGGGACCAAACGCGCTTGACCCGCGCACCAATTCACGCGACGGAGCCACACGATAACTAATTGTTAACCATGTTGGGCTATCTGGAGAACTGGGCATTCGGGGCGCGTGTGCTGGCTTGGTGCCAGCCGGTAGTGTAGGCGTGGACCCATGGCCCTTGACCCAGAAGAGCTCGTCACCCTGACAGATCACGGCTCGATGAAACTGCGCGCGGCAGTATTGCGCGCGATGACGTTGCTTCCCAAGGAACGCAAGCGGACGACAATCGTCCGCGAGGGTGAACCAGCGATCCTCAATTTCGAGCAGATCAAGAAGCTTGCGGCGCAGTGGGACACACGACTCGTGCCAATCGACTGACTAGTTTAGCTGTACTGGTCTCAATCGGGAGGTGCATCGCCTCCAACCCGTGCACGGCCGCACGACCCCACCATTGCAGTCGGAGAAGACACGGTCGGGGCCCATATCTCCGCATCGCGCTGTGTTGCTTTCTGGGTCCCGGCTCAGCGGTGCAGCGTTACACGCTGCGCCGCGTCCGGGACACGAGAGAGGTAAAATAAAAACGGGGCCCGAGAGGGCCCCGCAAAAGTCTTCAGCGTACCGCGATCTTACTTGATCTTGGCTTCCTTGAATTCGACGTGCTTGCGCGCCACCGGATCGTACTTCTTCTTGACCAGCTTGTCGGTCATGGTGCGCGAATTCTTCTTGGCGACGTAATAGAAGCCGGTGTCAGCCGAGGACACGAGCTTGACCTTGATGGTGACCGCTTTGGCCATGTTCAGGACCTCTGAAAATATGGGAATCTGGAGCCGGCCAAACGGCCCGCGTTGGTCGGCAACCTAGCCAGAAACCGTCTGATGTCAAGGTTTAGGGGCGGAAAACCGCTCAATTCGGCCGGATCAGGCCTCGAAGAAGCGGCTTTTCGGCCGCGGCAGGCCCAGATTCTCCCTCAAAGTGGCCCCTTCGTACTCTTTCCGGAAAATCCCGCGCCGTTGCAGCTCCGGGACGACCTTGTCGACGAAATCGTCGAGGCCTGCAGGCAGGAATGGGAACATGATGTTGAATCCGTCCGAGCCACGTCCCACCAGCCATTCCTCCATCTGATCGGCGATGGTTTTGGCGGTGCCGACGAAGGAGAGCCCGCCATAGCCGCCGACGCGCTGGGCGAGCTGGCGCACGGTCAGCTTGTCGCGGGCGGCGAGATCGACCAGCCGCTGCCGGCCGCTCTTGCTGGCGTTGGTCTCTGGGATTTCCGGCAGCGGCCCGTCGGGATCGAAGCCGGATGCGTCGGTGCCGAGGATGACGGAGAGCGATGCGATGGCGCTGTCGTAGTGCACGCGGCTGTCGAGGAGGGCACGCTTCTCCTTGGCCTCGTCGACGCTGTCGCCGACCACGACGAAGGCGCCGGGCAGGATCTTCAGGTGCTCGGGATCGCGGCCGATCTTCTCCATGCGGCCCTTGATGTCGGCATAGAGCTTTTGCCCGTCGGCGAGGCTGCCGCCGCCGGTGAACACCGCTTCCGCCGTTTCGGCTGCGAGCTGCTTGCCATCCTCCGAGGCGCCGGCCTGTACGATCACCGGCCAGCCCTGCACGGGGCGGGCGATGTTGAGCGGGCCGCGCACCTTCAGATACTTGCCGTTGTGGTCGAGCACATGCATCTTCGAGGGCTCGAAGAACAGGCCCTCTTCGACATCGCGCACGAAGGCATCGTCGGCGAAGGAGTCCCACAGGCCGGTGACGACATCGTAGAACTCGCGGGCGCGCTTGTAGCGCTCGGCGTGCTCCATGTGATCATCGAGGCCGAAATTCAGTGCCGCGTCGGGGTTCGACGTGGTGACGATGTTCCACCCCGCACGGCCGCCGCTGATGTGGTCGAGCGAGGCGAAGCGGCGCGCAACGTGATAGGGCTCGTCGAACGTCGTCGAGCCCGTCGCGATCAGGCCGATCCGCTCGGTCACGGCCGACAGCGCCGACAGCAGCGTGAACGGCTCGAACGACGTCACGGTGTGGCTGCGCTTCAGCGCATTGATCGGCATGTTCAGCACGGCGAGGTGATCGGCCATGAAGAAGGCGTCGAACTTGCCGGCCTCGAGCTTCCTGATCAGCGTCTTGATGTGGCCGAAATTGAAATTGGCGTCCGGCCACGCCCCTGGATAACGCCAGGCGCCGGTGTGGATGCTGATCGGGCGCATGAACGCGCCAAGCTTGAGTTGCCGTTGTGCCATCGCGCCGTGTCCGTTCTGGGTGTCGGTCGATATGACATAGGTGCGCTCGGGAACTCCGCCATCGTCGGAGCCGGGAAGATTATTTTGTTTTTCGATGCACTCTCAGCACGTCATTCCGGGGCGCGTTCGCGGCGAGCCCGGAATCCATCGTGCAGCGGGTTGTCGAGGCATGGATTCCGGGCTCGCGCCAAGGGGCGCGCCCCGGAATGACGGGAGTAGGAAGCTCTCCAGTGAGAGCTGATCAGCCCAAGATGTCCTTGTGCATCTTGCCGCCATAGAAATGGAAGAACGGCACCGGCGCGTCGTGGCGAAGCGGGCCGGTGGCGAGGCGGGTGTCGAGCTCGTTGAGTACGTTGCGCGTCATCGGATGCAGGTCGGCGAGCGGCTGTGAGCCGAGCTCGACCCATACCAGCTCGACGAGCTCCGCATCCGCATGCACCACGCCCTCGACGCGGTGGGCGATCGCCGAGGCATCCGCGGTGAAGAAGCGGGTATCGAAGCGCTTGACGCGGCCGGGCGGGGTGATGGCGCGCGCGATCAGGAACAGTCCGGACGGGTCAGGCAAGAGCCCTGCGTCCGCGAACGGCTTCCACGGCCCCTCGAGCTTCGGCGCCTTGCCCTCGGCCCTGCGCCCGAGACAGAGGCCGGTCTCCTCGCACGCCTCGCGGATCGCGGCAATTGCGAGCGATTTTGCGCGCGAGGCGGGCGTCTTCGGGCTGCCTTTGGCGAGATTGGCTTCCAGCTCGGCGGTGACTGGTGCCGCACATGGCACGCGATAATCGGCCTTGTCGACGCGCCCGCCGGGGAAGACGAACTTGCCGGGCATGAACACGACGTTGTCGTGGCGCTTGCCGACCAGGACCTTTGGGATGGTGCCGCTGCGATCGACCAGGATCAGCGTCGCGGCATCCTTGGGACGGAAATAAGGATGATGATCAGGCTCCTTCTCGTCGTGAACCTTCGCTTTCTCCGCCTGCGCCGTATCCGTCATTTCCTCACCCAACTGCTTTGCGTCTTCTTGATTACACCGGCGGAATACCATCCGGAGGGCTGTCGTCAAAGCCGTGCATGCGCAGAGCCCATTGCAATCCGACCACGGCGCCCTTCACCGGCTGCAACAGCGCGAGCGAGGCGAAGAACGTGAAGGGCAGGTAAGCCGCGAAGCTGAGCCAGACCGGCGTCGTGTAATTGGTCTCGATCCAGAGAATGGTCGGCACCACGATGTGGCCAACGATGACGATCACGAGATAGGCGGGCAGATCGTCGGCACGATGCGGTGTGAAGTCGAGGCCGCACGTCGCGCAATTGTCTGATGTCTTGAGAAATGCGCGGAACAGCTTGCCTTCGCCGCAGCGCGGGCAGCGCCCGCGAAAGCCGCGCTTCATCGCGCTCCAGACGTCGCGCTTCTCGACGAGGCCGGTCTCGCGCGTCCAGACTTTCGGGGCCGTGCTCATCGCGTCCATGCCTTGCCCTTTGCGCCTTTGCCCTTCCTGCCCTTGCCGGATTTCTTCTGCTTCTCCGGCCTGCGCTTCTTGTCCTTCGGACTACGTCCGGGATGCGCCTTGAGCGATTTACGCTGGGGACGGAAATCCCCGCGGCTTCGCGGCGCGCTCTCGCCCGCCGACAACAGCTCGAAGCGCAGCGCACCGGCAACCGGAGCCGCTTCTATCAGACGGACGTCGACCACGTCACCCAACTGGTGCATGGCACCGCTGCGCGTGCCAACGAGAGCGTGGCGGCTCTCGTCATAGTTGAAATATTCCGTGCCGAGGGATCGGATCGGGATCAGTCCGTCGGCGCCGGTCTCATCCAGCTTGACGAACAGGCCGGCGCGCGTGACGCCGGAGACGCGGCCCTGGAAGGTCGCGCCGATGCGGTCGGCGAGATGATGTGCGATCAGCCGGTCGACGGTCTCGCGCTCCGCCTTCATCGCGCGCCGCTCGGTCAGCGAAATATGTGCGGCAACCTCGCCAAGCGTTTCCGGCGTCTCGCTCTCGGGCAGCGCACCTTCGCCAAGGCCCAAGGCGCGAACCAGCGCACGGTGTACGATGAGATCGGCGTAGCGACGGATCGGCGAGGTGAAATGCGCGTAGCGGCGCAGGTTCAGGCCGAAGTGGCCGTAATTCTCCGCTGAATATTCGGCCTGTGCCTGGGCGCGCAGCACAACTTCGCTCACCAGCGGGAAGTAGTCGTGGCCCTCGAGCTGAGCCAGCACGCGGTTGAACATCGTCGGGCGCAACGCACCGGCCTTTGCAAATGGTACGTCCAGCGTTTGCAGGAATTCCTGGAGCGCGTGGACCTTTTCCAGTGTTGGCTCGTCATGCACGCGGTAGATCAGCGGCAGGGACTTCTTCTCCAACGTCTCTGCTGCCGCGACGTTGGCGAGGATCATGAATTCCTCGATCAGCTTATGTGCATCCAGCCGATCCGGCACGATGACGCGATCGACCGTGCCGTCGCTCTTGAGCAGGATCTTGCGCTCGGGCAGGTCTAGGTTGAGCGGGTCGCGCTCGTCTCGCGCGCGCTTGACGCAGGCGTAGGCGGCATAGAGCGGCTTGAGGATCGGATCGAGCAGGGGGCCGGTGACGTCGTCCGGCCGGCCGTCGATCGCGGCCTGCGCCTGCGCATAGTGCAGCTTCGCCGCCGAGCGCATCAGGATGCGGTGGAATGTGTGCGAACGCTTGCGGCCATCCGGGCCGATCACCATCCGCACCGCGAGCGCGCCGCGCGGCTCGCCCGGCACCAGCGAGCAGAGATTGTTGGAGATGCGCTCGGGCAGCATCGGCACGACGCGGTCCGGGAAATAGACGGAATTACCGCGGTCGAGCGCATCGCGGTCGAGCGCAGTGCCCGGCCGGACGTAGAAGCTGACATCGGCGATCGCGACGTTGACGATGAAGCCGCCCTTGTTGTTGGGATCGTCATCCGCTTGCGCATGCACCGCATCGTCATGATCCTTGGCGTCGGGCGGATCGATGGTGACGAGCGGGACGTCGCGCCAATCCTCGCGTCCCTTCAGGTTGGCGGGCTCCGCTGCCTCCGCCTCGCGCTCGGCGGCGGGCGAGAATTGCAGCGGGATGTCATGGGCGTAGATCGCGATCAGGCTGATCGCCTTCTCCGACTTGACCGAGCCGAGCTTCTCCTTGATCCGGCCCGAGGCGAGGCCGAAGCCGCGCGAGCGGACGATATCGACGCTGACGAGATCGCCGTCCTGTGCTCCTTGCGTCTCGGTCTTCGCAATATTCAGCTCGCGGTCGGCGAACTTCTTGTCGACCGGGATCAGCCGTCCGCCGCCTTCGGGAAGGCTGCAGAACACGCCGAGGATGCGGCTCTTGGCCTTGTCGATGACCTTGATGATGCGGCCGCGATAGGCGGGGCCTTCCTCCTCGTCCGAACGCTCGACGCGCAGCAGCGCGCGGTCGCCGACGCCGGCCGTCGTGCCTGGCTTGGGCCGGCGCGGCATCTCGATGAGGATCTTTGGCGGTTCGCCGCTTTCGACCTCGTCCCATTCGGCGGGGGAGGCGATCAACTCGCCGTCGGGGTCGCGGCCGGTGATGTCGGCGAGCAGCGTCGGCGGCAGGCTCTCCGGCTCTGAAATCTTGTGACGCTTCTTCTTGATGACACCCTCGTCGGCGAGCTCGCGCAGCATGCGCTTGAGCTCGACGCGATCGGCGTTCTTCAGGCCGAACTCGCGCGCTATCTGGCGGGTCCCGACCTTTCCCTGATTTGCCTTGATGAAGGCGACGATGGCATTCCGGTCGGGAAAGCCACGGTCATTCTTGCGTTTCACTTAACCTCTAATTCTTGCCGGCACTCTTCTTGGCCGGAGCCTTGTTGGCAGATAATTTGGCGGCGCTGGCTGCCTTGGTCGCCGACGTCTTGGCCGTCGAGGACACGGCAGCGCGCGCCTTGCTGGTGGATTCGGATTTGGTTTTGGCCGCAGCTTTTTTCGCGGCCGGTTTCTTGGTCTTCGGCGCGGCTTCCTCGCCATCGGCGCCCTTGGCAGCCTTGGTCGCCTTCTTGGTCTCCTTGGTGGCCTTCTTCGCCTTGGTCTTGCCGCCACCCTTGGCTGCGCGCTCGTCGATCAGCGCGATCGCCTGCGGCAGCGTGATCGCGTCTTTCTCGATCTCGCTCGGGATCGTGGCGTTGACGCCACCGGCGGTGACGTAGGGGCCATAACGGCCGCTCTTCACGGTGACCGTGCCCAGCGTCGGGTGATCGCCGATCGCCTTACCGGGATCGGCGCCGAAGCGGCGGCTCGGACCCTTGGCGGCCTTTTCGGCAATCAGCGTGACCGCGCGATTAAGGCCGATGTCGAACACCTCGTCGCCGGCCTCTAGGCTGGCGTAGGTCTTCTCGTGCTTCACGAACGGCCCGAAGCGGCCGAGACCTGCGGTGATCGGTTGACCGGTTTCCGGATGCTTGCCGATCTCGCGCGGCAGCGACAGCAGCTTGAGCGCGAGCTCGAGGTCGACGTCGCCGGGCGAGGTGCCCTTCGGGATGCCTGCGCGCTTCGGCTTCTCGCCTTCGGCATAGTCCTTCTGCTCGCCGAGCTGGATATAGGGTCCGAAACGGCCGGCCTTGACCGAGACGTCGAAGCCTGTGTCGGGATCCTGGCCGAGCGAACGGTCGGCGCTCGCCTCGCTGTCGGCGGCGAGCTGACGGGTGTAGCGGCACTCCGGATAGTTCGAGCAGCCGACGAAGGCGCCGAACTTGCCGGCCTTCAGGTTAAGCCGGCCACTGCCGCAGCTCGGGCACTGCCTGACATCGCCGCCATCCGCTCGAGGCGGATAGATGTGCGGCCCCAGCATCTCGTCGAGCACGTCGAGCACTTGCGCCACGCGCAGGTCCTTGATGTCGTCGACGGCGCCGATGAAGTCGCGCCAGAAATCCTTCAGCACCTGCTGCCAGGAGATTTCGTTGTTGGAGATGCGGTCGAGCTGTTCCTCGAGATCGGCCGTGAAATCGTATTCGACATAGCGGCTGAAGAAGCTCTCCAGGAACGCGACCACGACGCGGCCCTTGTCCTCGCCGTGCAGGCGCTTCTTCTCGAGCTTGACGTAGCCGCGGTCCTTCAGGACCTGGAGGATCGAAGCATAGGTCGAGGGCCGGCCGATGCCGAGCTCCTCCATGCGCTTGACGAGCGAGGCCTCGGAGAAGCGCGGCGGCGGCTCGGTGAAGTGCTGGGTGACGGCGAGCGACTGCCGCTTCAACGCTTCGCCCGCGCTCATGCCCGGCAGGCGGCGGGAGTCCTCGTCCTCCTCGTCGTCGCGGCCTTCCTGATAAAGTGCGAGGAAGCCGTCGAACTTGACGACCTGGCCGGTGGCGCGAAGCTCCAGCGTGCGACCGCCGGCCTTCGCCGTGATGTCAACGGTGGTGCGCTCGAGCTCGGCCGCTTCCATCTGGCTCGCAATGGTGCGCTTCCAGATCAGCTCGTAGAGCTTGGCCTGATCGGCATCGAGCTTGCGGGCCATAGCGGCCGGGCGGCGGGAGAGGTCGGTCGGGCGGATCGCCTCATGTGCTTCCTGCGCATTCTTGGCCTTGGCCTGGTACTGGCGGGGCGCGTCCGGCACGTAGGCGTTGCCGTAGTCCTCGCCGATCACCTTGCGCGCCTGAGTGATCGCTTCGGTCGCGATCTGCACGCCGTCGGTACGCATATAAGTAATGAGTCCGGTGGTCTCGCCGCCGATGTCGATGCCCTCGTAGAGCCGCTGCGCGATGCGCATCGTGTGCGCCGGTGCGAAGCCGTATTTGCGGCTGGCTTCCTGCTGCAGGGTCGAGGTGGTGAATGGGGCCTGCGGATTGCGCCGGGCCGGCTTGGCGTCGACCGCAGTGACCGCGTAGCTAGCGAGTTCCAGCGCCTTCTTGAAGTCTTCGGCTTCGGCACCGGTTCCGATGTCGAGCCGCTGGATCTTCCTGCCGTCGGCGCCGACCAGGCGCGCCTCGAAGGCTTCGCCGCGCGGCGTGAGCAACGTTGCGATCAGCGACCAGTATTCGCGGGGCACGAATTTCTCGATCTCGAGCTCGCGGTCGCAGACGAGCCGCAGCGCCACTGACTGCACGCGGCCGGCCGAGCGGGCGCCCGGCAGCTTCCGCCACAGCACGGGGGAGAGGGTGAAGCCAACCAGATAGTCCAGCGCGCGGCGCGCCATATAGGCGTCGACCAGCGCGCCGTCGATCTGGCGCGGGTGCTTCATCGCTTCCGAGATCGCCTGCTTGGTGATGGCGTTGAACACGACGCGCTCGATCTTCTGATCCTTCAGCGCGCGCTTCTCTTTCAAGACCTCCAGCACGTGCCAGGAGATCGCCTCACCCTCGCGATCAGGGTCGGTGGCCAGAATCAGGCGCTCTGCGCCCTTCAGGGACTTGGCAATGTCGTTGAGCCGGCCGGCCGCCTTGGGGTCGACCTCCCAGATCATCTTGAAATTCTCGTCCGGATCGACGGAACCGTTCTTGGCCGGGAGATCGCGGACGTGACCGAATGAGGCCAGAACCTCGTAGGACGAGCCCAAATATTTGTTGATCGTCTTGGCTTTCGCCGGCGACTCCACGATGACGATATTCATGTAGTTCCAGTAACTTGCGGGAAAATCTTGGGCCGAATTCGAAAGGACTCGCATCGGCCGTTTCGACCCGAACATGGGTGGTGAGGCCCCCGGTGTCAAATCGAGGGGTGTTGAAAGCCCTTGAAACGAGAAAAATTTCATATCCCGAAAGTTGTAAAATACCACCTTGGAGTTGCGGTTCTTATCGGCGTAAAGTTTCCGTGGGCATGGATTCGGGGTGGGGTCTGGTGGCGAAGCCAGCAAGGAAACGGGCGCGCGCGGCTTCAGGCGCGCACAGGCGCTCGCGCAGCGAGGAACCGGGCGAGGGTGGAGCGGATGAGGCGGTTGCCTTCATCGCCGAGCAGGTGGCGGCGCTGCGCAAGCTCGCCGATCGCCACAAGCTCGATGTGCTGCGTCATCTTCTGGGCATGACGCAGCTCGAAGCCGACGAGCATCTGAGACTGCGGACCAAGCGCAAGCTGTCGTGAGGCGGCGGCGCTTTTGAGGCGGCCAATGACGTCTCCCCAATCTCGTCATTGCGAGCGCAACGAAGCAATCCAGAGTCTTTCCGCGGTGACGGTCTGGATTGCTTCGCTGCGCTCGCAATGACGGAGCAAGATGCGACAGCGTCATTCTCCAACTCGCATCAGCGTCCTTCGCGCTTACGTGTCCGTCACGCGATAGACGCACGCATTTCCGTGGTCGAGCCCGGAGGCAGGAACGAAATACCGCGAACGAGGCTGCGCAAAACGTCAAGCAAGCGGATCGGCTGACCAGGCAAGCGCGCGTCGGCGAGAAAGCGGGCCTTCCAGTGGAAATCTTCGACCGAAAGCTGCTCGAGATCGTGGAAGGGAAGTCTGCGAAGCTGCGGCGACACCGTGAAGGTCACTTCGATGAAGTCATCGAGGTCGGTGTCGCCGCTGACATCGCACAGACCGCAGACGTAGTGGGTTTTCAGGGTTCGCAAGGCGCCGAAGCTGTCGAGCACCATGCCTGATTGGGGACAGACGACGTCCCAGCTCATGTCGAACAGACCGCTGCGCGTGGCATGGAGAAACAGGTCGATGCTCTCTTGCTTCGCTGATGGCGCGGTCGCGTGCAAAGCTAAGCGGATTGACGCGATAAAGAGCGAGGTCGTCGCCACCCCGGATCAAGCTTTCGAATTTGGAGATGACGCGCGGGCTCCACGAGCGCGCCTGCTCGATCTCGGTCATCCTGCTTTCAAGGAGCCTCTCTTGAACGTGATGCATTTTCCCACCCAGGTCATCGACGAGGTTGAACGGGACTTCACGCGTCAGCGAGGAGTAGAAGACAATAGCATAAAACCCGAGGGACAAATGCATGCCCGGGTCCGAGCCCGGGGCAGGAACTAACCTGCGCTCCGGCTCCGCCGCGGCCTTGGCTTCAGCGTGGTGTCGGCAGGGCTGAGCACCCGGCCATCCTCCGCGCGCAGCTCGAGCTTCCGGACTGGGCGGCCCTTGTCGCGATCGACCAGTATGGTCGCGATCTCTTCAGGGCGGTCGTCGAACTCCTCGCTCCATTGCCGCAGCGCCACCAGGATCGGGAAGACGCCGCGGCCCTTCGCCGTCAGCACATATTCAGAATAGGCGCTGCCGTCGGAGGCGGGGGCGGTTGCCAGGATGCCGTGGTCGACCAGCGCGCGCAGCCGCACGGCTAAAATGTTCTTGGCCATCCCGAGCTTGCTCTGAAACTCGCCGAAGCGGCGCACGCCGAACAACGCCTCGCGGATGATCAGGAGCGACCACCAGTCGCCGATCGCTTCCAGCGATCGTGCGATTGGGCAGGCATCGCCTGCAAAGCTCGTTCGTTTCACCATTGTCTTGGTCCCGTCGCGTCTGCCGGTCCCGGCAGCGATCACGCGCTTGTGTGGTTGCATTATAAAACCACCTGCCCTAGATCGCAAATTAGTTTCATTATGCAACCACTGGAGGCGAGCGTGAGGCTGAAGAACAAGACGGCATTCATCACCGGCGGCAACAGCGGCATCGGACTTGCGACGGCAAAACTGTTCGTGGCCGAGGGCGCCAGGGTGACGATCACCGGGCGCAACAAGGAGACGCTGGCGGCTGCCGCAAACGAGCTCGGCCCGAACGCGCTCGCCGTCGTTGCCGATGCTACTGACATCGCCGCGACCGAAGCCGCGATCAAGCAGGGCGCCGAAAAGTTCGGCAAGTTCGACATTGTGTTCGCCAATGCCGGGATCGCCGGCGGGACGCCGCTCGGCTCGGCGACGCGCGAGATCTTCGAGAAGGTCATCAGCATCAACCTGACCGGCGTGTTCTTCACCGTTCAGTCGGCATTGCCCTACCTCAATGACAACGCCTCGATCATTCTCAACGGCTCGGTGATCTCCGTGCTCGGCATTCCCGGCTACTCGGCCTATGGAGCCGCGAAGGCCGGCGTGCGGGCGATGGCGCGGATCATGGCATCGGAGCTGTCGCCGCGTGGCATTCGCGTCAACGTGGTCGCGCCCGGTGCGATCCGTACGCCGATCTGGGGGCCAGCGACTGCGACACCGGAGGCCGAAAAGGCGTTCGAGAAACGGATCGCGCTGTCGACGCCGCTCGGTCGCATCGGTGAAACGGATCAGGTTTCGAAAACGGTGCTGTTCCTTGCCTCGGATGATTCCGCGCATGTGCAGGGCCAGGAAATCTTCGTCGACGGCGGCGCCGTTGCCGCTCCGAGCGGCGCGCCGATTTATCGCGGTTGATCGTCTCAAGCTAAAATTGAAATGGCTCGGCGCAACGCGTTCGGTTGCGCCGGCCTGCTTCCGCGTCTGCGGCGTGTATTTGCTGAACCTTCCGTGATGCGTTGAACCTTCGCGCAAGCTGCACAGACATTTTTACGGGCAGGGGGTCATGAGGCCCATTTGAGGGAGCCCATTATGCCAAAAGCAGCTCGCATTTTTTCTGCGATTTCAGCACCACGCATTTACACTGAAAAATCCGCCATTCCGGCGAAGCGCTCCGATACCTCCGAACTGGTGGCGATCGCCATCTTCTCCGGCATCGGCCTGTTCGTCTCGCTGATCGCCGTTATCCTCGGCATGCAGGGAGTTTGGTTTTAGCTTTGCCGAGCGCGCCGGCCGATCAGCCGCCGCGGGAATTTTGGCGGCGGCTGATGATGTCGGCGTGGCCTCAGGCCGCGCGCAGGCTGGTCGCCGCCTGGAGGGCGCCCGCCAGCGCTTTCTCACGATGCTCAGGGCCAATCTGGATGCCATCGGCGACGATGAATTCGGGGTTTGTGATGCCGATGAAGGCAAGCACGCCGCGTAAATAGGTCTCAAGGTGCTCCAGCGCCGCAACCGGCGAGCCCGCGCCGTAATAGCCGCCGCGCGAAATCGCCACGATCACGCGCTTGCCACCCGCGAGCCCTTGGGGTCCCGCCGCGTCGTATTTGAAGGTCCTCCCCGCTACCAGGATACGGTCGATCCACGCCTTGAGCTGGCTCGGAATCGTGAAGTTGTACATAGGGGCGCCGATCACCACGATATCGGCATCAAGGAACTCGTTGAGCACGGCCGCGCTGGCTGCGAGGTCGGGACCGAGTTCTGCCGGTGCCGGCGCACCTTGCGCGACCGCGAGGTGCGATCCGGAAAGATGGGCGAGCGGGGTCTGGGTCAGGTCGCGATAGGCGACCTCGAGCGATGGCGTCGCCTGCCGCAGCCGGTCGACGATGGCGGCGGAAACCTGCCGGCTGACGGAGTGGGGGCCGAGCACGCTGGAGTCGAGATGGAGGAGTTTCATTAGAGTCACCCATGGTATAGATTTGTAACCCGCACTACATGAGTGACTGCCGAAATCCCCGCAAGAACGCACTTTTTTGAGCCATGGGCACATCTTTGAAACCGACACACACCGCTTTGCCTGCCACGCCGATGCCGGATCCGAACCATGCGGACTGCCGCGGGGTCGCCTCCGTGCTGTCGCGCGTCGGCGACAAATGGAGTGTGTTCGTCATTATGATGCTCAGTGACGGGCCGAGGCGCTTCAACGAGCTCAAGCGCATGATCAACGGCATCTCGCAGCGGATGCTGACTCTGACGCTGCGTGGGCTCGAGCGCGACGGCCTCGTCACGCGCACGATCTTCCCGACCATTCCGCCGCGGGTGGACTACGAATTGACCGATCTCGGCCGCGGGCTGTCGCAGCCCGTGGAGGCGCTCGGCAAATGGGCGATGGAGCACCTGGCGCAGATCGAGGCGGCGCGGACGCGCTTCGATCAGCGCAACGATAGCTAGATCAGCGAGACCAGCCCGCCGCCGTGACGTTCGAGTTTTCCAGCAAGCTCGAGCTCCAGCAGCACCGTGCGCACGATCGCGGGTGATGCGCCGGACATCCGCACGAGATCGTCGATCGAGATCGGGGTAGGGCCGAGCAGGCCAGAGATCTGATCCCGGTCATGGGCCTGCGGATCGCTTTCGAACGGCTCGCTGTCGGGCTCGCCGGCCGGATGCATCAGCGGCCGCTCCATGATCGGCTGCACTGCATTGATGACGTCGGCGGCCGCAGTGACGAGCGTCGCGCCCTGCTTGATCAGATCATTGGTGCCGGCGGCGCGCGGGTCGAGCGGCGAGCCCGGCACCGCGAACACCTCGCGGCCCTGTTCGGCCGCCATGCGCGCGGTGATCAGCGAGCCCGAACGGTGCGCGGCCTCCACGACGATGACACCGAGCGACGCGCCGGAGATCAACCGGTTTCGGCGTGGGAAGTCGCGGGCGCGTGGCTCGTGGCCGAGCGGCATCTCGGAAATCGCCGCGCCGTTCTGCGCGATGATGGCGACGAGCAGGTCGCCATGCTCGGGCGGATAGATGCAGTCGTGGCCGCCGGCCAGCACCGCGACCGTGCCGCTCGCAATGCTCGTGCGGTGCGCGGCCTGGTCGACGCCGCGGGCAAGCCCCGAGATGATCACGAAGCCGGCGTCGCCGAGCTCGCGGGCGAGCTGGCCGGCAAACTTCAGTCCCGCGCCGGAGGCGTTGCGCGAGCCGACGATCGCGATCATCGGTCGCATCAAGCTTGCGCGATCGCCTCGTACGGCCAGTAGCGGCGGTGCATCGTCGAGCGTCGCCAAGCGTGCCGGATAGCCGTCCTCGCCGGGCGCGAGCCAGGCGATGCCGCGCCTTCGGCTCGCGGCAAGCTCGGCCTCCGCCTCATCCGCACTACAGATGCGTCCCGATCGCGCCGCGCCGCCGCGGCGCGCCAGATCGGGCAGCCGCTGCAGCGCGGCTCGCGCGGTGCCGAAATGATCGACCAGCGAACGGAAGGTGCGCGGGCCGACATTGTCGGACCGGATCAGCCTCAGTCGGTCGATCCTGTCGGCCTCGGTCAGGTCCACGTTGGAATTGATCGCGTCCACGGCGTCTCCTTGCGGGCAGAGCATGGAACAACCTGAGGGCGTGAGCAACAGGGGCTTAAGCTTGCGCCGCCTCGGCGCGATGCTAAAAGCGATCCCAATAAGAAGGATTTCCCCATGATTTCACTCGCCGACCTCCAGCGCCGCATCGAAGCCGGCGAGTTGTCACCCGGTGCCGCGATCGCGCAATCGCTCGGGGCGATCGAGGCGCGGGAGAGGGATGTCCGGGCCTTCGTCCGCCATGACAAGTCCGCAAGAGCGCAGACGTCGGGTCCGCTGCGCGGCATCGCGGTCGGCATCAAGGACATCATCGACACGGCCGATTTCCCGACCGAGATGGGCTCACAGATCTATCGCGGCTGGCAGCCCCGCGGCGACGCGCCGGTCGTGATGATGCTCAAGCGCGCGGGCGCCACCATCATCGGCAAGACCACGACCACGGCATTCGCCTCGCGCGACCCGACGCCGACGCTCAATCCGCACAATGCCGGCCACTCGCCGGGCGGCTCCTCGTCCGGCTCGGCGGCAGCCGTCGGCGCCGGCATGATTCCGCTCGCGCTGGGCACCCAGACCGGCGGCTCGGTGATCCGCCCCGCGGCCTATTGCGGGGTTGCCGCGATAAAGCCGTCGTTCCGCATGCTGCCGACGGTCGGCGTCAAGTGCTATTCCTGGGCGCTCGACACGGTCGGCTTGTTCGGGGCTCGCGCCGAGGATCTTGCACGCGGATTGTTGGCAATGACCGGTCGCACCGAGTTCTCCGACATTGCCGCCGCCAAATCGCCGCGCATCGGCATCGTCAGGCAGGACTTTGCCGGGCCGGTGGAGCCCGCAGCCGAGCAGGGGCTGCAAGCTGCGATCAAGGCTGCCGAGCGCGCCGGCGCCAGCGTCGAGACCGTCGACATGCCGGAGGCGGTGCGTGAGGCCTGGCGCATTCATCCGATCATCCAGGATTTCGAGGCGCATCGCGCGCTCGCCTGGGAATTTTCCGAGCGTCACGACGAGATCGCGCCGATGCTGCGCGCCAGTCTCGATGCAACGGTCGGCCTGACGCCGAAACAATATGACGAGGCGCGCCGGATCGGACGGCGCGGCCGCCGCGAGCTCGGCGAAGTCTTTGAGGGCGTCGACGTGCTCTTGACCTACTCCGCGCCAGGCACCGCGCCAGCGAAGGAGCTCGCCACCACGGGTGACCCCCGCTACAACCGGCTCTGGACGCTGATGGGCAATCCTTGCGTCAACGTGCCGGTGCTGAAGGTCGGAGGCCTGCCGATCGGCGTGCAGGTGATCGCGCGTTTCGGCAACGATCCCGGCGCGCTCGCGGTTGCGCGTTTCCTGGAAGAGGCGCTGGCGAAGTCAAACTAGCGCGGGCTCGGCGCGAACGGCCTTCTGATCGGGCGCTTTGGGCGAGGACTTGCTGACGCCCGCATCTTTCCGCAGCCAACGCTCCGCGGCTTCGCGGCCGCTCCGGTGCAACAAACGGATGAAGCCGCGGCCGAGATCGGCGGATGAGCGTTGCGCCAATCCCTCGATCTCATCTTCCGCTGCAAGCCGAAACAGGCGCAAATCCGGTGCGGCGTGCGGCCGCGCCCATTCCAGCGCCGCGACTTCTGCATTGAGGGCGGCATTGGCCGCGATCTGATCGAGCCGGCGATCGATCGCCGCGAGCGTGATCGGCACATAGCTGTCGCGTGCCGGCGTGACCTGGACCAGCAGGAGGTCGGAGGCCGTCGAATGCTGCGCCAGCCGCAGCAGCGGCGGGTTGCCGCCAAAGCCGCCGTCCCAATAGGCCTCGCCGTCGATCTCGATGGCGCAGTGAACCAGAGGCGGGCAGGTCGAGGCCAGCGCGACATCGGCGGTGATCGCGTCATTGCCGAAGATCTGCTGCTGCCCGTCGCGGATCCGCGTCGCCGCGATCAGGAGCTTTGGGCATCCCGCCTGGCACAGAGCGGCAAAATTGATGTCGCGCGACAGCGCCTGCCGCAGCGGATCGAGGTCGAACGGATCGAACTGTCCGGAGCGAAGCGTCGGCCCGAACGCGACCGAGCTTCCCGCCGGCGAAAACCCGCCGACCAGCATCAGCGAACGGAACGAGGCCTCATGCATCAGCCGGACCCAGAACCGGTTCAGCCGGGCGCGGGCAGCTTCGCGTCCGCCCTCGGCGAGACCGGAGGCGAGCAGCAGTGCGTTGATGGCGCCCGCACTGGCGCCGCTGATGGTGTTGATCTCGATGGCTGGCTCTTCCAGGAGCCGCTCCAGCACGCCCCAGGTGAAGGCGGCGAAGGTGCCGCCACCCTGGAGCGCCAGCGACAGTTTTTGCGGAGGCCATTGCTCGGAGCGGACTCTCGTCGGCGTGCGCGCGGCGACGGCGGTCACGGAGACGATCGGAGCAGGTGCCTGCACCACAGGATCAGGCGTCCGCTGGTGCGGCGAGGAGGGAGCTGGCACCGGAGCGGGGGATGGCGAGGGGGCGCCGGACCAGATGTCTGCTGCGGCGAGCAGCATGCTTGCAGGCGTGCGCGCGGCACCCTGCAAACCACCTTCGTCATGCGTGCCGACAATCTTCTCGCTCATTCTGAGCTACCGCGTAACGCCATCTTCGCCGTCAGGATGACAGGCCCCGAACCCGTTGGCCACTCCAGCCGGGAATCGGCCGCGAGTTGCGAACAGGAATTGGCATATAATGCGGAGGGGGTGCGGCGATATCCGTACTTTTTCAGGCCTTACGTTTTCTGCCCGATCCGGCTCTCGGTGCCGGACTGCAACCGCTTGATGTTCTCCCGGTGCATGTAGAACAGCAGCAGCGTCAGCACCGCGGCCAGCGATGCCAGGGCCGGGTGGCCGAACCACCACAGGAACAGCGGCGTGACGAAGCTCGCGACCAGAGCCGACAGCGAGGAGTAGCGCGTGGTGAAGGCGGTTGCGAGCCAGAGCAGGCAGAACACCACGGCACCCGGCCAGAACAGGCCGAGCAGGATTCCGATATAGACCGCGACGCCTTTGCCGCCTTTGAACTTGAGCCAGACCGGGAAGAGATGGCCGAGGAAGGCGCCGAGCCCCGCCAGCATCGCGGCATTGGGGCCTGCAACGGAGCCCGCGATCACCACTGCCGCAGTACCCTTGAGCGCGTCGAGCAACAGCGTCGCCGCAGCGAGTCCCTTGCGGCCCGTGCGCAACACGTTGGTGGCGCCGATATTGCCGGAGCCGATCGAACGCAGATCCTGCGTGCCGGCAAGCTTTGTCAGGACCAGTCCGAACGGGATCGAGCCGAGGAGATAGCCGATGACAAAGGCTACGGGGAGGAACGCTTCAAGCCCCATGGTCCACTCTCCATGCCAGCCTAGACATGCTCATAGACCGTCCGCCCGCCGACGATGGTACGCATCACGCGCCCTGTAAAGCGGGCTTCGTCGAACGGGGTGTTCTTGCATGGCGATTTGAGATCGACGGGATCGACGACCCAAGGCGTATCGGGATCGACCACGATGACGTCCGCCGGCGCGCCCGGGCGCAAGGTTCCACCCGGCAGGCCAAGCAGCTCGGCAGGCCGGGTCGACATCGCGCGGATCAGCGTCTTCAGTTCCATCTCGCCATTATGCACCAGCCTGAGACCCGCCGGCAGCATGGTCTCGAGGCCGACGGCACCGGAAGCGGCCTCTGCGAACGGCAGGCGCTTGACCTCGACGTCCTGCGGATTGTGGTCGGACATGATGACATCGACGAGGCCCGAGGCCACCGCCGCGACCAGCGCGCGGCGATCGTCCTCAGTGCGCAGCGGCGGCGACAGCTTCAGGAAGGTGCGGTAGGGCCCGATGTCGTTCTCGTTCAGCGCAATGTTGTTGATCGAGACCGAGGCGCTGACGGAGAGCCCAGCGTCGCGGGCGCGCTTCAAAATGTCGAGGGAGTCGATGCAGGACAGCGAGGCCGCGTGGTAGCGGCCGCCGGTCAGCGCGACGAGCCGCATGTCGCGCTCCAGGATCACCGCTTCTGCGGCGTTGGGGATGCCCATCAGTCCGAGGCGGGTCGCGAATTCGCCTTCGTTCATCACGCCTTCGCCGACGAGATCGGGGTCCTCGGTGTGATGCACGATCAGCGCATCGAAATCGCGGGCATAGGTCAACGCGCGGCGCATCACCTGCGCGTTGGTCACGCTCCTGTCGCCATCGCTGAAGGCGACGGCGCCGGCGGCCTTGAGCAGGCCGAACTCGGTCATTTCCTCGCCGCGCAGACCCTTCGTCAGTGCGGCCATCGGCTGGATATTGACGATCGCGGTGTCGCGGGCTCTGCGCATCACGAAATCGACGGTTGCCGAATTGTCGATGACGGGCGAGGTGTCGGGCTGGCAGATGATGGTGGTGACGCCGCCGGTCGCGGCCGCCTGGCTTGCGGAGGCGAAGGTCTCGCGGTGGCTGAAGCCCGGCTCGCCGACGAAGGCGCGCATATCGACGAGGCCCGGGGCGACGATCTTGCCGGAGCAGTTGACGATGTCGGTGCCTTCGGGGACGCCGGCTGCGCCGATGCCGCGCCGGGTCTCGCGGATGATGCCATCGGCAATCAGGACGTCGCCGATGCCGTCGAAATCCCGTGAGGGATCGACGACGCGGGCGTTGGCGAGCAGGATGGGGCGGCGGTCGATCAGCATCGGCATCACGCGTTCGGCAAGTTGCGGGCGAGCGCTTCCAGTACGGCCATGCGCACGGCGACGCCCATTTCCACTTGTTCGCGGATCAGGGACTGCGCCCCGTCGGCGACGGCGGAGTCGATCTCCACGCCACGGTTCATGGGACCGGGATGCATCACGAGTGCGTCCGGCTTGGCGTAAGCGAGCTTCTTCTGGTCGAGCCCGAAATAGTTGAAGTACTCGCTTGACGACGGCACGAAGGAGCCGTTCATCCGCTCGCGCTGGAGCCGCAGCATCATGACGATGTCGGCGCCCTCCAGCCCCTCGCGCATGTCGCGCGCGACCTCGACGCCCATCCGCTCGATCCCGGGCGGCAGCAGCGTGGAGGGGCCGACGACGCGGACACGGGCGCCCATGGTGTTGAGCAGGATGATGTTGGAGCGGGCAACGCGCGAATGCAGCACGTCGCCGCAGATCGCGACCACGAGTCCCTCGATCCGGCCCTTGTTGCGGCGGATGGTCAGCGCGTCGAGCAGGGCTTGCGTGGGATGCTCATGCGCGCCGTCGCCGGCATTGATCACGGAACCGTCAACCTTGCGCGCCAGCAGTTCCACCGCGCCGGAGGCGTGATGGCGCACCACCAGGATGTCCGGATGCATCGCGTTCAACGTGACCGCGGTGTCCATCAGCGTTTCGCCCTTGCGGATCGAGGACGATGACACCGACATGTTCATGACGTCGGCGCCCAGCCGCTTGCCGGCAAGCTCGAACGAGGACTGGGTCCGGGTCGAGGCCTCGAAGAACAGGTTCACTTGCGTCCGTCCACGCAGGACGGTGCGCTTCTTGTCAACCTGGCGGTTGAGCTCGACATACTCTTCGGACAGGTCGAGAAGGCCGGTGATGTCGGCCGCGGAAAGGCCCTCGATGCCCAGCAAATGCCGGTGGCCGAGGACGAAGGTCGATTTCGATGTCATTAAAAGCAGAGCTATAGGCGGGGATGGGTGAGGGGGCAAGGGCCAAAGCTGAGGAAGTGAGTTATCCCCCGATCAGTCCCGGGTGTCGTGCGGCGCGCCCCTATCTGATGTGTCGCAGCTCTCCGTCATGCCTGGGCTTGTCTCGGACATCCACGCCCTTTTTGCGTCAAATGCGATAGAAGATCGTGGACGGCCGGGCATAGGCGAGCGGAAGCGACGCCGTCCTTCGGACGGCTATGCCCGGCCATGACGATGTGGGGGCTTTCGTTGAAGACAACTCTGACAGCGCTCTTGGCCGCAATAACGATCAGCGCAGCCCACGCCCAGTCGCTGCCCGGCGGCTTCGTCTATTTACGCGACATCGATCCCACGATCATCCAGGACATCCGCTACGCCTCCGCCAACAATTTCGTCGGCCGTCCACTCAATGGCTATGGCGCGGGCGAGTGCGTGGTGAAGCGGGAGGTTGGGATGCGGCTGAAGGCGGTTCAGCAGGAACTCGCCAGCCAAAATCTCTCGCTCAAGATGTTCGACTGCTACCGGCCGGCGCGCGCGTCCCTTGACATGGTCGCGTGGTCGCAGAACGGGCGGGAGACGGCCGCCGAGCGGCGCTACAATCCAAAAATTCCCAAGACCGAGCTGTTTCGCCTCGGCTACATCGCGAGCCGCTCGCAGCATTCCACCGGCGCCGCGCTCGACCTGACGCTGGTCGATCTCAAGGCCGACAATTCCGCCAAATTCGATCGATCAAAAGCCTATGCCGACTGCACCGCGCCGGTCGAGGCCCGGCCACCCGAAGGCAGCGTCGACATGGGCACCGGCTACGACTGCACCGATGTGAAGGGCCACACCGCGGCACGGTCGATCACGCCGGAGCAGCGCGCCTGGCGCAAGAGGCTGGTGGCCGCCATGGCCAGGCAAGGCTTTGTGAACTATTCGAAGGAGTGGTGGCATTTTTCCCTGCCGGGGGCAGGCGGGGCGGCCTATGATTTCCCGATCCAGCCGCGGCGGAACTGATTCCGGTCCGAGGACACGCCATGACCCAGCCGAGCTTCGCAACCCACGAGGTCTTCAACCAGTCGCCGCCCTTCGAGGACGTCGATCTCTTTGGAACGGACCGTCCTCTGGTCGAGGCGGTGAAGGGCAATGGCGGTGCCGCCGCGGAACAGGAGCTCTCCGACTTCGGCAAGCACTGGGGCTCGGCGGCGATGGCCGAGCGCGGGCGCGTGGCCAACGAGAACACGCCAAAGCTGCGCACCTTCGATTCCAAAGGCAACCGCCGCGACCAGGTCGAGTTTCATCCCGCCTATCATGAGTTGATGGCGCACAGCGCGCATGCCGGCGTGCACAATTCCACCTGGACTGTGGATGGGAAACCTTCGGGCGATGCTGCCGAGGTCATCCGCGCGGCAAAATTCTACATCGCCGCGCAGGTCGAGACCGGCCATCTCTGCCCGATCACGATGACGCGTGCCTCCGTCGCAGCGTTGGCGCTGCAACCCGACTTGCTTGCGCGCGTGATGCCGGTGCTGTCGACGCAAAGCTATGATCCTGCCTTCGCGCCATGGTGGCAGAAGCGCGGCATGACGCTCGGCATGGGCATGACCGAGAAGCAGGGTGGCACTGACGTCCGCGCCAACATGAGCCGCGCCGCGCGCGATGGGAACGCCTATCTGATCACGGGCCACAAATGGTTCATGTCCGCGCCGATGTGCGATGCCTTTCTCGTGCTCGCGCAGGCCGAGAACGGGTTGACCTGCTTCTTCATGCCGCGCTTTGCACCGGACGGATCGGTGAACGCGCTCCAGTTTCAGCGGCTGAAGGACAAGCTCGGTAATCGCTCGAATGCCTCATCGGAGGTCGAGTTCGTCGGCGCCTATGCCGAACGGGTGGGCGAGGAGGGCAAGGGCATCCGCACCATCATCCAGATGGTGCAGCTCACGCGGCAGGATTGCGCGATCGCCTCCAGCGGACTGATGCGTTCGGGCCTTGCCCACGCGCTGCACCATGCACGTCATCGCAGCGTGTTCCAGAAGCATCTGGCCGATCAGCCGCTGATGCAGGCGGTGCTGTCGGACATGGCGCTGCATGTGGAAGCGAGCGTCGCCTTGGTGATGCGCCTCTGCCGCGCCTTCGATCGCACGCCGCGCGATCCGACCGAAGCCGCCTACATGCGGCTGCTGACGCCCGCGATCAAATACTGGACCTGCAAGACCGCACCAGGCTTCCTCTACGAGGCGATGGAATGCCTCGGCGGCAACGGCTACGTCGAAGAGGGCATTTTGGCGCGCCACTATCGCGAGGCGCCGGTCAACGCGATCTGGGAAGGTTCGGGCAACGTGATGTGTCTCGACGTGCTCCGTGCGCTGGCGCGGGAGCCGGATGCGGCGATGGCGGTCCTGCAGGGGCTCGTTGCGGAGGCAAAGGGCTTGTCCGGAGCAGGTGAGGCGGCCGCTTTCATCGGCAACACCTTTCGCCGCGCGGATGGCGAGCGCGTCGCGCGCCTTGCGGTCGAGAAGCTTGCACTGCTTGCCGCCGCCGCCGCGCTCAACGGCGTCTCACCCCGCCACGCCGAGCTGTTCGCCGCCACGCGCCTCGCCGCGAACCACGCCAGCATGTATGGAGCGGTGGAGCTGGAGAGCGGAGATGTTCGGGCGCTGCTGGAACGGGCGCTGCCGTGAATTCTCCGGCGACTTGTTGCTCCGTCTTTCCGGGTTCGCCCTTTGGGCGCCCCGGAATGATTGCTTCCTAACGAAAGCCTCCTGATGGACACCCTCAATCCCCAACACCCGCCACTGATCATGTCGCCTGCGGACCACAAGCCGCGCGTCTGGAAATTCTGGGGCACGGCGCTGTGGGGTGTCCTCGTCTTCGTTGCGATGTTCGTCGGGCAGGTCGGGGCGATCGTCGTTCTCGTGGCGCTTCGCGGCCACCCGATCGACCTGGCCTCGATTGAGCTCGTTGGCCACGAGCCTCAGGCGCTCGCGCTGTCGGTGATCATGGGCCTGCCGGCGACGCTGGCGGCGGTCTGGCTCGCCGTCTGCCTCAAGCGCGCATCCTTCGTCGACTATCTCGCGCTGCGCTGGCCGTCCTGGAAGCAACTCCTGGTCGGCGCCATCGGTCTCCTCCTGCTGGTGCTGGCCTGGGAGACAATGTCGCGGGCGCTCGGCCGCGAGGCGACGCCGGGGTTCATGACCGATCTCCTGAAATCGGGCCGCGACAAGGGAGCAGCAGTGTTGCTGCTGCTCGCCTTCAGCGTCGCCGCGCCGATGTCCGAGGAAGTGCTCGCGCGCGGTTTCCTCTATCGGGGCTGGTCGGCAAGCTTCCTGCGCGTGCCCGGCGCGATCATCCTGTCGTCGCTGGTCTGGACGGTCGTGCATCTGCAGTACGACATGTACTTCCTCGCAGAGGTCTTCACGATCGGCGTGTGGTTCGGCTATATGCGCTATCGCGCCAACTCGCTGTGGCTCACCATCGTGCTGCATGCGCTGAACAATATGACCGCGGTGGTGCTGACGATGTGGCTGGGCAGTTAGGCGGGCGCTTGCCACAAGTTCTGTGACGATCCGATAGGTACCTCGCCGCCACCGGCGCCATTGGTCATTGACGGCCGGCAAAACGGTTCTGTACTCTGGGTAGAGTAAATATTTTACTCTCTTAAGAGTTGTCTTTTATGACGGATCTCAAAAACGTTAGCGGTCGCGTCCCAGTCTCGCCGTTGGCGCGTCGGACCTGGGACTTCTGGGAGACAACGCTCATAGCCTTGATCGCAGATGGCGCTTTCGTTCTGACGGGCGGAGTGGTCGTGAGCATCATCCTGGCCGTCAAAGCCGGGCCGAAGATATTAGCTCCAGGGGAACTCCAGGCGTTGGCGTCACAGGGGCGTTGGTATGGCGTCTGGCTCATCGCGGGGACGTTGCCTGCCATCGCGGTGCTCTGGATTGCGATCCGCATGGCCGGCAGAGAGTTTGGCGAGTATCTCGCTCTGAATTGGCCAACCGGCGGCGAGATAGTGCGCGCCCTCGCCATCACGACGATCTTTTTGTCAATCGAGGGATTCGTGCTCTCGAAGATGGGTGCGGCAGGAGGATATCAGCCCGATCCCATGCTCGTTGTCGGAGGGGCCGCGGGATTGCTCGCGTGGCTCATTGGAGGCTGTATCGCTGGACCTCTCGTCGAAGAGTTTGTTGTTCGCGGCTTCTTGTTCCGCGGCTGGTCGCAATCTTCTCTGGGCCCGATCGGGGCTATTGTCCTGACATCCGCAGTATGGGCAATGAACCATACCCAGTACGATTGGTTCGGGCGCCTGCTTATTTTCGCTTTCGGACTTGTTCTTGGCTACCTTCGATGGACCAGCAATTCCACATGGCCCACGGTGGTGGCCCATTCGGCCTGCAACACCTTCATCCTTTTTACATTGGGGCGCTACGTCTAGCGCGCAGCAACCAGCGCGATCGTGATCGGCATCGTCACCGCTGCCAAAATCGTCTGCAGCGTGATGATCTGCGCCAGCAGCGGCGCGTCGCCGCCCATCTGGCGGGCGAGCACATAGGCGCTGGGCGAGGTCGGCACCGCGGCGCAGATCGCGACGATCGCGAGGCTGTTGCCGGTCAGGCCGAACCAGGCGGCCAGCGCCAGTGCGAGCACGGGCATCAGCACCAGCTTGAACACCACGCCGATCGCTGCGCTCGCGCTGGGGCGAAGCAGGCCTTTGAGGTGCAGGCCGGCGCCGGTGACGAGCAGGCCGATTGCGAGTGAGGAGCGGCTCAGCGCATCCGCGACATCGTGCCAGATTTTTGGTAGCGGCAAATGGACGAGGTTGATGAAAAGACCGATGGCGCAGGCCCAGATCAGGGGATTGCACGCCACCGTCATGACGATGGCGCGCGCCGATTGCTTTTCCGGCGCGGCGTAGTGCGCGAGCACGGCGACGCTGAACACGTTGACCAGCGGAATGATTGCGACCATCGCCACCGAGGCGAGCGCCAGCCCGACATCGCCGAACATATTGGCCGAGACGGAGAGCGCCACGTAGGTCTGCCAGCGGGTCGCGCCCTGGAAGATCGAAGAGAAGGCCGGGCCATCGATCTGGAGCCGCGCCAGGGCAGGGCGCAGCGCGAGGCACAGCAGCGACATCGTGAGCACTGACAACAGCAGCGCGCCTCCGACGCCGGCGACCGGCACCTTGCCGAGATCAGCCCTCACCAGCGTCTGGATCAGGAGCATCGGAAACAGCACGAAATAGGTCAGCCGCTCCAGCCCGTGCCATTGCGTGTCGAGCGGCATCAGGGTGCGCTTGAGCACGACGCCGAGCACGATGAGGATGAAGACCGGCAGAAGTGCCGCGATCACGACAATCATTGATCAGCCGGTCCCGAGGCTGCGCGGAGATTGGCGAGCCTGTCGAGCGCGCCCTGCAGGATGAAGATCGCGGCGTGCTCGTCGATGACCTCGGCGCGCTTGGCGCGGCTGACGTCCATGCCGATCAGCTCCCGCTCGACCGCTGCCGTCGAGAGGCGCTCGTCCCACAAGCCGATCGGCAGCTCCGTGAGGCCGGCGAGGTTGCGGGCGAAGGCGCGGGTCGATTGCGCGCGTGGTCCCTCGCTGCCATCCATGTTGATGGGCAGTCCGAGCACGAAGCCGGCTGCCTTGCGCTCGCTCGCGATCGCAAGCAGCCGGCCTGCGTCCTGCTTGAACGCCTTGCGCTGGATGGTCTCGACCCCGGTCGCGAGCCGGCGGTCAGGATCGGAGACGGCGACGCCGATGGTCTTGGTGCCGAGGTCAAGCCCGATCAGCGCGCCGCGCGCGGACCAGTGGGTTGCAGCATCGACCAGGGACAGGATAGGAGCCGGCATGGCATCAGCGCATAGCATGCGTCGCGCCGCGGAGTGAAGAACAATGGATGCGCTGACCCTATTCGGCCTGTTTGCCGTGACCGCGATGCTGGTCTGCTATGCGATGGAAGACCGCAGCCACTGGTTCGTGCTGCTGTTCGCCGCCTCTGCGCTCGGCTCGGCCTACGGCTTTCTGCAGGGCGCCTGGCCGTTCGGCCTCGTCGAGGCGATCTGGGCCGTCGTCGCACTGCGGCGATGGCATCTCAGGCCGCGATGACATCGTCGTCCGCCTTGAGGCAGGACACGAAACCGCTGAGCGCGCTGTATTGATGTCCGCTGCGGCGCTGGATGAAGAGCGTCTCCACGTGGGCGTGCGCCGGGTTCAGCGCATGGATCGATACGTTGCCGATCATCGCACTGCGTTCGACCACGGCGCGCGGCAGCAGGCTCACGCCCATGTCGGCGGCGACGCAGCCGATCATGCCGTCGAGGGTGCCGAGCTCGAACCGCGCTGCCGACGGCCAGCCGAACTCGACGAAGATCTGCTCGAGCCGCTGGCGGTAGGTGCAGCCGGTGCGGAACACCAGCGCCGTCGGCCCTGACTCGGGCGTAGCGGCGCGCAGCTCCTTCAGCGACGTCCAGCGCCGCGCGCTGACCAGCACCAGCTCTTCGCGGAATGCGATGACAGTCACGAGCTCGGCGTGCTCGATCGGTCCGGCGACAAAGGCACCGTCGAGGACGCCGTCGAGCACGGCGGCGACGAGGTCGGCGGTGGTCGCCGTGCGCAGCGTCAGCCGCACCGCGGGGAAGCGGCGGTGGAAATCGGCGAGCAGCGGCGGCAGCCGCACGGCGGCGGTGGTCTCCATCGAGCCGATCGCCAGCGGCCCCTTTGGCTCGCCATCGTCCCGCGCGGCGAGCACAGCCTCATGCGACAACGCCGCCATCTTCTGTGCGTAGGGCAGAAGACGCTTGCCGGCGGGGGTCAAAGTCATGCCGCGGCTGTGCCGCTCGAACAGCGGCGTGCCGATCTCGGCCTCCAGCGCCTTGACCCGCTGGGTGACGTTCGACTGCACGGTGTTGAGCTCTTCGGCGGCGCGGGTGATGCCGCCGGCGCGGGCCACTGCGGCAAAGGTTTTGATATCGCTGAGTTCCATGGTCTCGTTTCGATTCCGAGATGGCACCGTTCACAAGAATTCAATTTTCGAGAATGCTATTCGCGCCTAGTCTTGCTGTCCAGAGCGGGAGGACCCATGCCGATCACCACGCCGCTGACGGAGCTGCTCGGGATCACGCATCCGATCCTGTCGGCGCCCATGGATACGATCGCGGGCAGCCGGCTGACCCGCGCCGTCAGCGATGCCGGCGGTTTCGGCATCCTGGGTGGCGGCTATGGCGACCGGGCCCGGCTCGAGGCCGACACCGCCAGGCTGAAAGGCTTTGCGCCGTTCGGCATCGGCTTCATCACCTGGAGCCTTGCAAGGCAGCCCGATCTTCTCGATATCGCGCTCGACGCTGGGCCGCAGGCCATCATGCTGTCGTTCGGCGATCCCGCGCCGTTTGCGCCGCGCATCAGGGCGCGCGGTGCGCGATTGATCTGCCAGGTCCAGAGCGAGGACATGGCGAAGCAGGCGCTGGACGCCGGCGCGGAGATCCTGATCGCGCAGGGCACTGAAGCCGGCGGCCATGGCGCATCGCGCACCACCGTCGACATCGTGCCGGCAGTCGTCGATCTTGCGGCCGGGCGCGTGCCGGTGGTTGCGGCGGGCGGCATCGCCGATGGTCGCGGCTTGGCGGCGATGATGATGCTCGGCGCGTCCGGCGTGTTGATCGGGACGCGCTTCTACGCGAGCGTGGAGGCCGACGGCGCGGAGGAGGCGAAGCAGCGCATTCGCGCGGCGAACGCCAACGACACCGTGCGCGGCGTCATCGTCGATTGGTCACGGAGCCTGTTCTGGCCGGCGCCGTTCACCGCACGCACGCTGGTCAATGATCATATCCGGCGATGGACCGGCCGCGAGATCGAGCTCATGCAGCGAGCAGGCGAGGTCGCCGTGGAGTATGCTGCGGCGAAAGCCGCAGGCAATTTTGAGATCGCAGCCGTCTTTGCCGGCGAGGCCGTCGGCTTGATCCATGATATTCCGCCCGCCGCCGAGATCGTCGAGCGGATCGCGACCGAAGCAGAGCAACTTCTTGCCGGCCAGCGCAATTCGGCGGGAGGTGCCTTTCCTTCTCCCCTTGTTGTGGGAGAAGGTGGCGCGGATGCAATCCGCGCCGGATGAGGGGTCTGTCTCCGCGGATACAAACCCCTCACCCGGCGCCTTCGGCGCCACCCTCTCCCACAAGGGGAGAGGGTTTGCAGCGAGCCAACTAGAGAGAAAAACCATGTGGCCTGACCGTCGACTGATCGATCTCTTCAAGACCGAATTCCCGATCGTGCTGGCGCCGATGGCCGGCGTGATGGATGCGGAGCTTGTGATCGCGGCCGCGCAAGGCGGTGCGCTGGGTTCGCTGCCCTGCGCAATGTTGTCGGCAGAGAAGGCGCGGGAGCAGGTTGGCGTCATCCGTCAGCGCGTCGCTGCGCCGGTGAACATGAACTTCTTCTGCCACACGCCGATCGATCTCACGACTGAAGCCGAAGCACGCTGGAAGCAGCGGCTAGCGGGCTACTACACCGAACACGGCCTCGATCCGGCCGCGCCGATCAATGCGGCCAACCGCGCGCCGTTCGATGCGGCCTTCTGCGAGGTGGTGGAGGAGCTGAAGCCGGAGGTCGTCAGCTTTCATTTCGGCCTGCCGGAGGAGACGCTGCTCAAGCGAGTCAAGGCGGCCGGATGCATCGTCATCTCGTCGGCCACAACGGTCAAGGAAGCGGTCTGGCTCGAGCAGCACGGCGTCGACGCCGTGATCGCGCAGGGCGCGGAGGCGGGCGGTCATCGCGGCATGTTCCTGACGGAGAATATCAGCGAGCAGCCCGGCACTTTCGCGCTGGTGCCGCAGGTCGTCGACGCCGTGAAGGTACCGGTGATCGCCTGCGGCGGCATCGCCGATGGACGCGGGATTGCCGCGGCCTTTGCCCTCGGCGCATCCGGCGTGCAGATCGGCAGCGCGTATCTGCGCTGTCCGGAATCCAAGGTCACGCCCGGGGGCCGCAAGGCGCTCGCCGAGGCGCGGGACGATTCCACCGTCATCACCAATGTGATGACCGGCCGGCCGGCGCGCGGGGTCCAGAACCGACTGATGCGCGAGGTCGGCCCGATCTCGCCGGACGCGCCCGCCTTTCCCCATGCCGCGACCGCACTGGGGCCGCTCAAGGCGGCGGCCGAAAAGCAGGGCCGGGTGGATTTCACCAATCTCTGGGCCGGCCAGGCGATCGGCCTGGGCCGCGAGCTGCCGGCGGCCGAATTGACCCGGGAGCTCGCCAAAACGGCGCAGGGCCGCCTGAAAGCGCTGACCGGCTAGGCACCTGCGCCGGTTGCGGTGCAAAACAGGCCTCTGCTATACGGCGGATAGGTTTTGCCGTGAGAGGCCTTATATAATGTCCGTCGACGCTGCTATCGTCCGCCGCATCGCGCATCTGGCGCGTATCGCGGTTTCCGACGACGAGGTTCCGCACTTGCAGGGCGAGCTCAACGCTATGCTCGCCTTTGTCGAACAGCTCTCGGAGGTCAATGTCGAGGGCGTCGAGCCGATGACCTCGGTGACCCCGATGCAGATGAAGAAGCGTCAGGACGTGGTCAACGACGGCGAGATCGCCGACGATATCGTTGCCAATGCGCCGGCGACCGAAGGTCACTTCTTTCTGGTGCCGAAGGTCGTCGAGTAACATAGCGTTTTCAAGCGAAGTGGATTCCGGTTCGCGTGAAGAAAACGCGTCAAACAAAAGACCGCTAGGAACAGGTCCGATGTGCCTGCTATGCGACGATGAGAAGGCCTACCAGGCCTACATGAACTATCTCGACAAGATGGAGCGGCAGGGCAAAGCTGCCGATCCCAACGTCGCCGTCAATGCCGTGCTCGACGAGCTCGAGGCGGCGGCGAAAGCCTCCGCCAAAAAAGACGACCCGGCCAACGACAAGACCCTGTCTCCGTTCTTCTGCAGCCCGATCAATAAATGACCGATTTGACATCGCTGACGCTCGCCGAGGCCCGCAAGGGGCTCGCCGACAAATCTTTCACGTCACTGGAATTGACCGACGCGCATCTCGGCGCGATGGAAGCCGCGCGCGTGCTCAACGCCTTCGTCATGGAGACGCCGGACCAGGCGCGCGCCATGGCCCGCGAGGCCGATACCAAGATCGCCAAGGGCGATGCCGGCCCGCTCGCCGGCATTCCCCTCGGCATCAAGGACCTCTTTGCGACCAAGGGCGTGCGCACCACGGCGTGCTCGAAGATCCTCGGCAACTTCGTGCCGACCTATGAATCGACGATCACCTCGCAGCTCTGGCGCGACGGCGCGGTGATGCTCGGCAAGCTCAACAACGACGAGTTCGCAATGGGCTCGTCGAACGAGACCTCCTGCTTCGGTCCCGTCGGCAATCCGTGGCGGCGCGATGGCTCCAACACCACGCTGGTGCCAGGCGGCTCGTCCGGCGGCTCGGCGTCGGCGGTGGCCGCGCTGCTCTGCATGGGCGCGACCGCGACCGACACCGGCGGCTCGATTCGCCAGCCGGCAGCCTTCACCGCGACCGTCGGTATCAAGCCGACCTATGGCCGCTGCTCGCGCTGGGGCATCGTCGCCTTTGCCTCCTCGCTCGATCAGGCAGGTCCAATCGCGCGCAGCGTGCGTGACGCCGCGATGCTGCTGCGCTCGATGGCCGGTCACGACCCGAAGGATACGACCTCGGTCGACATCGCGGTGCCGGACTACGAGGCTGCGATCGGCAAGTCCGTGAAGGGCATGAAGATCGGTATCCCCAAGGAGTATCGGCTCGACGGCATGCCGGCCGAGATCGAGAAGCTCTGGAGCGAGGGCGCGGCCTGGCTCAGGAGCGCCGGCGCCGAGCTCGTCGAGGTGTCGCTGCCGCACACCAAGTATGCGCTGCCGGCCTACTACATCGTAGCGCCGGCGGAAGCCTCCTCCAACCTCGCGCGCTATGACGGTGTGCGCTACGGCCTGCGCGAGCAGGGCAGGAATATCATCGGGATGTACGAGAACACCCGCGCCGAAGGCTTTGGCGCCGAGGTGAAGCGGCGCGTGATGATCGGCACCTATGTGCTGTCGGCCGGCTACTACGACGCCTATTACCTGCGCGCGCAAAAGGTGCGCACGCTGATCAAGAAGGACTTTGAGGATTGCTTCGCCAAGGGTGTCGACGCCATCCTCACGCCGGCAACGCCGTCGGCCGCCTTCGGCATCGGCGAGAAGGGCGGCGCCGATCCGGTCGAGATGTATCTGAACGACATCTTCACGGTGACCGTGAACATGGCGGGCCTGCCCGGCATCGCCGTGCCCGCGGGCAGGGATGCGCAAGGTTTGCCGCTCGGCTTGCAGCTTATAGGCCGTCCCTTCGACGAGGAGACGCTGTTCTCGCTCGGCGAGGTGATCGAGCAGGCGGTCGGCCGCTTCACGCCCGTGAGGTGGTGGTGAATTTGGCGGCGTACATCGCCAGCCTCGACGGCGCCGCGCCCGCGCCGGATCTCAGCGCGCCGCTGGCAGGCCTCTGGTGGGCCGCCAAGGGCGACTGGGACCAGGCGCACAAGATCGTTCAGGACGAGGACAGCCGCGAGGCGGCCTGGGTGCATGCGTACTTGCACCGCGTCGAGGGCGATCTCGGCAATGCCGGCTACTGGTACCGCCAGGCGGGCCAGCCGGCGGCAAAAGATTCATTGCAGGCGGAGTGGGAGCGGATTGCTGCCACGCTGCTCGGGAGCACGACATGAGCACGGCCACGCACAAGCTTCTCAAAGGCGCCACCGGCGACTGGGAGATGGTCATCGGCATGGAGATCCACGCCCAGGTGACGTCGAGCTCAAAACTGTTCTCGGGCGCATCCACCGCGTTCGGCGGCGATCCGAACACGCACGTCTCTCTCGTCGACGCGGCGATGCCCGGCATGCTGCCCGTGATCAACGAGGAATGCGTCAGGCAGGCTGTCCGGACCGGGCTTGGCCTGAACGCGAAGATCAATCTGCGCTCGGTGTTCGATCGCAAGAACTATTTCTATCCAGATTCACCGCAGGGCTACCAGATCAGCCAGTACAAGTCGCCGGTCGTGGGCGAAGGCGAGGTGCTGGTCGAGCTCGACGGCGGCCGCAGCGTCACCGTCGGCATCGAGCGGCTGCATCTGGAGCAGGACGCCGGCAAATTGCTGCACGACCAATCGCCGTCCATGTCCTATGTCGATCTCAACCGCTGCGGCGTGGCGCTGATGGAGATCGTCTCCAAGCCCGATATCCGCGATGCCGAGCAGGCCAAGGCCTATGTGACGAAGCTGCGCTCGATCCTGCGCTATCTCGGCACCTGCGACGGCGACATGGAGAAGGGTAACCTGCGCGCCGACGTCAACGTCTCGGTGCGCAAGCCCGGCGGTCCGCTCGGCACCCGCTGCGAGATCAAGAACATGAACTCGATCAACTTCATCGGCCAGGCGATCGAGTACGAGGCGCGCCGCCAGATCGAGATCCTCGAGGACGGCGGCGAGATCGAGCAGGAGACGCGGCTGTACGACCCCAACAAGGGCGAGACGCGCTCGATGCGGTCCAAGGAAGAGGCGCACGACTATCGCTACTTCCCCGACCCCGATCTCTTGCCGCTCGAGTTCAGCCAGGCCTTCGTCGACGAGCTGAAGGCGAAGCTTCCCGAGCTGCCGGACCAGAAGAAAGCGCGTTTCGTCGCCGACTTCGGCCTCTCCGCCTACGACGCCAGCGTGCTGGTCGCCGAGCGCGAGAGCGCTGTGTTCTATGAGACGGCGCTGGACAGGCTCGCCAACCGCGCGCGCGACGGCAAGCTGGTGGCGAACTGGGTGATCAACGAGCTGTTCGGGCGTCTCAACAAGGAAGGCCGGGACATTGCGAGCTCACCCGTCACGGCCGAGCAGCTTGCCGCGATCGTCGATCTGATCGGCGAGGGCACGATCAGCGGAAAGATCGCCAAGGATCTGTTCGAGATCGTCTGGCAAGAAGGCGGCGATCCCCGCGCGCTGGTCGAAAGCCGCGGCATGAAGCAGGTCACCGACCTCTCGGCGATCGAGAAGGTGGTCGACGACATCATCGCGTCCAATCCCGACAAGGTCGCGCAGGTGAAAGACAAGCCGCAGGCGCTCGGCTGGTTCGTCGGCCAGGTGATGAAGTCGTCCGGCGGCAAGGCCAATCCCCAAGCCGTCAACGATCTGCTAAAGTCCAAGCTCGGCCTCTGACATGTCGCGGTGACGGCGCGCCGTCACCGCGAGCGAGCCTCCGCGCATCCGTCTCGCGCACACGACGACAGCGACCATCGCCCCGATCACGCTCTTCAAGCCCAACCGAATCGCCGTCTTCGATTCGCGTGAAAGGCGGCTTCGAACGCGCGCCGGGGAGCGCCGGCGGCGTTAAGCATGAAAATATTTTCGTTGCCAAAAGTCACGACTCAGAGTCCGCGCAATGCCTTTCCCGCGCCTTCGAGCGAGTCGCAGCGCACATCTTCGCAATGATCGCGTGCGAAGCACGAGTGCAGAAAAATACTTGCTGCATAGGGTTTTCGTGCAATCGCAATGCACAGCGACGATGAGGCTGCAGGCGCCTTCTGCAATCGCAAGCGTGCGTCCTGCGGCGCGTTCACACCAAGCGCGCAAGGCGTACGCGGCTTGCTGCGTCAACACTTCCTTAAGCGAGACGCTGTTTTTTTCGTTGTGTTGGTGTATTCGGGATGAAGTGCATTCGATCCCCGAATGCACGCAGCGATTAAAGCCATCTCACACATCGGAGGGCAACATGGCCAAGAAAGCGAAGAAGGCGAAGAAGGCGAAGAGCGCAGTGAAGAAGACTGCGAAGAAGACCCGCAAGGTCGCGAAGAAGAAGAAGTAACTTCGCTACTGAAGTTGCCGGCTCCTCGATAGCCGGCACGTCATCAGCGCCTACGGGCTCTGGTCGACGATAGAGGGTGTCGGCGAGACATCAGGTCAACGGTCGGATCATTCGTCTTTCGCAAGCGCGCGAAAGTCAGGTCCGGCAGAAGAAACCGAGTTTTCTTCGTTCGGTGTGGTCTCCCTCAAGGGGCTCCGCAATTTCACAAGCGGCCTGCTGGCCACAGTGGAATCTGGTCCTGACGTGTTCGCCGACGCCCTCGTTCCCTTGAGCCGGCATCCTGGCCGGCATTTCATTTCCCGACATTTCGATACGACGCGCGGTAACGCTTGCCAGCGAGCAGGCGATCGTCGCCCGTGACCATCGCGCCCATGTGCGGGCGCCGTCGTCCAGGCTGGGCGTTTCCCTTATTCCAGAAGCGGCCGTCGGCTCACTGAAGCGCAACGCCTCGGCGTCGCAGATTCCCCGCTTTCGCCGGCCGCGGGGACGCGGCGCGGTTGCCGCTCGTGCTTCCGACTGCGCATGATGGTTATCGATGTCCGAAAATCACAGGGTAAACCAACTCTGACGAATCGCAGAAGTGTCTGTGAATCGGGGGCTTCTTGCATTCGCCTCACCGGTCTCGCGCCTTCGCGTTTACGTCTCCTTCATCGCGATACTTAAACTGCCATTCAAAATTGCCCGCCATCATCTCCTCCAACAAGCCGGCAAACGGCATGGGGACGAGTTGAACAGTTGGACGGGAGCCGCGCTCGGGGGAACGAGGCGGCACAATGATAAAAGGGGATGCGACATGTTTCAGGGGACCTTCGATCTGGAGACGGCGACGCCGATCGGCACAAGCGCGTTGTCGGACGTGCTGTTCGAGCGCGGACTGTATTGGGCGAGCGGCCGTGCCGGCCTGGTCGACCTCGTCGCCGCGCACAAATGGTTTAACCTTGCCGCGCTGAAGGGCCGCAAAGACGCGATTGCGCTGCGCCAGGAAGTCGCCGGGCAGATGTCGGAAGCCGAAATCTCCGCCGCGCAGCGCGAGGCGAGGGCCTGGGTCTCCACGCACTGAGCTGATGAATCGCGCGGAGGTCGGTGTATTCACGGCCTGACCTCGTTGCGCTGAATCAAGTTCATGCTTCGTGCCACGGGTTAGACCGCACGGCATGAGCGATACCGACAACACGGGCCAGTGGCTGCCGATTCAGATCGCGCCCGATGAATGTGATCTGGAACTCGGACGGCTGCACAAGACCGGCATCGTGCCCTGGACTTTTCCATGCCGGCGCAAATCCGGCGTGTGGTTCAATGTCTGGGCCGGCGAGGCGGTGCTGATTTCGCCGTCGCATTGGCGGGTCTGGCGATCCCGCCGCTAGTTGCGGACATATCAACACGGGGGGGAGGCGTGGGGGCCGGCTTGGCGCGCAGCTCCTGGGTTGAAATGCGGAGCTGGCTTTCAGGTGAAAGAATGCGCCGAGGCAAATCTGCCGCTTGCGGCTCGCCGCTGTGTCGGGCATACCCCCCGTATTGGAGACGTGGCCGAGTGGCTGAAGGCGGCGGTTTGCTAAACCGTTATAGGCTTGTAAAGGCCTATCGAGGGTTCGAATCCCTCCGTCTCCGCCAGTTGAGATGCCCGGCCTGAGCCTCGAATCGCCCTCACGGCGTGTCCCAGGACGGCAATCCGATCACAGTTTCGTGTTTCTGGCCGACACCCGTCGGAGAGTCCACGCCATAGGACCGATTCGGACCGTTCTCTTGCCGCTGTGATCGAGCCGCCCGTCTGACCAGCGAAGCTGCCAGCTCTCGAGGGCTATTCCACGCTGCCAGCGCCGCGACGCAGATCAGCTTCGATCTGCAAGCGCGTGCCTCCGCCGAAGCGGGCGCGGTAGACCTGAAGATTCTCCATGATCCGCTGCACGTAGTTGCGCGTCTCGGAGAACGGGATCAGCTCGACCCAGTCGACCGCATCGACCTTCGGGTCACGCGGGTCGCCGTAGCGGTCGATCCACTTCTTCACGCTGCCGCGGCCGGCGTTGTAGGCAGCAAACGTCATGATGTAGGAGCCGCGATAGTCCTCGAGCAGTCCACCGAGTTCGGCGGCGCCGAGCGTGGCGTTGTAGGCCGAGTCGTTCTTGAGTCGGGACAGGTCGTAGGTCGCCCCGTGCCGTTTGCAGACATAGCGCGCGGCATCCGGCGTCACCTGCATCAGACCATAGGCCTGCGCCGGCGAGACCACGGAGGGATTGAACGCGCTTTCCTGCCGCGCAATGGCGTAGACGATGCTGCGCTCGACCTCGGGGCCGATCTGAGTGAACTGCGGAATGCCGTTGACCGGGTAGGCGTAGAAGTCGAACGGCAGTCCCCGATTGAGCGCGGCCTTGCCAAGCAGCAGCATGCCGCGTGCGTCGCTGTAGCGCTGGGTGAGCTCGCCGAGGCCGGCAAGGGCCTCCGGATCGCCGTTCTCACCCATGTCGGCGAGCATCGGCACCGCGAGCTCGCGCTCGTCGAGCTCGTAGAGCAAGTGCGCCGCGCGCACGATCTCGAGCCGTTCGGCGCCGCGGCCCCGCGGCGCGCTGTTGAGCGCGATCTGCGGCAGGCCGAGCTTGGCGCGGGCGAGCTGCCCGTAATAGCTGGTCGACTGTTCTGCGGCCCGCGCGTAGGCGTTGCGCGCCTCCTGCTGGCGGCCCGCCGCTTCCGCCGCGCGGCCCTGCCAGTAGCCGGCGCGCGCCAGCGTAGTCGGATTGACGCTGCCGACCCCGATCCGTGCAAAATGCTGGGCGGCGGTCGAGGGATCGTTGAGGAAGCGCAGCGCGATCCATCCCGCGGTGAATTCCTGCTCGGTCTTGTAGATGTCGCGCGAGGGCAGCGCGGCGTCGCGCGCGATGAGATAGGCGCTACGGAATTCCTCCGTGTCGATCATCTTGCGCGCCAGCAGGCGCCGCTCGATCCACCATTCGTCGAGATTGTAGAGCCGGTTCGGATCCTTCGGCGCCGACAACATGAGCTGGGCGGCTTCCGCAAACTTCTCCTCGCGACGCAGGAGCTGGATCTTGCTGAAGATGTAGCCAGGGTCGCCGTGCAATTCGCGCGGCACGGCCTCGAGCAGGGCGCGCGTGTTGGGTGCCTTCCTGTAGGCGGCGATGCGGGCCTTGGCGAGCGCGACATAGCCGGCGCCGAGGCGCTTGGCGGCGCGCAGCGCAGCCTCATGCTCGCTGCCGTAGAGCAGCGTGTCCATCCGCGCCTTCTGGTCGCCCGGGGTGAGCAGGGCGCCGAACTGATCGAGTGCGTTGTTCTCGGTCTCCTCCGACATCGAATCGCTGCGCCAGGCCTCGCGTACCAGCCGCTCCGCATTGGCGCGGTCGCCGCGCGCCAGCATCGCCTTGGCGAGCGAAAAGCGGCCCTTCGCCGAGATCGGAGACTCGTTCTCGAACCACGACCACGCGACCGAATCATCGCGCCTGTCGTCCCACATCGCGGCCTCGAGGCGCCGGCGCAGGAAGGTCTGCGACGGCCAGCTCGGATTGGCGGCGAGGAAGGCGCGGTAGCGCTCCACGCTCGCGCCGTTGTCCTCGCTGCGCAGGATGATCCATTCCGCGAGCTTGCGCGCGACGGGGTCGGCGATGCCGGCTGCGGCGTTGGTTGCATCGGCGGCTTTGCGCTTGCGCACGAGCTCGATGACGTTTTCCAGCGTGTCCTTGTCGCCTTGCGAGGTCGATGATGTCGCGGCGACCGCGGCCGGCAGCACCGGCTTGCGTGGCGCCGCATGCTGGCGCGTTGCCGGAGCCAGCACAGGGGCTGCGACCGGTCTGACGGCGGCCGGGGCGGCAGGTCTGACGGTGGCCGTCGGGGCCGGCGCGGGTGAGGTCTGGGAGGCCGAACCGTTGGCGGTCGGTCGTGATTTTGGCGCCGGCGCCGCAGCCTTAGGCTTGTGCTTGTCCTTCGCGGGTTCCTTGCCGGCATCCTTGGCGGGTTCCTTGGCAGGTTTCTTCGCGGCATCCTTGGCCGGGATGCTAGCGGCTCCCTTGCTCGCTCCCTTCGCTGCGTCCTTGCCTGTTTCCTTGGCCGATCCTTTGGAAGCTCCCTTCGCGGTATCTTTGGGGGCCTGCTTCGCGGTTTCCTTGGAAGTTTCCTTGGAAGTTTCCTTGGCAGTTTCCTTGGCCCCGTCCTGGGTCGTCTCATTGGACTTGGCCCAGGCGGCACAACCGACCGACAGCCCTGCCATCAGGCACGCGAGCAGACCGGTAGATCGCCATGTGGCGCGACGAAAGGAAATCACGGCGTCACATCGCCCCCGAATCAGTCAAGTCGCTGAAGACCTAGCAATATTTGATTGAATATGCGGACAAATTACCAACAGCCGCTTACCTCCGCCGGCTTTGCACCATCACCGCGGCAAAATCGCGGCCTAAACGGTGCGTCACCGGGCTGCGGCCCTTTTACCGGCCGGATAGACCCGATATGTATGGGGCTTGCTCTCAAGCTCGCCGCGTACGGAGGAAGTCCATGGCAGCCAAGACGAAATTCCGGGGGTCGTTCACCGCCTTGGTCACGCCGTTCAAGAACGGCTCGCTTGACGAGGCGGCGTTCCGCTCGCTGGTGAACTGGCAGATCGCCGAGGGCACCCACGGCCTCGTCCCCGTCGGCACCACCGGCGAGAGCCCGACGCTCAGCCATGACGAGCACAAGAAGGTCGTCGAATGGTGCATCGATGAGGCCAAGGGGCGCGTGCCTGTGATCGCCGGCGCCGGCTCCAACTCGACCAAGGAAGCCATCGAGCTCGCGCAGCATGCCGAGAAGGCGGGCGCGAACGCCGTGCTCGTCGTGACGCCCTACTACAACAAGCCGACCCAGGAAGGGCTTTACCAGCACTTCAAGGCGATCAACGATGCAATTGGAATTCCTATCATTATCTACAACATCCCGCCGCGCTCGGTGATCGACATGTCGGTCGACACCATGAAGCGGCTGTGGGACCTGAAGAACATCGCCGGCGTCAAGGACGCCACCGCCAGCATGGTGCGGGTGTCGCAGCAGCGCGCGGCGATGGGCGAGGACTTCAACCAGCTCTCGGGGGAGGATGCGACCATCCTCGGCTACATGGCGCACGGCGGCCATGGCTGCATCTCCGTGACCTCCAACGTCGCGCCGCGGCTGTGCTCGGAATTCCACGCGGCCTGGCAGAAGGGCGATCACGCCACCGCCCTGAAGCTGCACGACAAGCTGATGCCGCTGCACAATAACCTCTTCATCGAGAGCAATCCGGCTCCGATCAAGTATGCACTGTCGCTGCTCGGCAAGTTGGACGAGACGCTGCGGCTGCCGATGGTGCCGGTCTCCGAGCCGACGCGCGTCGCGGTGCGCAGCGCCATGGTGCACGCCGGCCTGATCAACTGACGCGTTAGCGTTTGGGAGGTTTCATGAGCGTCCAGGACAAGGGCATGCGCATGCTCAAGGAGTTCCGCGAATTCGCCATGAAGGGCAACGTCGTCGATCTCGCGGTCGCCGTCATCATCGGCGCGGCTTTCGGCGCCATCGTCAATTCGCTGGTCGGCGACGTGATCATGCCGATCATCGGTGCCGCCACCGGCGGGCTCGACTTCTCAAACTACTTCACCCCCTTGTCGAAGGCGGTCACCGCCACCAACTTGGCCGATGCGAAAAAGCAAGGCGCCGTGCTGGCCTGGGGCAGCTTCCTCACGCTGACGATCAACTTCATCATCGTCGCCTTCGTGCTGTTCCTGGTGATCCGGCTGATGAGCCAGTTGAAGCGCAAGGAGGAGGCGGCGCCCGCAGCACCACCGAAGCCGTCTGCCGAGGTCGAGCTGCTCACCGAGATACGCGATCTCCTCAAGAAGTCTTGACGCGCGCGCTTCATCCAAACTGTTAGCGTTGATGCGCATCTCGATCGGATTTGTCTGCCATGGCCGATAAGAACGAACGTCCTATCAAGGTCGTGGCGGAAAATCGCAAAGCCCGCTTCAACTACGCGATCGAGGATACGGTCGAGGCGGGCATCGCGCTGACCGGAACCGAGGTCAAGTCGATCCGCAACGGCAAGAGCACGATCGCGGAATCCTACGCGGATTCGAAGAACGGGGAGATCTGGCTGATCAACGCCAACATTCCCGAATATCTCCAGGGCAATCGCTTCAACCACGAACCGAAGCGGCCTCGAAAGCTGCTCCTGCACCG